>CAYNJG010000012.1:0-62924 GCA_964397295.1 uncultured Pirellulaceae bacterium
GGAATATATATCGCGATCGACTACGAGCTTCAACTGCCTCTATCCACTGGCGCCATTCCGGCTAGAAACGGCTCGAATTGCTGTCCGTCGCTAAAAACGATGCCCCCCAACGATGCCTAAGCCTACTAAACGTGGCCCTAAGACGATGCACCAAAGGTGCTAAAAAAACTTTATGAGAATTGAAAGTTTATGTTTAATTCGTGTTGCCAAACGAGAAAGAGTAGTTACAGTACCGTTCGTAACGTTTGGGTGGCCAAACACACAGATAACTTTTCTGCATCTTTGAGGAGACGCTAATGGACATGACAAAAACCTCGAAACTTCTTGGCGCTATCGGAATGGCGCTCGCAGCATTGGCTGGAACAGCAAACGCTCAGCTAATTGTTCTTGAGACACACGAAACACAATGTGTCGTTGCAGACACGACTCTCACACCTTGGACGTTCGAATGCAACGTCCCGCTCTACAACCCTGCCAATCACGGCGGATCTTTGCTTGAAGAAGTAATGGTTACCCTCGAGGGAACAGCAACTTCAAACGTGGACGTGACCGCAACGAACGACGTAATCCTCAACCCTTCAACCGGTTTGCCCCCAGGAGTTGATGCGAACGGTTCGGCCGGAGCAACGGTAACTTCAAACTGGACAGTCGGCGGCCAGTCACTAACCTTGTCGGCTTTCCCAACATCAGACGTTGTATCGACGCAAGACATTCCACTCGCAGGTGGAAATACAGCTGCACTTGCTGATCTTTTCGGCACTGATTCAACTATGGCGACGACAACAGGAACTGCGAATACAGCAATCTACCTTGGTACTGGCGACTTCCAAGTCGGACTATCGGGTACCGGCTTTGGACAACCTCCATTTTCCGCAGGTGGCAACGTTGGCTTCGAACAGGTTACCGACGCAGGTGCTCGGTTCACTGTTCAGTACAAAACTGCAGAAGTACTGCCTGAGCCAAGCGCGGGTTTGATGGCACTCTTCGGATGCATTGGTCTCCTTGGTATCCGTCGCGGACGACGCAAGTAAAACCGGCTCACACCGCAGTAAAATTTGATTTATTTGAAACAGCCACCAACGAACGTTGGTGGTTTTTTCGTGCAGTCTCGAGACTGTTTATGAACTACGTGGAACTACATTGCAAAACGAACTTCTCGTTCCTTGAGGGTGCCTCTCATGCGGACGAACTCGTGCAACGCGCTATCGACTGTCGTTACAGCGGGCTTGCAGTCACCGACCGCAATTCTTTATCGGGTGTCGTGCGTGTCCACTCGGCCGCGAAAGAGCAAACTTTCCCGCTGATTATTGGCGCTGAGTTGACTTTCGAAGATTCGGCGCCGGCATTGGTTTGGGCGCCAACCCGGGCCGCTTATGGAAAACTTTCTAAGCTGATTACTGTTGGACGGCGCCGTGCGGACAAAGGCGAATGTCATTTATTCGCACAAGATCTCTTCGATCACGAACAAGGCCTTTTAGTTGGCGCGTCACCGTGGCAGACATGGAGTGAAGCTGGTGAAACCTCAGCACCGACGGCTAACGAGGAGCTAAACCGTATTCGCGAAGTCTTCGGCAATCGGGCCTACCTGTTGGCTCCATTGCATCGGGGACCGGACGATAGCGAACGAGTTGACCAATACCAGTCCCAAAGCCGCGAGTCGGGGTTACGTTTGGTCGCAGCTGGCGATGTTCGCTACCACATTCCAGCCCGCATGGTCCTTCACGATATCATGGCGGCAATTCGCAACGGAACGCCTGTCGCCGAATCGCCCGAGATGCTGCTGCCGAATTCTCAGCACCACTTGCGTGACCTGGACGAACTGAAAGTGCTCTATCGCGACATTCCCGATTCGCTGTCGCGCACATTAGAAGTGGCTGATCGCTGCGATTTTTCGCTCGACGAATTGCGTTACGAGTATCCTGAGGAACTCGCACCCGAGGGCATGTCACCGTATGAGTATCTTGAAAAGCTCACGTGGGAGGGCGCCGCCAAACGCTACCCCGCCGGCGTTCCCGTAAAAGCTAAGCAGCTGCTGCTACACGAACTGCCGCTCATCAAAGAGTTGCAGTACGAAGCCTACTTCCTCACCGTCTGGGACCTTGTTCGCTATGCCCGCGAGAGAAGGATTCTCTGCCAAGGTCGCGGATCAGCAGCGAATTCAGCGGTTTGTTACTGCTTAGGAGTGACAAGTGTCGACCCGGAACGCACTGACCTGCTGTTCGAGCGTTTTATTAGCAAGGAACGCGACGAAGCGCCTGATATCGATATCGATTTCGAACACGAGCGACGTGAGGAAGTGCTCCAGTATCTCTACAACAAATATGGTCGCGAACGAGCTGGACTTGCCGCCGAAGTCATTAGGTATCGACAGCGGTCCGCCATTCGTGATGTCGGCAAAGCCCTTGGGCTATCGCTTGATCGCGTCGATGCGTTATCCAAGCAGGTCGAAGTCCGGTCCAGCGATGAAAACTTCGATCAGCGATGCCAAGAAGTGGGTATCGATCCGGAATCGCCACTCGGCAAACGATTGGTCTACGGAGTCAGCGAACTGATTGGTTTCCCTCGGCACCTTGGCCAGCACGTTGGCGGCATGGTGATGACCCAAGGGCCGCTCTGCGAACTTGTCCCGATTGAAAATGCTCGTATGGCTGACCGCACCGTGATTAGCTGGGACAAGAATGACCTCGAAGAGCTCGGGATGCTCAAAGTCGATTGCCTGTCGCTCGGCATGCTTTCTGCGATTCGCAAATCATTCGACATGGTCCGAAAGCACTACGAAAAAGATCTGACTCTCGCCAATATCCCCGAAGGCGACGATGGCGTGTACGACATGATTTGCAAAGCCGATACGATGGGCGTTTTTCAAATCGAAAGCCGGGCACAGATGAGCATGTTGCCTCGATTAAAGCCGCGCTGCTACTACGACCTCGTTATCGAAGTGGCCATCGTGCGTCCCGGTCCTATTCAAGGCAATATGGTGCATCCGTTTCTTCGCCGGCGAATGAAACTCGAGGAACCCACCTATCCAAACGCTGAGATCGAGCAAGTATTGAAGAAAACGATGGGTGTGCCAATCTTCCAAGAACAAGCAATGAAGTTGGCCGTAGTCGCCGCTGGATTCACGCCAGGCGAAGCAGACCAACTGCGTCGCGCGATGGGTGCGTGGCGAAAGACGGGCGTCATCGACAAATTTCGCAAGAAGCTACACAAAGGCATGCTTGCGAAAGGGCTCTCCGAAGAGTTCGCCAATCAAGTATTCAACCAAATACGCGGTTTTGGTGAGTACGGGTTCCCTGAATCACACGCTGCCAGCTTCGCGTTACTGGTGTATGTATCGTGCTGGCTCAAATATCACTATCCGGCAGTCTTCACTGCGAGTTTGATCAACAGTCAACCGATGGGTTTCTACGCACCCGGCCAATTGTTGCGAGACCTACGAGAGCACGGCGGGCAGATACTACCGATCGACGTCAATTACAGTGATTGGGACGTTACGCTCGAGCAACCTGATAAAAACACCGACTACGCGCTTCGGCTAGGCCTGCGATTGATCATTGGTTTCTCGGAACAACACGCACGAACGATCGAGCAAGCACGAAAGCAAGGACCGTTTCGTTCGCTCGATGACTTTTCAGCACGCACACAATTTACCCAGGCCGTCACAAAACAGCTAAGTGATGCGGATGCCTTTCGTTCGATTGGACAGGATCGCCGTGCCGCGCTTTGGCACACGTTGGCACAAGACAAGAAGCCTCGCGACACCCCGCTTTTCGACGGGCTATCGGACGACGAAGAAGACATGTCTGCGTTGCGGCTCCCCAACGTTACGCCGATCGATGACGTATTTCAGGACTATGCGACGACAGGATTGTCGCTCAAGGCACATCCTATTTCGTTCTATCGTGAACAGCTCAACGAACTCCGTGCTACCAAGCACGAAGAGTTACCTTCTCTTCTAACGGGGCGCCGCGTCCGCGTAGCTGGGCTAGTCATCATGCGTCAACGGCCACAAACCGCGAAAGGCATCACGTTTGTAACGATCGAAGACGAAACAGGCATCGCAAACTTGGTGGTGCATCCGAAGACCTGGGAGATGTACTACGCGGTGGCCCGACGTGGGTCTGCTTGGTTCGCTCATGGTCGAGTCGAGAACAAGCACTCGGTAATTCACGTAGTCGTGGATCGACTTGAATTGCTGGCAGAGAGCTTGAAGACACTTCGCTCACCGTCGAGAGATTTTCGGTGAGCGACCAGCACTTCACGCGATCACATCGTGCACCGTGTCGCCACCAATAATGAGAGGCCGATCGTTGCGGTCATAGATTTCCGTTGCAGGATTGATTCCCAACAGATAGTAAATGGTGGCCGCCAAATCTTCGGGTTTTACTGGGTTTTCAACCGGGTATTTTGCTCGTTCGTCCGACTTGCCGTGCACGTAGCCCTTCTTCACACCCCCACCAGCCAACAAAGCCGTGTAGCACTGCGGCCAATGATCACGACTCATATTCTTATTGATCTCCGGCGTACGCCCAAACTCGCCCATCCAAACAACCAGCGTCTCGTCCAATAAACCGCGTTCATCTAAATCGTCCAACAATGTTGGAAGCGTCTGGTCTGTAATAGGCAGCTGATACTTATCGACGATCTTATACATCCGAGTATTGTCAAAACCGTGCGTATCCCAGCCGCCGTCGTTCACGCGACGCCCACCAATGCTGGATGAAAAGTAGACCGTCACAAATTTCACACCGGATTCCACCAAGCGGCGCGCGAGCAGACAACTTTGCCCGTACGTTGTTCGACCATACCGATCTCGAACGGATTCCTTTTCTGCGGACAAGTCAAAGGCTTTACGAACACGATCACTTGTCAGCATCGAAATCGCACGTTCGTAGTAGTCATCGAACCCGCGAGCTTGCGCCGAATACTCCAACAGCTTCGCTTGCTGGTCGACCAACTTTTGCATTTCCCGACGACGATGAAGTCGGTCCACCGTCAATCCATCCGGTAAACTTAACTCGGGAAGCTTGAAGTTTCTATCGTTCGGATCTTCCAAAAACAGCAGGGGATCATGACGCTTACCCAGAAAGCTTGCATGTTGCGCGGGCACTATAGAGCCATCACGAATCACATGCGGATACGCCACTGACGTTGGCATTCCGTTTTGATTGGGGCGAAGGTGATCGACAACGCTGCCGTACGCAGGATACAAGTCAAGCGAATCTCGCAATCGCTGGTCATCCGTCGGCGGCTTATGCCCACTGAGCGCATAGTACCCTGCTGACGCGTGATTCTTCATCGTGTGCGTCATCGTGCGAATGAGTGACACTTTGTCCATCCGCTTTGCCATCTCGGGCAATAGCTCACAAACTTGAATGCCGTCTGCGCTCGACGAAATGGTTTTGTACGGGCTTCTAACCGTTTCCGGCGCATCGGGTTTCATATCGAACGTATCCAGTTGGCTTGGCCCACCCCACTGGAACAAAAAAATCACGGACTTAGCGCGCGGCTTGAGAGAAGTTGCCGTCTCTGCCGCTCGCATCAGCTTTGGCATCGTCAGACCGAGCATACCAGCACCGCCTACTCGCAACACAGATCGTCGATGCATCTTTGCCATGTTCATAAGTGTGCCAGTACGTTCACTATTTTCGAAACAGGAATTCTTTCGCGTTCAACAGCGCCCAAGTAATGTCTTGCAACGCGGACGCTCGGTTTTTGGATCCTTCGATCATTTTAATAGCGGCCGCTTGTTCCCGACTCGTTGGCGGACGCGAAAGAGCGGTCCAATAAAGTTCGTCAACGACTTCAGAATTGGTCGCTTCTGAAGATGCCAATCGAGAGAGGCGGTTCGTCGGTTCGGCCAAACGCTCGCTAAGGCCTTCGCCGATCAATACGAAAACTTGTTTTAGTGTCGTTTCGTTCGAACGCTCGCAGTCGCACGCCATAATCCGTTCCGGCTTGCCAAATGTCTTCAAGAATCGATCGCCAGCTTTCGGACGCTTCTTGCGCGACTGCTTGCTTGTTACTCCGGGAAGCTGGACAGCACGGATACCTCGATCGTAGCCCAAGAAACCAGCCGGCGAATCAAGTACGTCCCCCTGCATGTCTAAGATCACCTCGGCCGGTAATCGACGAACGAAAGCTCGCGAATAGCTAACTTCATCATTCTTGTTCGAATCATTGGGCTTGGATGACAGCTGATAAGTCCGCGACTTCATGATCTTGCCAACCAAGCTGCGAACATCAAAACCATTCTCTACGAAGTCACTGGCCAGAAACTTCATCAGATCAGGATTGCTAGGAGGATTGGTCAACCGGAAGTCGTCGATCGGATCGACAATTCCGCGGCCCATCAGTTGATACCAGATGAAATTCGTTTGCGATTCCACGAACAGAGAATTCTTGGGCGACGTCAACCATTTGGCGAGTGCACCAAGCCGATCTTCCCTGGCTTTGTCACCCAACTGCTCGTCGCCCAAGAACTTGGGAAGAGCCACTTTGTCCGTCGAAGGATTTCGAACTTCATCTTGCTTCGTGAACAACACAGTCTGCTCGCCTGCAAACTCGTTTTTGTCCAATCTGTCTTGTCGTTTGTTGTCACCGATTTCGTATTCGATCTGCGAGAACAACGACGACCACTGATAGTAGTCGTCTTGCGTCCAACAATCGAAAGGATGATTGTGACACTTCGCGCATTGCAACCGTGTACCCAGAAACAGTCGCGCGGCTGTTTCGCCGCGTGTGGATGGATCACGATTGGCGCGGTAAAAGTTAGCAGCCGGCGTATCGAATGTGCTGCCTTTTGCTGTGACAAGATCGCGAACGAAACGATCGAGCGACTTGCCGGAAGCGATACTATCTCGAATCCAGCCATGAAAGACCTCGACGCCTTTTGTATCTAAAACCTTCTCTTCGGCTCGCAGCACGTCCGCCCACTTTAACGCCCAAAAGTCTGCGAACTCGGGCCGCGCCAACAGCTCGTCGATCAAACGCAATCGCTTACCCGGCGTTGATTCATTCACGAATCGCTTTGCTTCTAAAGCGGTGGGAATCCGACCAATCGCGTCTAAGTAGGAACGTCGAACAAATGTTGAGTCATCGCACAATTCGGAAGGATTGATTCGCAATCGTTTCAGTTTCGCGAATACGTGCTCGTCGATTTCGTTGACTTGCGGCGTCTCGTACCATCTAAACTTGGGCCTGGATTCGATAAAGGCGATCGGCACGGGGCGTTGTTCATGCAAGAACCGTACGATCAATGTTGTTTCACCGAACTTTTCGCGAGTCACCACGCCATTCGCATCCACCAATGCATTCAAGTTGGACAGTTCGTAACACGCAGTGTTCGTCACATTGCGAGAAGTGCCATCCGAAAAGTGAGCCATGACTCGCATAGCTATCGTTTCGTCTGGATCGGCAATAATCGCTTGGGCAGGTTCGACATCCAGCTGTAAAAGTTTCGCCTCTTCCTCCGTCGGGCCCGGCGCACCATCGCGAATCCAATGTGTCAACAATTCATACGATGCTGAATCACGGCCAAAACGAACCCCGCCACCATGGGCCACAGCGCCGGTTGCTTTTTGCAAGAACAAACTTAGCTCCGGCGCAGAAAGGCTCGTGCGTCTTCCTCTTCCCAATCGCACTAACGCGTCAAAGTCAGACGACGGATCCTGCCCGCGCAGCGATAACTTGAGCTCGCCCTTCCCGTTCAAGTTGCCGTGGCACGTTCCGAGGTTGCAACCAACCTTCGAAAGAACCGGCATCACATCGTTTGAGAAACTGGGAGTTACCATGCCGTCGTCGGCGCATAGGTGTTGCAATTTCGAAAGGCAACACACAAGCAGGCAAGTCAGTACAAGCAAACTTCGAAGCATAGCAGGCTCGGTGAGCGACACTGAGGCGGGATGGCTTAACGCCGAGTATAGCTCAGACTGCCTGGAAATCGAATTCCTTAGCCTCGAGTTCGATACCAAACCGTTACGGAATAATCGAAACCAACCGTTTCGTTAATCGCAATGACGTTATCGACACCAACATGAGCATTTACGAATGCCTCAGCATCATCACGAATCTCACGCATTAATGATTTGGCGGTAATGGTCCACGTCCAAAACTTGCGTCGACGGAACACCCGATGCCGAAGATATCCCGGAATGTCATCCGGGCGACGTTCGGGCGGTTCCGTATGTGGTGCCTGATAAGGATTCGAGTTCATGTGGCCAGACTAGACTTCGGCTTCGAGTTTATCGACGAGATCTTCGGAGAGATCTAGTGCCTGCGCAAGGTTGTCGAGATAAGCTCGCTCTTTCATGTTTTTGACATCCAAAATCATTCGCGATGCGAGATAAACTTCCGCAGCCGCTGATGGCGAGTCGACTTCATCAGCAAGTGCCGCAACGTCGAGTCCTTTTTCGAGCTCGGCATGTATCAAGTGCATCGCGTCTTGGCTTAGCTCGAGATGTTCAAGTTGGCTTTGGATGGCCTTGCGTTCTTCTTCGTCCACGTGGCCATCGGCCTTTGCTGCGCTGATCATCGCCTTGAGCAAAGTCATGCTTCGCTTTTCGACGTCCGGCCCGTCAAGCTCGCCGACTGCTTTGCCTACGTCAGAAACTTGCCCGTCGGACGATTCTTGATAGTTTTGGTACGCCTTATAGGCGACCGTGCCCAAAGCCGCTAACGTTCCGTACTTGAGTGCCTTGCCCGTGATGCGCCGGCCCAAACGAGTTCCGAGCAATAGAGCAACAATGCCAGTGGCCGCTGCGCCTTTGCCGAGACCAGACATCATTGCGTCTTTCTCAGCACCATCCTCTGGAACACCCATTTTCTCGGCTGCCAAGTCTTTGCCTTTTTCAGCAAGGTCTTGTCCCGATTTCAGAATTTGTTCCATGATTGTTTTGGCGTCCATACAAGGCTCCATAAGGAATTAGCGTGACTATACGAGTAATTCGGAGTTTTCTTCGCTTTATTGCGAATCATCCGTGTGTCTGTTGTTCTTTCGATCGCAACTTGGAACGACCGCCACGGCAGCCGGTTAAACACCGAGACGTTTTTTGATTTCTTCTTTCACAACGGAAGTGTCCGCGCTCAAGTAGGTTGGCGGATTGGCGCTCGGCGTTTGCAAACCTTCAAGCTTCGAGTCGTGATAACCAACCTTGAAGTCCGTAAATTTCAGTCCGTGCGCAGTGCTAATCACGACCGTTCGGTCATCGCTTTTGATCTCGCCACGTTTGATCAACTTCTCCAGAACAGCAAGTGCGACTCCTGTGTGTGGGCACGTGAACATGCCTGTCAGATCCGCCTTCGCACATGCGTTGGCCAACTCCTGTTCGGTCGCCTGCTCGACGATGCCATTCGATTCCTTTACTGCTGTGACAGCTTTTTCATAGCTGACCGGATCGCCAATCCGAATCGCATTTGCCAATGTTTCACCAGCAGTCACAGAGGTTTTCTTATCGAATCCGCTTTTGAATGATTGATAGAACGGATCGGCTCGCTCAGCTTGAGCCGCAACCAAACGCGGCATCTTTTTGATCAGGCCCAGATCCATCATCAACCGAAACCCTTTATGCAACGCACTAATGTTTCCGAGATTGCCAACCGGAATCACGATCCAGTCGGGAGCTTCCCAATCGAACTGCCGACAGATTTCGATGCCGACCGTTTTCTGTCCTTCAATGCGAAGGCTGTTCATCGAGTTCGCCAAATAGATGCTTTGATCTTGCGTGACTTCCTGAACGATTTTCATGCAACCGTCGAAGTCCGTGTCGAGCGCTAGAACGTGTGCTCCATTGGAAACAGGTTGAATGAGTTGCGCGGTACTCACTTTCCCCGCCGGCAAAAAGATCACTGCGGGGATGCCAGCGTACGCAGCGTAGGCGGCCAACGCGGCGCTCGTATCACCGGTGCTCGCACAGGCCACAGCTTTCACCGGATTGCCCTCCATCGCCATCATTTGCTTGACGACACTAACGAGTACCGTCATGCCCAAGTCTTTGAAGCTGCCGGTGTGGCTGTTGCCGCAAAGCTTGATCCACAGATCCTCAACACCCAGTTGCTTGCCAAGTCGGTCAGCCCAAAACAGATTGGTGTTACCCTCGCACATGCTTACGACGTTCTCGTCTCGAAGCGAAGGGATCACCCACTCTCGCATGCCCCAGACGCCACTGCCATATGGCCAGTTCGTGGTGCTGGCACGCGAATCAAAAAGCTGCTTCCAACGATAGGCATTGTTTTGCCGTAGGGGCTCGCGCTCGTGATAGACTTCGAGCAACGAATCACATTTGGGACAACGGTAGATCACGTCGTAGATCGAGTGCCTTCCTTCGCAACCAGCAAAGCAACGAAAGTAAACGTTGTCGGTGGATGTTTTTGGAGGCAAAGTTTCGACAGACATGGGATTCCTCAAGTTGAGCGATCAGGGACCGGAAAGGCGTCGACGGGGCCAACAAGCCTTTCCTGTTTTCGGCCAGGGTTGCCAGCAAATAATAGGGTAATTCGCCGCATTCGTGCAGAGCAAGCGTGAGCAAACGTTGTCGCCCGCAATATCGGGCACGTATCGCCAGATTCGGCGAAGCAGACGGCTAAATAGCGTTATCGCCAGAGGGACGATTTTTCCTCGGCTGAGCTTGATTCTGCCGTACCCAGGAGATGGTCGCAACCGCGTCCCCGCCGTGGTAGTGGCAACACTTTTTTGTTGAGAAGTGGGGCGATCTGCGAACAATCGTACCATGGCACATCCTCAGCCCACGCTAAGTGTCAAACTCTGACTCCGTGTTTTGATTTAGCGCCAGGCCCCGCAACTAAGCTCGAGAGGCGACGGACTCGCAACTTCAATCATCCACTGTGCGTTTCATCCAATCTGGGATCGGCTGAACTTGGCCTTTGTCATCGATCAAGGCTAACGTGATCACGGCCTCATTGAGCACTTCGCCATCCCGCACCGCCTTGTAGGTGTGCTCGATTTTTGCGTTTCCAGCTTTGGTGATCTCGAGCTGGATCGACAGCACATCATCGTACCTTGCGGGAATGCGATATCGGATCTCGGCTTTCACCACGACGACGAATTTGCCGCTCGCTTCGACCTCCTTGTAAGAACCACCGGCAGCTCGCAGTGCTTCCGTACGACATAACTCGAAGTACCGAAAATAGTTCGCGTGATGCACAAACCCCATCGGGTCTGCTTCGTCGTAGCGAACGCGAATTTGCGTCTCAAACGTCGGGCCACTCATGCGACTAAGTCTTCGTCATCATCAGGATGATCGTCGGTGGCATGATCTTGAAGGTCCTTAAGATCGCAAAACTCTAGCGCCGACATATGCGTCGAAGTCAGTGCGACTTTTGGCGCCATACCGGCTTTGAATGCTTCTTGCCAACGCTGAGCACACAAACACCAGCGATCACCGGCCTTCAAGCCTGGAAAATGATACTGGGGCATCGGTGTCGAAAGATCGTTGCCGCGTGACTTCGAGAAAGCCAGAAACTCGTCCGTCATTTCTGCGCACACCACATGCACACCGTCGTCGCCCGCTCCCGTATTGCAGCAACCATCACGATAGAACCCCGTCACCGGATCCATCGAACATTCTTGCAACTCGGTACCCATTACGTTCTTAGCACCCATTTTCAATCTCCCCTGTCAATGTTCCTAAAAAGCAGAAGAGCGCGAACTCTCCGGCGAAGCGACCGTGTTTTGACCACTCAGTTGCTTCGCTGAAAAGCGCCCTAACGCTTCGAATACTATAGCCAGCCTTTGGCCTTTGCCTCCGCGTAGCCCTTGGCCCGCAGCTCCGATGCTGGGTTGTCGAGTTGCCCGTACCCCCAATCGTTAAGCGTGGTCCGGTCACCGTTGTAGTCCGTATGTGTTTCCGTACGAACAATCTCGAGGATACCCAAATCGTTCGCCAGCTTCCACGTTTCTGCTTTTGTTAGATACATCAACGGAGTATGCAACCGAAAGTCGCACTCCATTGCTAGCGAAAGCGAAGTCTGAATTGAATCGACGAACGTTCGACGGCAGTCCGGGTAGCCAGAAAAATCCGTTTGGCACATGCCGCCAACGAGATCAAAGATGTCGCGATTGTACGCGTGGCTGGCGGCGAGCGTCAGGAACAACGCGTTTCGTCCGGGCACGAAAGATGCTGGCAGGTTCGCGTTCTTCTCGTGTTCCGCCGAGACGTCTTTCGTGTGTTCCGTGAGCGCCGAACCGGATAACGTTTTACGAATATCGCAGATCGAGAAAGCCACGTTGGCGGCAGCTGCGATTTTCTGAGCCTGCTCAAGTTCGACAGAGTGTTTCTGCCCATAGTCGAACGCCAAACATTCCACGCGAGAGAAACGCTTCTTCGCCCAATACAGACAAGTCGTTGAGTCCTGCCCGCCCGAAAACAGAACCAATGCGGAGTCTTGGTCCGCTGATCTTTGAAGATTCATAGAACTCAATTTAGCCACGCAGGAGCTTGGCCGCCTCCACAGCAAAATAAGTCAGAATGCCATCGGCGCCGGCTCGCTTGAACGACAGCAAACTTTCCATCGTCACCTTTTCACGGTCAAGCCATCCGTTCTCTGCTGCGGCGCACAACATCGCGTACTCGCCACTGACTTGGTACGCAAACGTCGGCACTGCGAACTCTTGCTTTACAGCACGCACGATATCCAAATAGGGCATGCCTGGTTTCACCATTACCATGTCGGCACCTTCCGCAATATCGAGTGCTACTTCGCGTAGTGCCTCGTTCGTGTTGGCAGGATCCATCTGGTACGTCTTCTTATCACCAGAACCGAGGTTCCCCGACGAACCGACCGCATCGCGAAATGGCCCATAGAAAGCAGACGCGTACTTCGCGGAGTAAGCCATGATCGCGACTTCGTCAAACGCTTCGTCATCCAACGCATCACGAATCGTACCGATGCGTCCATCCATCATGTCTGAGGGAGCAATGATATCGCAGCCGGCTTGTGCTTGAACCACCGCTTGCCGACACAAAACAGCAAGCGTCTCGTCATTGATAACATATCCGTCGTGCACGAGCCCATCTTGTCCGTGACTGGAATAAGGATCGAGCGCGACGTCGCAAATGATTCCGATACGATCACCGAGCGCCGACTTAATCGCGCGCGTTGTTCGGCAGACCAAGTTCTCTGGATTGATGGCTTCTTCTGCGCCAGGCGATTTCTTTGACTCGTCCGTAGCCGGAAAGATCGCAATCGCGGGAACGCCAAGATCAGCAGCCTCGCCCACGGCATCCACCACAGCGTCAATCGAGTACCGGCACACTCCAGGCATCGACGGAATAGGCTCGGTCGCCGTGTCTTTGTCGTGTACAAAAACGGGCCAGATCAAATCCGCGACTCCGACCTGATGCTCACGCACTAGGTCTCGAATCCACGAATGGCGGCGATTTCGGCGCAGCCTCGTGCTGGGAAAGCTGGCTCCGGCGGACAGATTATCTTCCGTCATGGGTTAGTTGGCCCTATTCACTCAAAGCGATCCAAGATCCGACTAGCCGATCGAAGATCCAAAACGATACGATGTGGAAAACAACTCGACCCATTATCCTCGGTGGCGTTCATGGAACCAACCGCCTAGTACGCAATCATGCCCGCGAATACGAAAATTTCGATCGGAAAGTTCGATTTCTTGCCTTCCGCCGTCAAAGTTAAAGGCCGTCCTCAGCTAAGCGACTGGGAAGGCCCTATGCAATTTGCTCTCTGGTGCCAACGAGCCAGCCCGTGGTGGATCGGCGATTTACTGAATGCCGGTGACGCTGCGTTCGGCGAAGCGTTTTCACAAGTCTGCGCGGGATACGTTTCCGGCGATCAATTGCAACGCTACGAATCGATCGCGCGACGCGTTCCGCCAAAGAATCGTCGTGAGAGGCTAAGCTGGTCGGCGCATGCAAATGTGGCAAGACTCAATGATGCCCAGCAGAAATTCATGCTGAAGGAATGCGAGCAACGCGGCTGGACGAGCGAAGAACTACGGCGTGAAGTCCAAAAACGCTTTCCACGGAAGTGACGCCAAGACGCGCGTCGTACATCTCTCGCCCGAAACGCTTGACGAATTCCGCTACAACAAGTTGAGTTTTTGAGACGAAGCCTAGCCCACTTCGTCTTCGTTGGGTGTTAAGCCGAGTACAATATCGAACTTAGCACGCAACTCACCCGTTTTCGATTTCTTCATTGGCTTGAAGTCAACCAACAGCGTCTCACGAGCTTCTTTCGTTTTCGCTTCTCGGAACAAACCGTCTTTCTCATTCGCTTCGTGACCGCGAATGTACAGCTGCGAAGTCAACACACGCTTGCCACCTTTTTCAACCGCTACATGGATATGTGGTGGACGCCCCGTATAGATCACGGGTTTGATGCAGCGGAAGTAATACTTGCCTTGCAGGTCTGTCGAGAACTGACCAAAGCCTTGAAAGTTCTTATCCATCTTTTCACGGCTGCCGCCTTTGCTGTGAATGTAAACCCCCGAGCTATCAGCCTGCCAAATCTTCACTAACGCATTGCGAATCGGCTTGCCTTTGATGTCCGTCACCTTGCCGGTCAGATGTGTGACCTCACCGATGGCCGGCGTAATCTTATCGTTAATCAAAATCAAATCGTTGTCGGTATCCAACGGCAGCTTGTCTGGATAAAACGGCCCTTCGCCTTGAGCAGCCGTTTTCACCAACTCTTCGGCATACGCACCCGGCACGGTGAAGAATGCGGCGGTCCCCATCGAAGCGGTGAACAAAAAACGGCGGCGATCGCAAATGGGACAATTCTTCATCTGAACACTCCTTGCATGGGGAACCTGTTGGCTTGAGCCTAGTCGGATTCACATCGCGGTTCAACTTTGATTGACGAGCAGCAACTTAGCCAAGCGACGCTGGTGCAGAAAAGCAACGTGAACTAAACGGTTTCTTCCGGCGACGCCGAAGATGTCCTGTTCGTCAGCTATACCACAAACCCTTAAAAAAGCCGTCCTTTTCGCGCTTGAGAAACTGCCCTTCCTTTCAATGTCGTTTCGCCGAAAAATGGGCCGTCACCGTCTTTCTCGCGAGAAACCCAATGGAACGATTCCGACGCCCCGCTTATTCCGCAGCCCTTTTGGTGCTCATGCTGACCTCGCAAGTTATTGCAGTGACGCCAAAATCTGAATCTTCGCCAAAGATCGATTGGCCGCAATCCACGTCGAAGGATACTTCGCAGGCAGAACAAGATCTCAAGAACATTGTCGAAAGCCTCGACCTCGACGAGCCACCCGTTCTCGCCGAAGAACAAGAAACCGCCGACCTGATTACGCAACGCGTATTGACCACTGAGTGGCTTGGTGCACTTGCGCCGGTGGCTCTCTCTCCGTTCTTCGGACTCACGTGCCTGTCCGGTATCGCTATCATGGGCGAGGACCGATTGCCCGACGATCATTTTCTCAAACGAGCTTCGTCGCCGCTCGCCAATCCTTTGGTGTTCCTGACTTTTCTCGCGCTAACGATCCTCACATCACTTCCAAAGTTTTCCAAAGTCAGCAAACCGTTCGCACAGGCAGTTGATCAACTCGAGACGTACTCCGCCCTGATCATCCTACTAGTCATTCGCGTTATGGGCGGTTTCGATTTCGCACCGCCTGGCGAGGAACATGTCGCCGTGGTTTACCAAGCGAGCGTTTTCGAATTCTCAGCCGAGTCGCTTCTGATGATCGCGACCATCATCAATGTGATCGTGATCAATACGGTAAAGTTCTTCTTCGAAGTCTTGATTTGGATTACACCGGTGCCGTTTATCGACGCCATATTCGAAGCCGGGAACAAACTGCTCTGCGCAGCCCTTGCAGGCATCTACGCATTCAGTCCAACCATCGCAACAATCATCAACCTGCTGTTGCTCGGCGCATGCTTACTCGCATTCCGCTGGGTTAAGCGGCGCGAGATCTATTACCGCTCTATCTTATGCGACTTTTTACGCAACTGGTTCAGTATCGGCGTCACCCCTCCTGCACAAGCAATGCTGACGGTATTTCCGCAGCAAGACATCGGCGGAATCCCGAAAATGTCACGCTGCGAACTAACGCCAACAGAGAATGGTTGGCAGCTCGTTTGCCCGCGATGGTTTCGGCCTGCGATCAGAAAGCAGTTCACAGGCGAGAGCCCAAGCATTCAGCCTGGGCTGCTGATGAACAGTGTTTCCTTTGAAGGTACCGTGTTCAAATTCGGCAAACGATATCAAAAGAGCCTCTCGCAAGTCGCGCAGCAATTGGACCTGCGATACACTGCACCGTCTGCGAACGAGAACACGGCCGTTGGACTGGCAACAGAACTGGCATAGCGGGCGGCAGCGAGTAGCCTAGCCAAGAATTATTCTGGCGTAACGTAGGCGGCGGTGATGCCGCCGTCTACTTTGAAGTCCGTGCCTGTGACGAACTTAGACTCGTCTGATGCGAGAAAAAGAGCTGCTTCCGCCATCTCTTTTGCTTGCCCGAACCTTCCGGCTGGGATGTGAACAAGGCGACGCTGCTTCTTTTCGTCGGTATCGAGGAACTTCATCAACAGCTCGGTATGCAGCGGACCAGGACACAACGCATTCACGCGAATGTTCTCACGAGCATGGACGACTGCAAGTTCGCGCGTCATGGCCAAGACTCCACCCTTCGACGCGGTGTATGCGATTTGCGGAGTCGCCGCGCCCAGAATGGCAACGAACGAAGCCGTGTTGATGATGGATCCTCCACCTGCCCGTTGCAGCGCTGGAATACCATATTTACAACCGAGGAATACTCCTTTCAGGTTGATCGCCATCGTCAAATCCCAAACGTCTTCGCTGGTTGACTGCGAATCGCCGTCATCGCTGTGCATGATCCCGGCGTTGTTGAAAAGGATATCGAGCTTCCCGAATTGTTGCTCCGCTTGCTCGAACATATTGCGGCTGTCTGCGTCTGACGAAATGTCAGCATGTACATAGATCGCCCGAGGAGCATCACTCGCATGCAATTCATTGATCTCAGCGATCGTCGCTGCTCCCGCATCGTCGTTAACGTCTACGCCAATGACCTGCGCACCTTCGTTCGCAAACAATAGTGCGGTCTCGCGACCAATGCCGCTCGAGGCGCCCGTGATCAATGCTACTTTTCCGTCCAGACGCATCGTTACCTCATTCTCGCTTTGGAATTCTTTACTAGTTCATCGAAGAGCCGCTGTTGTGATACGTCTTCGTGTGACGTCAACTCAGGATGCCACTGCACCGCAAGCAGCGTCGGGTGTCCTGGGTGCTCGATCGCTTCAACGACGCCGTCCGGCGCCTCCGCTACAACTCGCAGTTCGTCTGCCGGTTTACAAATTGCCTGATGGTGCCACGACATCGTTTCGACGTGACTCGATTTCATGACATTTGCCAATGTCGACTCGCGGTTGACGGAAACATTGTGCGGTATCGGCTTGCGCGGTGGAGCACGATGCAAGACATCTTCGCCAAATTCGTCCGGCACATGCTGATGCA
Organism: uncultured Pirellulaceae bacterium; assembly: GCA_964397295.1. Lineage (GTDB taxonomy): Bacteria > Planctomycetota > Planctomycetia > Pirellulales > Pirellulaceae > CAYNJG01. Next base: position 17,473 of record CAYNJG010000012.1, read on the forward strand.
AAGTTCCGCCAAGTGCCACGTTGATGATTTGAATCCCACGACATATTGCGAGCGTCGGAAATTGCTGATCGATGATGAGTCGTGCCAGGTCGAGTTCCGTTTGATCACGATGCTCGTCTAACATGTACACGGTCTCATGTACTTCGTCACAGCCATAACATTTCGGATCGATATCGCCGCCGCCAGCAAGCACCAACCCGTCGAGACGATCAATCAGACGCTCCACCTGCAACTCGCCCGGCGGAATCAGAACGGGCATACCACCCGCGCGACGGACCGAATCGATATAGCACGCCGGCAACGTAACTTCGAGGTCATCGTTTTGTGCGTAAGTCGTAATTCCGATCAGCGGCATCGTCATATTCTTTCGAAGTAACGCCTTCGCTCCCAATCGGTCACGGCTTTGTCGTACGCAGCTTGTTCGGTATCGAAAAAGTGTGCGTAGTGGTCAACAACATCTGAACCAAATACGTCACGCGCGAAATCGCTGCCACGAAATAGCGCTGCGGATTCGCGTAGCGTCTTAGGAACGTGAGCCACTGAGTCCGTATCGTAAGCGTTCCCGGCGAACATCTCCGGCGGCTCTATTTGATTTCGAATCCCATCCAATCCGGCAGCGAGCGCCGCGGCATAAGTCAAATACGGATTACAGTCGGCACCCGGAATGCGACATTCAATTCGAAGACTACTACCAGCACCGACAACGCGAAATCCTGCAGTACGATTGTCGCGAGCCCAAGCCAAACGCGTCGGGGCCCAACTTCCGGACTGATATCGCTTGTACGAGTTAACGTTCGGCGCCATCATCACCATGAGGTCAGCGGCATGTCTCATCCAACCACCCAAGAACCAACGGAACTTTTCGTTGCAACCGATTCCATAAAAGTCTTCATCACCAGCGAACGCGTTCGAATCGCCATCCCAAAGACTAAGGTGCACGTGACAGCTTGAGCCGGCCTGCTCTTCGTGGGGCTTCGCCATAAACGTGACGCTCATGCCCAACATATCAGCCAGTTCTTTCGCGCATTGCTTGTAGAGTACGTGCCGGTCTGCCATCTCAAGCACGTCGGTGTACTCGAGATTCAATTCGTGTTGGCCGTGTCCCCATTCGCCTTTCGTGCATTCAACGGGAACGCCAGAACGATCGAGGTGCCGTCGGAGCTGGCCGTGATACGGCTCTTCACGGGTCGCTTGCAACACGTGGTAGTCTTCGATGTATGTGCTCGAAGGCGACAATTGGGCATAACCTTCTTCGCTGGCAGCTCGGTAGTCGCCTTGAAAGAGAAAATACTCCGCCTCCGATCCAGCCATGGCCGACAAGCCTAACTCCTTCGCCGCCGTAATCTGTTGGAGCAACAATGATCGAGGTGCAACAGGCACCAACTCGTGATGATGATTGCAAACGTTGCAGAGCAAAATCGCCGTCTGCGGCAGCCAGGTTGCTTCGCGGAGCGTTCCCATATCCGGCGCGAGATGAAAATCGCCGTAGCCCTTGTTCCAGTTCGCAAACTCGTAGCCATCGATCGGTTCCATTTCCATATCGACGGTCAGCAGGTAGTCGCAAGCATGCGTACCGTGCTCCGCAATCTGCTTCATAAAGTGGCGAGCAGAAAACCGTTTGCCAACGAGTCGCCCGTAGAGATCGGTGAAACCGACGACGACCGTATCTATCGCGCCTTCTTCAACGGCTGCAGATAGTTTATCGAGTGAGAGCTTACCTTCGATCACGTCTTACCCCTTCATGCTTCTCGCTGCTTTGTAACAGGCAACAATGGCGGTCGTGCTACACGAATGGCTTCAAAGATCCACTCGCAGAGTACTTCTCACCAAGTTGAACGATAGAGAAGTTCGCATTGTCGATGTCGTTTTTGGTCGTTCGGCTTGCGTTAGGGTTTCTAACATACCCCATCGCCACGCCCGCTCCGAGAGTAGGACCATAACAAGCGCTCGAAGTGTAGCCCGCCAGCTCATCGCCCCAGAGGATTGGTTCACTACCCCACAGTGTGACGTTGGGATCATCTAGCTTGAAACAGGCAAGACGCTTGTGCGGAACCACTGAACGCTGCCGTTCCAGTGCCGACCTACCGATAAACTCGTGATTCCAATCGATGGCGAAACCCAAGCCTGCCTGAAATGGCGTTTCTTCTGGTGACAGTTCGTGTCCAAACGCGCGAAATCCTTTTTCGATTCGCATCGCCGAGATTGCTTGCGTGCCGATCAAACGCGCGTCGAATCGCTCACCAGCGTCGCGCAGTACTCCGTAAAGCTTGACGGCATCTTCAGATCGAACGTGCAACTCCCAGCCCAGTTCGCCAACGTAGCTGACACGAATCCCGTACACTGAAATGCCACCGATCTCCACTTGCTGAATCTGACCATGCGGTTGATCGTCGCAAAGACCAGCTTCAAAGCAGCCCAACAACTGGCCAGACTTGGGCCCCATGACTGACAACACGCTGAATTGTTCCGTAACGTCAGCGAAACGACTTAGCAAGCTGGCCGGCATGTGCTTCGTGATCCAATTGGAATCGCTCTTCTGTCGAGACGTTGACGTAACGATGTAGAACTTATCCTGTTCCAATCGAGCTACAACGAGGTCCGCCTCGTACGTCCCACGTTCGTTGAGCATTCCGGTGTAGACAGCTTTGCCGATTTCGCAATCGACGCTCATTCCGCACAAAGGCTGCAGTGCCGAAACCGCATCTGGACCTTCGAGCATGAATTTCCCGAACGTCGATTGATCGAGAATACCAACGCCTTCGCGACAAGCTTTCACTTCCGCAGCCACCCAGTCATGCCAATTCTGTCTGCGGAACGAGTATTCGATGTCCGGCGACATTCCTGCCGGCGCGTAGTAACGTGGTCTCTCCCAACCAGCCGTAACACCAAAGAAAGCGTTCGACTTTTTGTGAATATCGTAGAGCGGGCTGGAACGCACGCCGCGCGACGTTTCTTTTTCTCGACCTGGAAAAGCAAGTTGGTAGTGCAGTCCCAGTACTTCGCTGACACGGTCTTGCAGATACGATCTCTTGTTTTGGAAGGGATGAAACCGCTGAACATCTACCGCACACAAATCGATCGTCATGCCACCATTTTCAATCCACTCGACGGCGTACTTCCCTGCTCCACCCGAACATGCAATGCCGGCAGAATTCCAACCGCCCATCACGAACAAGCCTTCGGTAAGAGACGGCTGCCCCATGATGAAATTGTTGTCTGGCGTAAAAGCTTCCGGACCGTTAACGAATTTCACCACGTCATCCCGCGTCAGTCCTTCAAACCGGTGCATGAAGCTCTCAAATGGCTCCATGAAATCCGGCCAATCGGGATCGAGCAATGAGAATCCGTCAAACGAATTCGGAACGCGTTCGCCGATATTCCAGTATTTGGACCTTCTTTTGAAGGCACCCAACTTTAGGGCACCGTCATCAAGCGACCGAAAGTAGTTACCGAAGTCTGGGTCGCGCGTGCATGGTGCATTGCGAGTCACGCCCTCCATGGGTTTCGTGATGACGTAGTGATGCTCACACGGATAGACGGGAATCGAGACACCGGCATTCACACCGATCTGTCGCATCCACATATTAGAGGTCAAGACGATCCATTCGCATCGGATCTCACCCCGATCCGTTTGCACGCCATTGAATCGTTTTTGCCCGAGAAGCTTATCGTTGAACAGCAGACGTTCGACCGTGACGCCTTCGATTATCTTCACACCTCCCGCGACGGCTCCCTTCGCCAACGCAACAGCGCATTCGCCAGGTAGAACTCGACCGTCTCCCGGCAAATATGTCCCCCCCAGCAAGTCACTGCTGTTCATCATCGGCCAATAAGCCGCACACTCTTCGGCGGAGATCATATGAGCTTCCACGCCGAAGACTTTCGCCATCGCCGCCGTCCGCTGCAACTGATACATGCGTTCATCACATGTGGCGAGTTGCAGGCCGCCACACTGCAACCACCCGGGATCGTGTCCCGTTTCTTCCTTCAAACGAGAGTAGAGATCGACGGACGCTTTATTGACTTTCGTTTGAGCGGAACTACTGCGTAGTTGCCCCACCATTCCGGCAGCATGCCATGTCGTGCCGGATGCGATTTTGTTTTGCTCGAGCAAACAGACGTCTGTCCAACCCGCTTTCGCAAAGTGATAGGCAGCGGAGGCGCCTGCGATTCCGCCACCAACAATGACGACTCGCGCCGACGTTGGAAACTCAAACGTTGGCACGTTCCAAGTAGCCCTCACAGGCGTGTTATCGAATCTCGTCTCGGTGTTCGTCATTGCCGCACGCAAAGCTGAAGAGTTTTCAACTGTTGTGGTTTGTATCTTAAAGTAAGGTTGCCGTTTTCATTTTTGCATCATGGTTATGAACCGTTGACTTTCGCAGGACACACTGCGTTTTTGATCTGCCAGATTACGCGAAATGTAACGTTGGCGAACCGCCAGAATAACTCTACACTAACTGCTTCGTGATAGATCGCGATGTGCGGCCTAAGCATACATAAAAACGAATGCGATGAGCATGTACTTTTGGTTCCATCGAAAGCACACCTCGTCGAGCGCAGTCTTCTCGGGAAACCCAAATGAACGTGTCCTCGTTGGACGTAAAGAAGTGCAGCTTTACAGTGAATGAGCGAGAATACTCGCCTCCCTCATTACCCATTGCAATTATCTGTATCGACGGATGCGGCGATGAATACCTTTCGGTTTCGCTCGCACAAGGCGTGATGCCTCATCTCGCCAAAATGTTGAAGACAGGGCATCGCTCGATGGTTCGTGGAGCATTGCCATCTTTCACGAACGTCAACAACAGTGCCATGGTGACGGGCTGCCCTCCACGCGATACGGGGATCGGCGGAAACTACATCATCGATCCGGAAACCGGCAAAGAGGTGATGACGAATTCGCCCAGCTTCCTTCGTCGTGAGACAATCCTGGCATCTGCTGCGGCGGCAGGTCGCAAAGTCGCGATGGTTACGGCCAAAGACAAATTGAGGAAGCTCCTTTCAAAGAACCTCGATGGCATCGCATTCTCCACCGAACGAGCTGACGAGGTCACGTACGACGAAAACGGAATCGACGACATCGTCTCCCACATTGGCCCCAAGCCAGAAATCTATTCGGCAGACGCTAGTCTTTACGTGCTTCGGTCCGGCGTCTACCTCATCGAGTCAGGCCAAGCAGATCTCTGCTACCTCACGCTGACCGACTACATGCAACACAAGTACGCACCAGAACACACCGAGTCTCTGGCGTTTTACCAAGCCATCGATCACGAAATTGGCCGACTGCTTGACCTTGGATGCATCATTGCCGCGACCGCCGATCATGGGATGAACGCGAAATGTGACACCGATGGCAATCCCAATGTCGTCTACCTGGAAACGGAACTAACGAAGAAGTTCGGCGATGGCATCAAAGTCATTTGTCCTATCACCGACCCGTACGTTGTTCATCATGGTGCACTCGGATCAGCTGTGACGGTCTATCTACCTGACGAGGTTGATTCACAAGAAGTCGGCAAATGGATCATGGCCCTGGATGGCGTCGCGGAGGTCCATCAACGCGACATGGCAGTGAAGAAACTCGAACTGCCCGGTGACCGAATCGGCGACTTGTTCGTACTTTCCAACAGGGACTATGTGATCGGGCGAACGAAAGCTCATCACGACCTAAGCCAACTGGAAAACCAACTCCGATCGCACGGTGGTCGTTACGAAGAAATGGTTCCACTTGTGCTATCCCACCCGTTGAACGAAACGTACTACGCCAAGTCACAGGGTGATCCGCGCAACTTTGACATCTTCGATTTTGCTTGCAATGGAATTGTCGTCGCAGGTTAGCAGCACACGTAAACGCACTAAATGAGGCACGGGCATGAGCACGGCAACAGCGGAGACGATTAAACTTCCGTCGTACATTTGCGGAGAAGCAATCGAAACCGATTCCAAGCTTTCGGTCTTCTATCCATACGATAATTCGCTGACTGGAACCGTCAGCATGATCGGCCCGGATCATATCAATCAGATGATCACGAAAACGCTGGCCGGCGAAAACACCATGAGCCGCTACGATCGGGCGCAGGTCCTGACAAAAGCGCGTGAGCTGTTACTCGAACGAGCCGACGAATTCGCCAACCTTATTCGCATGGAAGCTGGGCTTTGCATGCGAGAAACGAACTACGAAGTCGGCCGAGGCTGCGACGTCTTCCAGTTCGCTGCCGCAGAAGCACTGAAGGACGACGGACAGATCTTCTCATGCGACGTTTCGCCAAAAGGAAAGAAACGCAAGATCTTCACGACGCGTGAGCCCATCAAACTTGCCCTCGCCATCACTCCGTTCAACCACCCTCTGAATCAAGTCGCACACAAAATCGCACCAGCAATCGCGGCCGGCGTACCGATGCTCGTCAAACCATCGGAAAAGACTCCATTGACGGCAATCAGACTCTGCGAATTGATGTACGAAGCCGGCCTACCCAAACACATGCTCAGTGTCTTCGTTGGCGAAATCGAGTCCGTCGTTGAACCACTGATCGCTGACGAACGGATCGAACTCGTAACCTTCACCGGTGGCACAAAGGTTGGCAAAAGTATCGCGAAAATTGCGGGTTACAAAAAACTCTGCCTTGAACTCGGTGGAAACAGTCCGCTTATCATTCTCGAAGATGCCGATCTGGATCTGGCCGTGACGCTGGCCGCGGAAGGCTGCTTTCGAAACTCGGGACAGCGGTGCACATCCGTCAAACGATTGCTGGTTCACGAAAAGATCAAAGATCAGTTCCTTGAGCAATACATCCCGCGCGCCGCAACTTACATCACGGGCGACCCTGCCGATCCGGATACCGTTGTGGGTACCGTGATTGACGAAGCCGCTGCAAAAGTGCTCGAAGATCGCGTCAACAAATCGGTTGCCCAAGGTGCGAAAATTCTGCTCGGCGGAAATCGCAAGGGTGCACAACTCGAACCAACAGTCATCGACAACGTACCTCGCGATGCCGAAATGATTCGCGAAGAGTCATTTGGACCACTCGCTCCGATCATCACGATCTCGAGCGTCGAAGATGCGATCGCGGTTGCGAATGATTCCAAATTCGGCCTATCGTCTGGCGTCGTGACCAACAATCTTCCCAACGCACTCGAGTGTGTCCGAGGAATCCGTACTGGCACCGTAAACGTCAACCAGGTTCCAGGCTATCGCATCGAGTGCTCGCCCTTCGGCGGTGTGAAAGACTCAGGACTGGGAATCAAAGAGGGCGTGATCGAAGCCATGAAATTCATGACGAATATCAAGACCTTTTCGTTGCCTTGGTAGCTCCCATCACGACCAGAAATACACCATGCAAAATCCCGACGCACGACTTCCTGGCTCGAAAGACAAGCCGCTCTTCACGCCCGGTCCGCTAACGACCAGCCAAAACGTGAAGCAAGCAATGCTGCGAGACCTCGGATCCCGCGATACCGAGTTCATTGCCGTAGTGCAAGAAATCCGCAATGAGTTGCTGGCGATTGCCGATGTCTCTCAATCAGACGGCTACGAGTGCGTATTGCTACAAGGCAGCGGAACGTTTGGCATCGAAGCAGTGTTGACGTGTACGATTCCTCGCGACGGCAAATGGTTGATTTTGGTCAACGGATCGTACGGTAAGCGAATGTGCACGATCGCCGAAGTGCACGGCTTGGAATGCACGAGTCGCACGACGCCAGAGAACACTCCATTCTCTCCGACCGATGTTGATGCATTGTTAAAAGAGGACCCATCCATTACCGCTGTCGCAGTGGTCCATTGCGAAACGACCACAGGCATTATGAATCCCATTCGGGAGATTGGTGAAGTCGTCAAGCGACATAACAAAACCTACTTCGTCGATTCGATGAGCGCATTCGGCGGTATTCAATTTGATTTCGCTGGCTGCGAGATCGACTACCTCGTTTCGTCAGCCAACAAGTGCATCGAAGGCGTACCGGGCTTTTCGTTTTGCATTGCGAGGCGATCAACACTCGAGCAGACCGCAGGCTGGTCTCGCACCCTCAGCTTTGACTTGCATGCACAGTGGAAGGGCTTGGAATCCAGCGGCCAATTTCGATTCACTCCGCCAACTCACGTCATGCTCGCATTTCGCCAGGCGATTGAGGAACTAAAAATCGAAGGCGGTGTGGCAGCAAGAGAACAACGATACCGTGCGAATCAATCTCGACTTGTTGACGGCATGACGAAGCTTGGTTTCGAAACGTACCTAACGCCAGATGTCCAAGGGCCGATTATCACGTCGTTTTTGTACCCAGAGGATGAAAACTTCTCGTTTGACGAGTTCTACGACCATCTCAATGCTCGGGGCTACGTGATCTATCCAGGAAAAGTCTCCAATGCCAACTGCTTTCGCATAGGAAATATTGGCAGGCTCTTCGTATCGGACATCTCGGCGCTGGTGAACGAGATTGCGTCCGTCATGAGCGACATGAATGTGCGGCTGCCGGCGCAAGTGAACTAACACGTTACTCGGCTAAGGCCGAGGGTGCAGGTGACTTCCACTCAGTCTCGCGTTTCGGTTTCTCATAAGCTCTACTACTTGCACTGAATTCTCGCTGAACTCTGCCCCGCCCAAATACGCTAACGCTGCTAGGACTTACCTGTGGAAAACGGTACTAAATCCGAAAGCTTTATCAAAGACACGGGCATCGCGACGTACTGTATCGCGGCAGCGTTCGGCACATACTTCTGCATGTATGCGTTTCGCAAGCCATTCACGGCCGGCACCTACGAAGGCATCACATTCGCGGGAATCGCATTCAAAACGGTACTGATCGCCGCTCAAGTCGCCGGCTATACCGTTTCCAAGTTCATAGGCATCAAAGTCGTCTCGGAAATGCCAGCCCATCGCCGAGCCCTCACAATCATTGGGCTCATTGGTATCGCCGAGCTTGCGTTGCTCGGCTTCGCCGTCGCGCCCATGCAGTGGAAAATCGTCATGCTGTTCATCAACGGATTACCGTTGGGCATGGTCTTCGGTTTGGTATTGGCATTCCTGGAAGGACGTCGCTTGACCGAGGCACTGACTGCCGGACTTTGCGCGAGTTTTATCATCTCCTCCGGCGTTGTGAAGTCCGTCGGGCGATGGCTAATTCTGGAGCACGGCGTTTCTGCATTCTGGATGCCGTTCTACACCGGACTTATTTTCTTGCCCGGCCTGCTATTAGCGGTTTGGTTGCTGAGTCGAATTCCGCCGCCCTCGAGCATCGACGTTCAGCTACGGCGCGAACGAAAACCCATGACGACGGCTGATCGATGGCAGTTTCTACGCAACCATGGGGTCGGCTTTGGATTGCTTGTAACTATGTTCGTCTTCCTCACCATCATCCGCAGCATCCGCGATGATTTCGGTGTGGAAATCTGGCAACAGCTTTTGCCAGGAGAAGAAGAACCGGCAATCTACTCGAAGACGGAAACACTAATCGCCTTCGCCGTCGTTATCATCAATGGGCTCGCGATTACAGTGAAGAACAACCGCAAGGCACTGCTTGGTTCGCTCTTTCTGATGGGGGCCGGCTACATCGTCGTGCTCGCGGCGATTGCTGGACAGACTTCCGGCACACTTTCGCCGTTCATGTATATGGTGCTCGTTGGTTTCGGCATGTACGTACCGTACGTGGCGTTTCACACGACGGTTTTCGAGCGGCTGATCGCCTCGATTCGAGACCCAGTAAACCTTGGCTATCTAATGTATATCGCAGATGCTCTTGGCTATTTGGGCTACGTCGGCGTCATGGTGATGAAAAACCGGGATACTGCACCAACGAATATGCTGACGCTGTTTAATTCCGTAACGTTCGCCATCAGCGTTTTCTTATTGGTGCTGACGTTCGTATTGATCGCATACTTCGCGAGACGGTTGTCCGCAGACGAATCGATGCGTCAACCGCTCAGAGATCAATGAACGAACGAAAACCAAAAGTGCTTTTCCATTCAGGCAAATGGCAAAGCTTTACTTGGCTAGAAGGGAAAAAGCAATCACGTCGCCCGGCCCAAACCAGTCTGAACGTTTACCGAACTCAGTGTTTGAACTCTCGGTCGCAGAATTCGACGAACAACTGGCCCATCGGAGATAGATCCCGTTTGCTTCGATAATAGATTCCAATCTGCCGTTCGACTGTGCCGTGCTCGAATTTGGTAACGGGCTTAAGTTCCGGGCCGAGCGGATGCGTTCTCACGAGCCTTTCCGGCAAGTACCCGATTCCCAATCCGTTCGCCATTAAATCCATCCTCAAATTCAGACTTGCGACCTGCCAAACACTGGCGAAACGATAACGAAGTCGCTGTGGGTTGGGACGGTTTTCGACGGGGTCCAGGTAAGACGTAATCAGCACCGCTTTTTTTAACGCCGATTCGTTGCCCTTGCGCAGCGCTGCAAATTCAGCATGACGTCTTCCGGCATACAAACGCATGCGTTGCTGATAATACGGATGGCAGTCAAAGCCTTTCATCTGTCGCTCGAAGGGACCGAAGCCAACTTCGCAACGAGATTCACGAACGAGCATGACCAGTTCGCGACTTGGCACGTTGGCGACATCAACGCTGGCTTTGGGGTAGCTCTTTGCAAACTTGGATAGCACGTCCTTTAAATGACGATTCGTTACCATCTGCGAAGCTCCCAATCGAACGCGTCCGGTGGAGTCACCCTGGATGTCCGCGAGATCACGTTCCAGCGTCTGCACTTGATCGAAAAACTGCTGAGCAAACTCGAGCACTCGCTGACCAGCCGGCGTCGGTCGGGTTGGCGTAGAGCGCACAAGCAGCGACGTGCCGACCTTGCGTTCAAGACGGGCAATCGTCTGGCTCACGGCAGACTGCGTTTGCAACAACCGTTTGGCCGCTTTATTGAATCCGCCTTCCTCCACAACGGTAGACAGAACTTCGAGATCGTGAATCTCCACAACGCGGCTCCGTAGCAATCGGGTTTGGGTAAAGTTAGTCTGGGCAACCACACATTAGCAATACTGATCAATTTATCATATTCATTAAGTAGACTAATCACAAGATTTTGCTATTATGAGCTTCATTCATGTCGCTACCTAACGATTCCGGAGCCCACCCGATGAGTACCGAAACTTACAGCAAGGGTCTTGCTGGCGTGATTGCGGACGAGAGCGCAATTTGCCTCGTCGACGGAGCCCAAGGAAAGCTGTATTACCGCGGGCATTCGATCGAGACGCTGGCCGAAGAAAAATCGTTCGACGAAGTCTGCTATCTGTTGCTCCACGGTGAATTACCGACTTCTGGTCAACTAAGTGAGTATCGTGGCTTCCTATCGGACCACTACGTGCTGCCTGACTTTGCGCAAAACGTGATTGCCGCGATGCCGAAAGACTTGCATCCGATGGAAGTCCTGATGGCGGTACTTCCGCTACTTGGCAAAGTACTCCCTGCCGACATTTCGACAGAACGACTCACCGAAGGCGATACCAAACGCACGCAAGTCGTGGACGAGGATTTCCATCGCAATGAATTGCTCCGTCTGCTCGCAAAGATCCCCACGATCATCGCGACTTACCAGCGGCACCGAGAAGACAAGCCGATCGTCAAACCGGATGCGTCACTTGATTTGCTCACGAACTTTCTCGCCATGTTCCACGGTGAGACGCCAACGACTCGTGATGTCGAGATCTTTTCGGTTTGCGAAATCCTGCAAATGGAGCATGGATTCAACGCATCCACGTTCACCGCACGCGTTGTCGCTTCGACACTTTCCCCGATGCACGCAAGCATTGCTTCAGCGATCGGAGCCCTGTTCGGAAAGCTACACGGCGGTGCCGACGAGGCTGCGTTCCGGATGGCTCGCGACGAAATCGGTGGAGCTGACCAAGCCGAAGCGTTCGTCGACGATCTACTCTCCAAGAGCGGAAAAATCATGGGTCTCGGCCACCGCGTATACAAAGCCATCGATCCCCGTGCGAAGATCCTCAAAGCTTTGGCCAAGGAACTTGTCGAAAACAAGGGCGGCGACAAGCTGGCAGTGTTCGAAACGCTCGTCCGTGTCGAAGAAGTAATGGCGGATCGAATGCAACAAAAGGGCAAAGCTATCTACCCGAATGTCGAGTTCTTCAAAGGACCGGTTTTCAACGCACTCGACATACCGACCGATCAGTACACGGCAATGTTCGCGATGGCCCGCGCGTTCGGATGGGGTGCACATGTGCTAGAACTGTGGAAAGACCATCGCATTTATCGTCCCAAAGCAAAATACGTGGGACCGCTTACCTAAACGAGGCAACATGAGTAAGCCAACGTTCCAATCGGCATCGCCCTACCAAGACGACGTTCTGGCGCTGCCCGTGAAGAATCTCGACGATGCGTCGGACTGGTACTGCAAGCACTTCGGCATGTCCGAATTCCAACGCAAACAACAACCGCACCCTACGGTCATACTTGAACGCGATGGAGTTCAAATTGGGTTTGCGATCAATGACGGTGATGCGTCTCAAGACGGTGCCGCGATACGCGTAACTCACATCGAACAGCTCAAGACGGAGTTTGAAGCAAGCGGGCTGAAGGTTGGCGATTTTCGGGTCGACGAACGGGATGGAAAGAAGTTTCAGGTCTTCTTTATCGTGGCTCCCGACGGCTTGTGCTATTACATTCACGAGCCAATCGAGCAATAAATAATAAGCAATGGCAATTCAGGAGTACCTTCGTGAATTACTCAGAGAACTTAGCTCGTGCCCATGAGTTGCTTCGCGACGCACTCAGATCTATCATCGACGAAATGAAGTGCTACCCAACGCCGATCTCAGGCTGTGATGCACAGTTCAATCACATGCTCGCCGAAAGAAGCAAGATCGAGTCAGCATTGCGTGCGCTGGATACGCGGGTTTTTATTCCAACTCCCCGACAGCTCAATCCCCATGATCCAATCGAAACGCGGTAACCGATCGCATCCTTCCCCATGGGTCACAACCACTGCGGCTCTTGCATTATGTGCCCTGCTCGTTCTCGCGTGGTATTTCGCTCGCACCCCCATTCGCAATGCAGCCAAAATCCAACCAGGCGACACGAGCGCAGTCGTTCATGGTTTGCTAGGTAGTCCGGACCGCACCTTTGATACTGTTCACGAAGTTCAGGCGTCGTATCGTTCGTACGTTTTCAAAGATCAGTCCAGGCGAACGTTGGCCGAACTTCCGTCAGTGGACAACCGAGCTGAGTGTTTTGAATTTGGATCGGCCGTACACATTGTGTACTACGACGAAGATGGCGTGACAGAGGTCTATTGGGGTGGCACCTAAAAGTTTCGATCAAACGTAAGGCGTGAATTCGAACTTCTCACCGTTCAAGTCATCACCCCAAACGTCGATAGCATTTTGAATACGCTCGGAATACATCTTCAGCTGCGACTTCTTTTGTCGATACCCCGCGTACAAAATCGGCCAGAACAACGGGATGAGTGCGAAGAACATCAGCATGAAGTCGTGTGCTTTGTACGACGCAATCTGGGCGTTGTATTCAGAAATCGCGTTCCGGATATACAGAGTTTTCGCCTTGTTCATCTCCGCCTCGGGTAATCCAGCCAAGCCCGACACAAACATCTGCATCGCTTGCGGTGAAAGTGAATCAACTTGGCTACTCATAGGCGCTGGCTCCAAAGAAGAAGATGTTGTTCATACCTGCCATGTTATTCGGTGAAACCAAACTAACATTGCTTAAACGTAGATGCAATTTGCTTGGCCTCGCAGGCGTGGGTCGGACGACTTGACCGTCACCAATTCGCCCGCAAGGATTTCTTTGCTGCGGTCAATCGTGTCCTGTGTGAGCCGCTCCATCGATTCGCTGGTATAGAACGCCAAATGCGGCAACAAGATGACATTCGGCATTTCAAATAGTTCACTCATTGGGTGGCTCGTTAGTTCGAGCGGTTCCTGTGAGTACACATCCAACCCGGCGCCAGCGATCTCACCTGCTTTTAATGCTTCGACTAGAGCCACTTCATCAACCAGAGCTCCACGCGAAACGTTGATCAAAAACGCACACTTCTTCATCGCCGCTAACTCTTGCTTGCCGATAATGTGCTTCGTTTCAGTGTTTAGTACACAGTGGACTGAAACGAAGTCACTTCGCGCAAGTAACTCAGCAAGCTCACATTTTTCCACTCCCGACTTGTCCATTTCTGATTGCGAAACATTCGGATCGAAACCCAGCACTTTCGCACGGAAACCAGCGCCAGCCATCCGAGCCATGCTGCGCCCAATTCTGCCAACGCCAATGAGTCCGACGGTCTTTCCTGCAATGTCGGAACCAATCCAGTCGGGAAGAGGCCACAGCCATCCAGCTGTATGCATGCCTCGGTCGATCGGAATCAGTTTCTTCGCCAACGAGAGCAATAACGCAAACGCCGCTTCTGCCACGGTTTCTTCGGCGTATTCGGGTACGTTCACGACAGGTATTCCCTTGGACTTCGCTGCGGGAATATTGATAGCGTCGATCCCAACGCCGTACTTCACGATACCTTTCAGATTGCGTGCGTTAGCGATCACTGCGGCCGTGATCGGCGTGTAGCACATCAAGAGAAGGTCAGCATCAACCGTTGCTTTCAACAGGTCTGCTTCAGAAATACCGTCCGGGAGGAGAACGAATTCGTCACAGAGGTCTCGCAGTTGCGCGTCGATCGCAGGACATTGCAGTTCAGAGTCGGTGCGAACGATTTTGATTTTACTCATGGCTTCGTAACGTACTGGGCTACAGTTCCTCGCTCAACCGCCGGGATTAAGACGACGACAAAACGGCTGCAAGGCTGGATTCGACAATGTCCATCGCTTGGTTCATCTGCTCTTCGTTGACAATCAACGGCGGAGTAAACGTAAGAATGTTGCCCATCGTGGTCTTAAAACTCAATCCCCGACTGAGTGCATGGTAGAGCACTTTGTCAGCGATCTCGTTGGCAGGCTCTCGTGTTTCTCGGTCTTTCACGAGTTCGATGCAGAACAGACAGCCGCGCCCCCGCACATCGCCGATGATTTCGAATCGCTGCTGCATGTCATTCAACCGCGACAACGCGAGTTCTCCCATTTTCGCGGCATTTCGCACGAGGCCTTCGTCTTCAATGATTTCAATCGTGGTAAGCGCGGCGCGCGCGGTGACGGGATTCTTTTCGTGGGTGTAGTGACCGAACGCGTAGTCTTTGGCGACGTCCAATTCCGGTCGACAAATCGTGGTGGCGATCGGCAGAATGCCACCGCCTAGACTCTTACCAAGCACCAAAATATCCGGCACCACATCTTCATGTTCGCAAGAAAACATGCGGCCCGTCTTCCCAAGCCCGGTGGGAATCTCGTCAAAGATCAGCAGCGTGCCGAATTTTTCACACGCCTTTTTGATACGACGCCAAAAACCTGGAGCCGGGATGTAGGGCACCGCTCGCGTGGGCTCGGCAATGACTGCTGCAACGTCACGTTCTTTTTCGAGCACATACTCGATCTGCCGAGCACACATCTCGCTGGAACCCTCAGTGACTCCCCAGACGTTACGGTAGTCACCGAATGGCGGAACATGTTTCGCGCCTGGCAGAAGCGGACCAATGGGACCGCTACGAAACATCTCTTCGCCACTCACACTGCGAGCTCCAAACCCAGCTCCGTGATACGCGTCCCAGAAAGAAATGGTCTTATGTCGCCCCGTTGCAGCACGAGCGTAGGCCAATGCAACTTCCACGGCATCGGAGCCACCCGTGGTGAACAGCAACTTGGTTAAATCGCCCGGTGCAATCGACGTGAGTTTTTCCGCCAACTCAACGGCAACGTCGCAAGTGTAGCGCCGCGGTGCAAATGGCAACTCGTCTATCTGTCGCTTGATGGCTTCAACGAGTCGCGGATGACCATATCCGACGTGGTGCACATTGTTGCCGTGAAAGTCCATGAACCGATTTCCGGCCACGTCTTCGATCCAAATGCCTTCGGCCTTCTTGATCGCATCCAAACACGGCGTAGAAACGCACTGATGCAGAAAGACATTGCCGTCACGCCTCAGCAAGTCCGACGTGGCACTGCAATGGTGTTCTTTCGTCCACGCTACACGGTTCGGTGACGAATTAACGTCGCCCTCGGCCATTGCAACTCTCTCGTCCATCGCCAACTCTCTATCCATCGCAAACCACCACTCAAGCAAGAATTACGCGTAAATGGAGACTACCCAAAGTCCACCGTGACGCCGAAAGCAAACTGATGCGCATTAGATCATACGAAATGCAAAAAATAACGTTATAGCTCACCAGTGCCGACGCTATTCTGCGACTTGGCAAGGCTCTCGCGAGTCGAAGCGATTCACTATCTGACGAGGATATTCACCCACACTTACCTCAATCTTCATACTCGCTCGATAACGTCGCCAGCATATTCGTCTCACCAAAGGAATAAGAATGGCATCTTTTCGTCACTCGGCTTCTTACCAAACTGAGCCAAAACAGGGATTCACGCTCGTCGAACTTCTAGTGGTCATCGCGATCATTGCGATGCTGGTAACTCTGCTTTTGCCCGCCGTTCAAGCGGCACGCGAAGCAGCCCGTCGTAGCCAATGCCAAAATCATTTAAAGCAGCTTGGCTTGGCCATTCTTAACTACGAGAGTGCAAACGAAACACTTCCTCGTGGAGCGAATATATCGGAAGGCAGCATGTGGTCAGCATTCATTCTTTCCTTCATGGAAGACGAAGGACTTTGGGATCTGATGACGATTGGTGAAGGCAGTCGTATTGGTGGCGGTTCGAGCCAAGCGAACACGAGCGGAAATTTCCAATGGGCACACAATGGTCCCTACGACCCGGCAACCATCATTAACAAAAAAGATTTTCGCAATATTGTTGCTTGCGAGACGGTGATTTCTACCTTTCGTTGTCCTTCCGCCGCGTTGCCTGAACACCAACTCGATGTCTCATCCGACAACTGGTACGTCATGAAACGTGTACCAGCTTCTTACATCGGATGCGCCTCCGGATTGGTTGTTGATCAGAACAGTCCGCGAGCACTCAGGAAAACCGACGGTGTCTTCTACGGACTCTCGAAAGACGATCCAGCTCGAGGGCTGCCGCTTCGCAAGGTCCTCGATGGAACGTCGAAAACAATGCTGGTCGGAGAAGCACTGCACGACGTTCAGGCGCAAGTTGACATTGGCTCCGAACGCGAAGCCGCCGCTGGTGATCACAAAGATCATTGGTACATCGGTAGCGATGACGTGGACGTCGACAACGATGGATCCGAAGGCCTCGGTTCAACCGGTGTCGGACTCAATTTACAAAACACGTTCCGCGATGGCTGCAACGATCGCAGTGGCGGACATGCGGGTTGCATGGCATTGCAACTGAGCTTTTCCAGCGCCCACCCAGGAGTAGTTCAAGTCGTGATGGGTGACGGCTCTGTTCAGATTGTTACTGATGACATTGACTTAGCGATTTGGAGCGAGATGGGAACACGCGCGGGTCAATCGCAAGACTGACTAGTCGCGTTTGAACCGGACAACTGAGACCAGGCATTTTCTAATGATTTGTTACTTCCGCCCAAGTCATTTGGGCACACTTCATATATTCGACAGCTTCGACGAAAGGCCGCAATTATGCGTAAGAGAGTATCCAAGAAGAACCGCAACAACAGAGCTCTGCTTTCTGAATCACTCGAGAGTCGCAATCTGCTCGCAGCTGACCTCGTCAGCATGTCACCGGGCGCGGACGATACTTTTGTCGATCCTTCAACGGATATCGTTCTTACGTATGACGAAGACGTTTCGGTTGGCTCGGGAAATATCGCCATCCAAGCCAACGGCACGACGATCGAAACGATCGATGTGAGTGACGCCAGCAAAGTAACGATCAGCGGCAACACGGTAACGATTAATCCGGACGCGAACTTCCCAGCAGACTCAGCCGTCACCGTTGCCATTGATGCTGGTGCGATTGGTTTCCAGACGGTTGCGATCTACACAGAGGGGTTCGAAGACGTCGAATTGCTACCCTACGAAAGTGATTCTGAAACGCCAACTGAAGACGGAAATGACTGGTCGGAAGAAATCCCGGAGGGCTGGGAACGAGACAACACCGATACGCCGGACGTTTCGCCTGTCGAATTCTTCGGCATGGTTATCCACAACAAGGACTCTTGGATTTCCACCGCTGGCGACCAAGCTCGAAGCACATTTACCAAAGGCACCGGCAACGTGGTCGTTGCTGACGGAGACGAGTACGACGATGGCGATGGCGTGGCTGACAATTCCATCAACGTCTTTTTGACAACTCCGCCGATCTCGCTTGACGGAATTGCCGCAAACACGGCGACGCTGGAATTTGATTCAAGCTTCCGCCCAGAAGTTGACCAAACCGCATTGGTCGATGTCTCTTACGACAACGGTGTAACATGGACGAACCTGCTGAGCTTAGACGAAGACAATGTTGAAGGCGGACGAAGCTCATTAGATCGCGCAAATACGCGAGAACGTCTGCCGCTAAACAATCCTGCCGACGCCGAAGCACTCGTGCGGTTTGGTTATGTCGACTCTGACAACAACTGGTGGTGGGCATTCGACAATGTGGCTGTCGAGATCCCAGGTGAAGGCGAATTCTCTCCCGCAATCGAATGGAACTTCTCCACGGCACTCGACCTGTCTCCGGCTCAAAACGCAGCGGACGTGGCAGTCGATGCAAACCTTAGTGTTACCTTCGGCCAGGATGTTGTTTTGACACCAGGCCTGGGTAACGTCGACATCCATCGCGCGGATGGATCTCTGTTCGAATCGATTCCCGTTTCCTCATCCCGAGTAACAGCAAATGGCGCTGTGGTGACGATCGATCCAACTAACAACCTCGAACCCAATACCGAGTACTCGGTGACGATCGACGACTTCTCGATCTGGGATACATCAGATGCCAATTCATCGGGCATCACTCTGTTCAGTGAAGATTTCGAAGACCTCACCCTTGCTGACAGTGGTTTGGTCGGTGGCCTAGACATCAACAACTACGTGGTTGTATTTGAAGGCGTTCTGGATGTAACTGAAGCAGGCGTCTACACATTCGGTGGTAACAGTGACGACGGGCAGTTGCTTTCCATTGACCTTAACCAAAACGGCTTGGACCTGATTAGCGATGAAGTAATCTTCGACGACAGCACACATGGTCCAGAAGATCGTCTTTCGACCTGCCTGTCATTCGACGAATCAGCCACCTCCTGTGTTGGGGAAGGCGATGAAGGCTTCGACTTGGCGGTTGGAGAGTACGCTTTCGAATTCTGGTACTTTGAAAACAGCGGAGGTTCCGGCGGCGAACTGTTCTACGCGAAGGGAACGCACGAAGAGTTTAGCGCAGACGACTTTGTGCTCGTCGGTGACGACAGCCAAGGCATCGGTATCGTTGGCGATGGTGTTACAGCCACGACCTATGCATCGGCTGTGCTGGATGCTTCGATCGACACAATTACGGATCTGGAGCGAGCGGAATTGCTCATCGATGGCGTGATCCAACAGCTCGAAGGATTCCCGGCGACTGAGACTCTGGCGACGGCCGACGTCTGGAACACGGGCGGTCGAGGAAGATTCGGCGATGATAATCCGGTTCCCGGATTCGAGGCACCAGAACCCGATCCTGACTGGTCACCGCTTCCTCCTGAAGGATGGACAAGAGACACTTCATTCCTCGACGAGAATCGCCCTGGTGGTCCACCTGAATATCTGGGCTGGAACTTTCTGAGTAGAGAATTCTGGGAACTCGAACAGGGCGACCAAGGCCGCTCAGAATTTACGCTCGGCGAGAACATTGTTGCGGTCGTCGACCCCGATGCCTACGACGATTTCATTGGCATTAACTCAGACTCCGGCGACAACGATACCGAATGTGCGCCTCTCGATCCTGAGGACAGAACTGCCGGTGGCGATTGTGGCTACTTCACAGGTGGACTATCAACCCCTGCATTCAATCTCGCTGGACTTGACGCGAATTCGGCGAGTCTCAGCTTCGATTCAAGCTGGCGTGACGAAACCACACAGTCCGCGGAAATAGTCGTCGAGTTCTTCGACGCGGCTGGCGACTCAATTTCCTCACGACAACTGCTCCGATGGGAATCCATCGCCAACGACGATAACTTTAAAGCAGGCGCGCCGGGACTACCTGGGATCAACGAAACGATTACGTTGCCGCTTGAGAATCCAGCGAACGCTGCATCGGCTGTTGTCACATTCACGATGCCTTACGCTCAGAACGACTGGTGGTGGGCAATCGACAATATCCGTTTGACTTCGCCATTTAGCGGAAACCCAATCGACGGCATCGACGACGGACAGTGGACCTTTTCCACCGGTGAAGCTTCTGGCCAAACGTTGGTCGGTGACATCGATGGTGACGGAGCGGTTGCGTTTGCGGATTTCTTGATTCTGTCAAGCGAGTTTGGACAAGACGTCGATCCAGCAGGATCTGGTTCTGATATCGACGGAAACGGAAATGTTGGTTTCAGCGACTTCCTACTCTTGTCACAGAACTTTGGTGCAACGTTGCCGGCTGCCACTTCAGCAACAGCGGCCACAACGACAGACCTTGCACTTGCGTCGTTAGAATCGGATGACGAAGATGAGGATGAAGTGCTTTCATTAGATCTTTTCGTCTGAGACAGCTTGTCTTGAAGCAATTTGAACAACAGCCGGGCGACTTTTCGAGGTTGCCCGGCTTTTCTTTAATTCTTACAGGGGTAATTGATGTCTTTGAATCGAATCGCCGCTATTCTGGTGTCCGTCGCAGTAGTCGCTATCTCAGGATGCAAAGATGAGCCCATATTGGACGAAGCTGCGGTGGGTCTCATTGAAGCCCGCAAAGCCATTGATGAGGGCGACTCGGCAAAGGCTATAGAACTACTAACTGCGTCGATTGAATCTTCACCGAGTCCGTGGTCCTATTACGAACGTGCAAAACTATTCGCCGAAGACGGTGACGATGAAGTAGCAAAAGAAGATATCGCAGCAGGCTTAGAACTTGATCCTGAACACTCCGACCTGCTTTGGTTGCAAAAACAAATGAAGAAGTCGAAGTCCTCCCGATTCAAACAGCCCCCACCTAGCACCAGCAAGTAGCCCGCCAATTCATGACGCTTCCCTCGCACGCCGCTGTCAAGCAATTCTGGCCCACCAGCCTTTACGCGTTCGCCTGGCAAGAACATGCCGATGAAGCAGCCGGCATCATTTCGTACCTGTACCAGTTGCGTGACGAACAAGAAACCAACATTGCTAGTGGCATCGCCCCGGGCGCGAAATCTCAAGAAGGACTGTTCGAAAGCGATTTTGATTTGCTGGATCGCCCCAATGAAGGAATTCAAAAACTAAAGGCATTCATTCAGCAGTCGATCAAAGAAGCAGTCATCCACGCCAATCGGTCTACCCTCGATCCATCGCAGCTCAACGTGCAAATCGCCGACAGCTGGTACCACATCACGAACTCCGGCGGATTCCACGATTCACATTTCCACGGCCACTGTTCCTGGTGCGGCATCTACTACCTTCGCATTGGAGATTCTGGCGAGCGAAAAAACAGCGGCGCACCCAATGGTGGCAATCGGTTTTATTCGCCTCTATGGCGGGGCGGCAATTTCCAAGACTTTGGAAACACCTACCTGAGTGAAACGTCCGTCGACCCACCTATCTCCGACGGCATGCTACTGCTGTTCCCGTCGTATTTAATGCACAGTGGATTGCCTTACGAAGGCACAGAGGATCGCATCGTGATTTCGGTTAATTCCAGAACAGCGCCGACATCCAAAAAGTAACAGTTTCTGATGGACTCGAAAGCACGAAAACAAGTTACGTTGCTCGTTCATACGGCGAGCGACTGGACGCGCCTTTTACTAAAAGGCGTAGCCTCGTACGTCAGCGAATCGTCGGAACCGTGGGATGTTTTCCTCGAGCCTCGCGGTGTTCACGAACTTCTATCTCTGGCCCCGAATCGAAAACACGAAGGAGTATTACTACGGCTCACTCACGACGATCTGCATAACGTCGTTGTCGAAAACAAGATCCCAGCGGTAAATGTATCCTGGCTGGGAACCCACTCGCGAGCCATCCCGAAAGTCATCTCCGACGAACGGGCCTGCGCTGACCTGAGCATCCAGCATTTGGTGGAGAAAGGATTCGTCAGCTTTGGTTTCTTCGGCCCCAAGCCTGGCGTTGGGTACAGCGACACGATCGCGAGTGAATGTCAAAGTCGGGCGCCGGGCGAGTGTTCCGTTTTCCCGCAGACTTGCGACGAGATTCCTT
This sequence comes from uncultured Pirellulaceae bacterium, assembly GCA_964397295.1. Lineage (GTDB taxonomy): Bacteria > Planctomycetota > Planctomycetia > Pirellulales > Pirellulaceae > CAYNJG01. Next base: position 39,726 of record CAYNJG010000012.1, read on the forward strand.
CTCACGAAAGTGTTTCCGAGTGGATCATGAGCCTACCAAAGCCAGCCGGAATCGTCACGTGGAACTCACTTGCCTCCAAACGAGTCATCGACGCCTGCCTCCAACTCGGGCTACATATTCCTCATGACGTAGGTATTGTTTGCATCGAACACGACCACCTCATGGCATCGATGTCTGCGATTCCGCTGACCAGCATCGATCAAGATCCATCCAACGTTGGAAACGAAGCTGCGAAATTGCTCGATGCACTCATGCACGGCGAACCGGGGCCAGACGAACCAATCCTCATACGACCGCAAGGCATTATTTGTCGGCAATCGACGGAAACGGCAACCAGCGAGGACGACCTCGTGAGGGAAGCTCTACAGTTCATCAGTGAAAACTTTTCGCGTCCCATTCGCGTTGCGGATATTTCTGAGCGGCTGGACATATCAAGACGTCAGCTCGAACATCGATTTCGCAACGCAATCAACTCGACGCCAGCAAACGAAATTCGCAGGATACGATTGTCGAATGTTAAACGCCTGCTGGTCGAAACTTCCCTCGCCCTGGACATGGTCGCTGTAAAAAGCGGCTACGACTATACCGAAGTCATGACCCGCGCTTTCAAACAAGCGTTCGGACAAACGCCCGGCGAATATCGAAAAACGCATTGACCTAGCCCGCCGGCTAACAATCTGGAGGAAGCCACAGTCGATTGAATAGCTTCGCTCGGAAAAACGGCCAGCGCGTTACGGATTTCGAACGTAATGCCCTTCCGCGTCCCAAAGCTTCGCTATGCGCGACAGCAGTAAGTACAATGCCTTGCTCTGATGTACGAATCCTTATTTGACGAACGACATGCCTGAATTCTCCGTTCAGCGTACCGACACGCGAATAGCCAAGCCGCCCAGAGAGCGCGCCGCGATCCCTTTGACGCGAAAGCTCTACTATTCCGCGTTCTGCGTGCTGTTGCTTTTGCTGCTGTGCGAAGTGGCTGTCCGTGTTCGTGCAAACATGCGTTATGGAAAAGCCAATAGCGGTAATATCATCGACTCGCTTTTGGTGAAAGACGAAAAAACGGGGCTACAGATTCCGCGTGCGGGCCTTGAGCAACATGCTAAGCTCGTCAGCATCGGCATCAACTCTTTGGGTTTTCGAGGCCAGCCCTTCGAACTCAACAAAGCAGAAGATACGATTCGCATCGCGTGCATTGGCGCATCGACTACCTTTTGTGCGGAAGCTTCGGACAACGATCAGACTTGGCCAGCTCAGCTACAGAGAATCCTGAATGAACGCCACAACGCGCGTTTCGAAGTCATCAATGCTGGCATCCCTGGCTACATGATCGAAGAGTCGGTAATCAACCTTCGTGAGCGAGTACTGCCTCTCAATCCAGATCTCGTGATTGTCTATCACGCCAATAACGACATGGCGCAAGACACGCGCAACCTGGCCCAAAAGCAGGGAATCGTAAAATCCAATCGAGACCCGGCCCTTATTCGCTTTGCCGCCAAACATTCGATGCTGGTCGACTTGGGCTACAAGAACATCAAAATACTGCTCAAAGGGAACGGTCAAAAGAAGCTCGAGTCGATTCCTGAAGACATTGCGGAACGGTTCTCCAAGCACTTGCACGAAATACACCAGACAACCACGGCGGCTAATTGCAGACTTTTAGTATCTCACTTTGCCACCAAATACCGCGCTGACCAAACTCCAGAAGAGCAATCGAAAAACGCTGACGTTGCGTTCTATTACATGCCATGGATGACTGCGCAACATCTCACGAACACCATGGCTCGTTACAACCAAGCCATCACAGACTTTGCTGCAGAAACGAAAACGCCAATCGTAAGCGAGATCGATTCGATTCCGGCAGATGATGTGCACTTCGCCGACTGCATGCACTTACGAGATGCCGGTTGCGAAAAGATGGCGATTCGATTCGCGAATTTCTTGGACGAATCTGGACTCCTCGATGCGTTGCTGGAAGAGCGAACGACAACGAACCTGACTAGCAACTAGCTGGGTCACTAGTGAACTGCTCCATCTAAGGTTGATCCATCTGAGTCAGACTGCTGAGTCACTCAAAACATCCGTGCACAAACCAAGCACCATCATTCACGCGACGAAACAGCCAAAACCGGCAGCCTTCAGTCGTTTCAACGCGATAGTAATCACGCCGAACGGTACGGCCTCGCCACCATCCTGTCTCAATTCGCTCCGGGCCCCAATGTTGCCTGACGTTGTGATGCTGATTGTGAAACTGAAAAGATGCGGGTGGTTGAGCTCGCGCTGCTCGTGGTGGCAGACTGGATGACGGACTGAATCGTAATGGCTGCGGTGGCTCTTGCAACCACAATGGGCGATGAGGTGCCTTCAATGTTTCAGCAGTTTTGGCTTTGCGTTGCCGCATCGTCGTGGAAAGCGATTTGCGACGGTACGCTTTTTCTGGCAATGCACCCGCTTGAGCACAAACACCATACACGCGTTCCTTGCCTAACCGACTGGATAAGCGATCGACTAGCGAAGCAATTTCTCGCTGACCGCCCTGCCCTGCGAACGCGTCCAAGTCGTCCCACAACATTTGCTGCCCCACGTGCAACCTCACCGTCGCGGTCGCGGATAACGTCACACGATGGATGGGCTCGCGAAACTGTGCCGTTTCACATTGCAGCTTCAGCAGATCGTAAAGATGCAATGCAAGATTGCTGGGCTGGAACAAACTGATTGTAAGCAACCGAGTGGTTCGTTTCCCGCACAAGGTCGCCTCCGCTTGCACGACGGCGTGATCTTGTTTTTGCAAAGATTTTGCAAGCCGTTCAGACAATCGCTCCAAAACTTTTTCGATTGCATCACGTCGATGCGTCGGATGTTCTAGTGACCACTCAACTTCGAATTGCGGCGGCGCATGGTGAGCGACAATGACTTCGGGTTGCTTTCCTGTTAGTTGATCGATTCGTTGAATCAGACCTTCGCCCAATCGACTCGCCAAAGCCGTACGTGGCAACTGCAACAATTGCGCAATCGTTTCCACGCCCAGCTGTTGCAAGATGTCGAGCGTCACCTCATCGATCCGCAAGGCTTCAACAGGCAACTCCAACAAATCCTGATCCGTATGATAGTGCGCCATGGCCCACGCTGCGCCCACGGTGGTGCCAACTCCAAGTCGGACTTGATACTGCCGTTGGGCAAACGCTTTGCTCACTAAATCCAAGAGCCGCGGTTCTCCGCCAAAGATCGGTTCGAGGCCAGTGATGTCGAGCAACAAACTCGATGCCCGTTCGTCCTGCTCCAGGCCAACGATCGGACTAAACTGCTCACACCAAACCGCCAGCTCTGAAAGTGCCGCTCGATCTTCTTCGAGTTCTTGCTCGATAAAGTTAGTTTCAACATCGCGATTTCGCTTCGCCAGCGCCGTGGCTTCAGCGAGTGGCATGCCAGCCACAACGCCCATCCGCTGCGCACGGTCACAGCACGCTACCACGAGGCGACCTCGGCGAGGGTCACGTACGTGTAACGCTAACGGCTTTGCTTTAAGCTCCGGCCGAGCGACGACGAGCCGCTGAATGGGCCACCCGGGGAGCCATATGCATAGTGCGCGCTTCATTGCGATTCACTGTCCCTGCACAAATTTGCAACGTACCTTGCGCGACCCCGTCGGTCGCCACTTCGTTGATCTCCAAATCCAAACTAGTGCCTTCAACCGTACTGCTGCCCGCGCGACCACGCTGCCGCAACAAAGTTGCTCGGCAAAAACGATTTTCATTCACCACATGAGTGGCAACACTTGGCGAAACCAACAACTGTACATCGGCCCATGTTGGTAATGCCCTAACTCGAGCAGGACGAATTAGCAATGCGAGCGTCTGCCCCACTTCGGCAGCAAGCTGCAAACGGCGAAAAGCATTTGGATCAATTTTATCAATCCATGCCATCACCACTGCGACGCCGGGACAACGGAGTGCTTGGTCGAGTGCCCACAGTTCTTCAGCACCCGACATCGGCCCGCGCGAAGCATCCGTTCCGACCATGATCAGATCACGAGCTTCAATGCCTCGCGCAATTGCCGCAGGTGGATAAAAGCGACCGCCCCGGTCGACCACTACCAACGGACCAGACTGATGCAAGACAGCTTGTTTTGCACAGTGCATGGCTAGAGAAGTAGCACCACTGCCGCGACGTTCGTACAGCAAATCGACAAGCATGCCGGGCTGAAGTGATCCACCAGGCATCAACTGGTCAAGTTCGGGGCATCCCCAAGAAATCGCTGGCTGCAGATCTTCCTTCAGCGTCACCAACCCTGTCAATTGACGGCGCAGCGAATCGACGCGTTCCAATACCGAGTCTGCTGACATAGCTTCCGACCTGTCCTAGGTAATTCGTTTAGCGCATAAACGCCAAATGGTGCCGCTTGTGAAAACAGAAATTCCATACGGCGAAGACACATCCTGCCAGCTTCTGGAGTACTGTACATCTGTATCGTCACACCGTCAAGCAACCTAGAAAGAACCAATGACACGTTTGGTCATCGCTCCATGCAGGAACCTGAATATTCGGCAAACAGAGCGAATTGAGAAAACACGACTTAAACGCGTTCGGCGATACGCAACTTCGCGCTGCGGCTGCGAGGATTTGCGGCGATTTCCGATTCGCTGGCCACCACCGGCTTGCGAGTGAGCGACTCTAATCGCTTGTCGTCGCGGAATGCGTTCTTCACCAATCGGTCTTCCAGCGAGTGAAAGCTCATCGCGGCGAATCGACCACCGACGCGCAGGCAATCAGGCAATCGACGAAGCGCCAACTCCAATTGCTTTAGTTCCTCATTGACAGCAATTCGCAATGCTTGAAAAGTTCGCGTGGCGGCGTCGATCTTTTGGTGTCTCGCAGCAGGCGGCACGCTTCGACGGACGATGTCGGCCAAGTCTGAGGAACTTTCGATTGGCCTTGTACGCTGTCGTTCGCAAATCGCTCTGGCGATACGGCGACTGAAACGCTCTTCGCCGTATTGGTAAATGATGTCCGCTAGGTGTTCAGGGCTGATTCGTTTGATCAGCTGAGCGGCAGACTTACCCTCCGTCGGATCGAAACGAAGATCCAGCGGTCCGTCCATGTTGAAGCTAAACCCGCGTTGATCATCCTCCAACTGGTCACTCGACAGACCTAAATCAACCAGAATCCCATCCACTTGTTCGATTCCAGTTTCCTGAAGAAGTTCCGGCACATCGGTGTAGCTGCTTTGCGCGATCAGTACGGGAAGGCCTTGCAGAGTCACTTCGGCTCGCGCGACTGCTTCGGGATCGCGATCAACTGCCAGCACACGGCCGTGTTCACCGACCAACATAGCCAGTAAGCGTGTATGCCCTCCGCCACCCAAAGTCCCGTCAACAAGAATGACCGGATTGGCTGAGTCGTCGGATCGCGAGGTTTTGGGGGTAAGCCATTCGATGATTTCGGTGGCGAGAACTGGAACGTGTATGCTGGGCTTCATCTGAACTAAGTTAAGTGGAATTTGAGTTTCGCGGGAGGTCCGATTTCCGGAAATATTCGAAGGCCAGCGCCGAATACACGATAGAAGGAGACTTGAACGACGATTTGGGGCAACAAATGGTAGAAACTCACTCACTAGCGATTGGCTATATCGCTTGGCTGTTCGGTATCTTCGGCGCTCATCGCTTCTACTACGGCAAACCATTTAGCGGCGTTCTCTACCTGTTCACCTTTGGGCTATTGGGCATCGGCTGGATTGTCGACCTTTTTCTAATCCCCGCGATGAACAACGAAACGCGTTCACAATTTCGCCCCGGCGAAATCGACTACTCAATCGCGTGGCTGCTGCTCGCGTTGGTTGGCGTTTTTGGTATGCATCGTTTCTACATGGGCGATATCGTTTGGGGCGTCGTTTATTTGCTGACTGGTGGTCTTTTCGGCGTCTGCCTGATCTTTGACGCGTTTACACTCAACGACCAGATCAGTCGGCGGAATTGGCATTCTCAAACGCGGTACGTTGTGGCCCACTATTGAATACCTGCTTCGCTTCAAGAAGTGCCTCGAAACCGCAGTTTTCTGGGTCGCGATGTGTGCAGAAAGACGTTTAGCCAACTAATCGTTCTTAGGGTAGTTGGAATCTGAAACCACGGCGAACAGTGAAATCTGCCCGACTTCTCTAGTTGTCGAAGCAAATCACTCTGATTCTTGCGGGTTCTCGCATATACTCGAAGGCAGTCGTACACGTCTAGCACAAGCCATCTGGGGTTATCGATGAACAAGCTTATTTATTTCAGTGTGTTTCTTTTTCTTCTTCAAGCCAGCGATCTATTCGGCCAATCCTTGCTCGATGGCACGAGCTATCAGGCATCGATTTTCAATCTGCCCGACAACATTGGCGCCGTCCGTCTGACCAATACAGCAGATTCTGACTGCGACAGCGAACTTGGAACACCGGTTGGAAACGATGCCGCGACCGATGCGTGCTTAGTTGACGACTCGGGCGTCGCACCTGTTGAAGTTACATTCAATTCGGGCCCACAGGCCATTGGCAACGTTTTGCTAACTTCCACCGCAGTTACCTACGACGGACGCAGCCAGCCCATCACAACCTTCAATGCTTCGAATGACGTAACAGCGGACGCCGTGGCTTGGACAACATCAGGAGACCTACTCGAATTCACGCTCACTACGGCTGACAACACTTTCCCGTCGCCGGATGACGAAGACTTTTGGGGCTTTGCGGCAGAGAATATCCAGTATCCAAACGCCACCGCAGATTCGACCGTCGGACTTCCTTTCGATGAAGAACTTGACACCTATGTCAATTCATATTTTTGGTTCGAGACAGAAGAAGGAACGGCAGTCGATGGATACGAAGTCAGATTGCCAGTTGGACTGGGCGTAGGCGAACACCCAACAGACCCAGATCGACAAGTCGTCTACCCGTTCTACAGCACTGCTCAGCAAGACCAACTAAGCGACACAGTTCCCGGTGGCTCGCTTGACTATTACAGCCATGGTTCGATTTTGGACGTCGATCCGGCCATCGGAAACTTGCTATTCCTCGCCGACAATACTTGGATCGACGGTCTGGATATTACCGGCTTCGGCATCGGCGTGTTGGTCACACCACCAGAAACGGAAACTGCCACCGGTACGCCAGGCGACTTCGACGGCGACGACTTGCTAACAGCAGCTGACATCAACTTGCTTTCTGCTCAGGTCGGACAATCAGACCTGACATTCGATTTGAACTCTGATGGTTCCGTCACTTCCGCCGACCGCGACGAATGGATTACCCTAGCCGGCACACTCTTCGGCGACACGGACCTTGATGGGTCAGTCGCATTTGCTGACTTCCTTGGCCTTTCCGCATCCTTCGGGCAAGCAGGTGGCTGGGAAAATGGAGACTTCGATGGTTCGGGAGACGTTCAGTTCCCCGATTTCCTATTGCTCAGCTCGAACTTTGGTGAGTCCGCAGCAGCTTCCGCAGTACCAGAGCCATCTTGCCATGCCTTGGCGCTACTTGCGTTGCTCGGCCTAATGACATTGCGTCGTCGATCTTAGGACGTCACGATAACTCAATTTGCAAAACGACCGCATTGACTGCGGTCGTTTTTTTGTGCTCGTTGTGTAAACATACCGGCTGTGTGCGGAGCCATCGCCTGGCCGTGTATTCCTAGCCGACAACACTTCAAACAAGTTGAGATAACACGTCAGCGCATGGCAGTCATTCTATTAACCGCAATCACCCTGATTGCCTTCGCCGCAAATTCTGTCTTGTGCCGTATCGCTCTTAGAGGCGAACTGATCGATCCGATTTCGTTTACCACCATCCGTCTCGTTGCCGCGGCATTGGTTCTGCCAGTCATTTCCTGGCTTAGCAAAGAACCCGACATGGCGATTGGACGAAAATCCTGGCGATCCGGATTGGCACTCTTTGCCTACGCAATCACCTTTTCACTGGCTTATATTTCTCTCAGTGCCGGCACGGGTGCGTTGTTGCTTTTCGGTGCCGTACAGCTGACCATGCTCGGTGCCGCAATAAGGAATGGAGAGCGACTGAACTTGGGCCAATGTACCGGCCTAGCCATCGCCGTCGCAGGTTTGCTGTACCTACTCCTGCCGGGAGCCTCCACGCCCAACCCGCTGGGCGCTTCGCTGATGATCCTTGCAGGCATCGCCTGGGGAATCTATTCCATCTTCGGCAAAGGAGTATCTGCACCGATTGCCATGACCACGCGGAATTTCCTTTGGGCGGCGCCGATGGGTTTGGCAATCAGTTGCTTGACACTGTCTCGGGCCAGCTTTGAAGCACGCGGTGTCATGCTGGCCACGGTTTCCGGCGTCTTCACGTCGGGCATGGGCTACGTTGTTTGGTACAAGGTCCTGCCAAAGCTAACCACGGCGCAAGCCGCAATGCTGCAACTACTAGTGCCTCCGCTCGCAACGTTCGGCGGAATTGTCTTTATCGCTGAGCAGCTGACTACGCGAATCGTCGTATCCAGTTCACTCATCTTAGGAGGCGTTGGATATGCCGTTCTTAAAAAAGCCAAACAGTGAGACAAAGCGATGCTAAGGCAGCGTGATCGCCTGACTAGCATGAACGCGAAAAAGCTGACAGCGCCTCGCGAAACGCTGCAGCCGATTGAAATCGCTCCCGCGGTTTCTTGGCAATGGCACGCAGGCAGATGTCACTCAACTCGCTCGGTATGTCATTGCGAAAGTTTTCGGGAGGTTCCGCAACAACTCCCGAAACGATCGAGCCAAGTACGTCACTTACATCCTCACCTTCGAAAGCCGCTCGCCCCGTCAACAACACGTACAAGCAGAGCCCCAAACCGTAGACATCGGTCGTTACTCCAATCGGCCCGTAGAATGGATCGATTTGTTCGGGAGCCATGAAAGCAGGCGTCCCAGCAAACGCTGGCGCAACCGAATTACGAAGGTCGCGTGCGAAGCCGAAATCGGTGACGACTAGCTCTCCGTTTTCACGGAGCAACAGATTTGCGGGCTTCAAATCGCAATGCACTACACCTCGAGCATGCGCCGCCGCGATTCCTTCTGCAGCTTGTCCAATCCAATCCACAGCGTCGGAAACTTTGCAAGGCTTTGCAGAGATATGACCCTGCAGATCTCCACCCCGAATTAAATCCATCACATAGAACCGACCACCACCCGGCGTCATGCCATGACTATGGATCCGAACAATCGATCGATGATCAATTCGCTCGAGCGTTTGAATTTCCTCATCGAATCGAGAAAGTAACACTCTGTCGCGCAGAAACTTCTTCCGAAGGTACTTCACTGCGTACTCTTTACCAGTAGCTTTCTCAATAGCGCGGTAAACCTTCCCCGTCGTGCCCGAGCCAATTTGCGCGAGCAACCGGTACGCCGATAGACTTTCGGTACGGGAAACGCAGTTCTTGCTTGTCGCCTTCGCCTCGGGCTTCTCCACCGCCATCGTCGCCAGCAACTTCGACTTGGCCTTGGCCATGTGCCGACGCACAGTCTTTTCATTGACACCCAGCTGCCCCGCAATCTCGACCATCGAATAATCTTGCAAACGAAGCTGAAGAACACGGCGTCCCGTTTCATCAAGTTGCGACATCAACGTCTCGACCTCGTCGGCCACTATTACCGCTTGATCAGGCGACGCTTGCTGTCGATCTAACACCGTGGGCATATCGACAGTCGATTCAGCCTCAAACGTTCGCTTTTGTGCTCGATGAAAACTCGCCTGACGATAGACCTTGTGCGTGGTGATCTCTAATAGCAAACGCCAAAGCTCTCCGCTGTTTTCGATTTCGAACTTTCCGTCTCGAGCACGCATAAAAAAACTGCGATAGGCAGACATGACTACGTCTTCCGGATCAACGCGTGCTGCCAGCTTGGCCGACATCCGTCGCCGGGCTGCAAGGATCAATCTTTCCAGATATCGATGGAACATTCCTTCTGCCGCCAGCTGGTCCCCTGCAGCCAGCCGAGCGAATTCCTCCACGGTATCCCATTTGCTCGGAGTTACGGCGTCTTTGTCATGATTCTGGGGCATCTTTATCTTTTTCAAAAAAGCATGTCCGGTGTTTCGCAGCGTTTTGCATACCACTAGTGAAGGACAAACACCAACCCATTCTGTTCGTGACAAACGTTCACAACTAAGGAGAAACCCAATGACCCACGTTGTTACATCGGCTTGTTTCGGTTGCAAATACACCGACTGCGTAGTGGCTTGCCCAGTGGACTGCTTTCACGAGGGAGAACAGATGTTGTACATCAATCCGAACGAGTGCATCGACTGCCAAAACTGCGTGGCGGAGTGCCCCGTCGAAGCGATCTATCATGAAGACGATATCCCAGAAGACCAAAAGCAGTTCATTGAACTCAACGCCGAAATGTCGCAAGTCAGTCCACAGCTTGTGGAAAAGAACGAGCCACTTTGCGGCTGATCAGCTTTCGCAACTCCGACCATCATTCGATATACTTGCCTCCGTCATTCACTCTGCTTGGGCAAGTACTATGTTTCGCTATTCGTTCGTTGCTTTTCATGCGTTCACGACCATCACGTGGCTCGCCGCCATGCTATCAGCGGCTGACACCCAAGCAGCCGAAGACGATCGTCCAAACATCGTTGTCGTTCTTTGCGACGACCTTGGATACGGCGACCTCGAATGCTATGGCCACCCACACATAAAAACGCCAAACCTGAATGCTCTTGCAGAAGGTGGAATTCGCTTCACAGACTTTTATTCTGCCGCGCCAGTTTGCTCCCCATCTCGCGTTGGATTATTGACAGGCAGATCACCAAATCGTGCCGGCGTTTATGACTGGATCCCACCAAGCAACGGGAAAGCTCGACCTGACGCCCGCGAACAGGTGCATATGCGTGCTTCCGAAATAGCAATTCCGCAGCTTCTGAAGAAAGCCGGCTACGCCACATGCATGTCGGGCAAGTGGCACTGCAACGCCCGCTTCAACCATCCGGCGCAAGCACAACCGGGTGACTTTGGATTTGACCATTGGTTCGGAACGCAAAACAACGCAGCTCCGTCCCATGAAAATCCGAAAAACTACATTCGCAACGGCGAACCCGTCGGTCCCCTGGACGGATTCAGCTGCCAATTGGTGGTCGATGAGACCGTAAAGTGGCTCGACGATAGAGCCGAAAAAGAAAAGCCATTCTTCGCTTACCTGGCGTTTCACGAACCGCACGAACCCGTAGCCTCGCCCGCCGACTTAGTAAAGCACTATGAAGCAAACGGAGCGAGGAACACGGACGAAGCACAGTACTTTGCCAATGTGGCCAACGTTGACAAAGCAGTAGGGCGACTCATCAACGCATTAGATGAAAGAAAGCTGCGAGACAATACGCTTTTCATCTTCACCGCCGACAACGGGCCGGAAACACTAAAACGCTACCAAAGAGCCAAACGATCCTACGGTACGCCCAACCCGCTGCGTGGCATGAAACTACACACGCATGATGCAGGCATTCGTGTAGCTGGAATTATGAACTGGCCGAAGACCATTCAACCGAAACAGACGTCGAAGATTCCCATGTCGTCGCTTGACTTTCTTCCAACATTTTGCGAACTGGCAAATGCCGATTTGCCCGACGACTTGCAGATCGATGGCCAGAACTTCTTGCCAGTTCTCGAAACCGGCCAAATGCAAAGAGCGAAACCATTGGTTTGGTGCTACTTCAACGCATTGAACAAGGCATGCGTTGCAATGCGACATGCTGAATACAAAGTTCTAGCACAGCTGGACGGTGGAGAGTTTCCTCGGACATCGAATATCACGACCGATCAACAAGCGGAATTACTTAAAGCAAAGCTAACCGATTTCGAAATCTACAACGTCACCAAGGACATCGCCGAATCGAAAAACTTAGACCAAGACGACTCCGTTCCAGCAGCACTACTCCGTGAGTTACTAACCACGCGATTCGTAGAACTTGCAACCAACTCACATGCTTGGCAGGTCACTCCGCAAACGTCAGCCTCGAAGCTAGGCTGGTCCGGCGACAAACGAGTTCTCATTTTGCATGCAGACGACATTGGAATGTGCTACGAGGCCAATCAAGCCGCCAAATCCTACCTAACCGATGGACACATTCAATCCGCGGCGCTGATGGTTCCTTGTCCGTGGTACAACGAAATGGCAAAGTGGTACAAGCAGCATCCAGAATACGACCTTGGCCTGCACTTAGCTTTAACCAGCGAGTGGAAGACGTATCGCTGGGGGCCGGTCGCGAAACCATCTACCGTGCCTGGATTGCTCGACAAGGACAACTACCTTTGGGACGACGTCCGCGGCGTTGCCACACACGCCACGCCTGAGGAAGTGGAACGCGAGTTACGTGCTCAGATCGAAAAGGCGTTGAAGTCTGGTCCGAAGCCAGGCCACATCGACACGCACATGGGCACACTCTTCGCTCGCCCCGACTATACGCAGGTCTATCTAAAGCTCGCGATGGAATATCAGATTCCGGCTATGGCGATCGCCATGAGCCCACAAGTGATGGAAAAGTTCCGCAAGCAAGGCTATCCACTGGACGACAACATGCTGAAAGTTCTGGACGCCTATTCACTGCCGAAGCTCGATGATTTTCACTCGATCGAATCCGCCAACACGTACGAGGAGAAAAAGGAAAAGTTCTTCCAGATGGTCCGAAACATGAACCCTGGGCTGAACGAAGTCATTTTCCATCCTTCGGTTGATACCGAAGGCTTACGGCAGATCACCGGATCGTGGCAGCAACGTATCTGGGAAGCCAAAATGTTCGCCGATCCTGAAGTAAAACGGTTCTTAGAAATCGAAAAAGTCGAATTCACGAACTGGAAAGAAATCATGGAGCGTTTTCGTCGAATAACGGCAACTGAATGACGAATTACTAGGTATACAGCGGTTCTCTTTAGCAAGGCAGCGTTCATCTGTGATCTACATTCCGTTAGCTGTGCTGTTTCTCGCAGGCGTTTATGTGCTGGCGACCTACAACGGCCTCGTTTCCAAACGCAACATGGCTCGCAATGCTTTCAGCACGATCGATGTCATGCTTAAAAAGCGTCACGACTTGATTCCCAATTTGGTCGCAGCCGTTAAAGGCTTCGCGGCCCATGAAGAATCCACTTTTGCGCGAATCATCGAACTTCGTAATCAAGCGATGAACGAGAGCATCTCGGATGCGAAACGCTTCGACGCGGAAAGACAGCTCGAACCGCAGCTCGGCAAGCTCATCGCAATTGCGGAAGACTATCCAGCGCTCACGTCGGGCGAGCAGTTCATGAATCTGCAGCGCAACTTGACCGACATCGAAGAACAGCTCTCCGCAGCACGCCGCGCATATAATGCCGCAGTGCTAGACAACAACAACGCAGTGGATATGTTCCCATCCTCCATTATCGCATCATCATTCGGCTTCACATCCAAGGCTTTTTTCCAAGCGGAAGCGAGCGAACGCGACTCCGTTTCTGTTAATTCGTAGGAGGCGATCGGTGGAGAATCAATGGCTAGAGGAACTCAAGCCGGCACTTGCAAGCCTCGAACAGGATCGCTTGGCATTCAAAGATAAGCAGAAGCAGTGGCTCCTGTTTTCGATGTTGCCCAGCCTTGCCGTTGCCGCATTTTTAACGATCGCTTTGTTCCCCATTGGATTGTTTATCGGCGTCGTCCTTTGCCTCATAGTCAACGGAGTTGCTTACCATTGGATTGTCAGTGATCACAAAACGAAATACGTCGTTTCGTACAAGAAGAAGGTTGTCGGTAAGCTACTGCAACATATTGGTCACGACCTGAGTTACGATCCGTCGGGTGGCATCAATCGCCAGACGTTTCGCGGTTCTGGACTGTTTTCCACTCGGCCAGATCGATACCACACCGAAGACCTTATTGAAGGCAAACATGGCAAGACACAATTGCGTTTTGCAGAAGTTGTCGCTAAAGAAAGACGCCGGCAAAACAAGAAGACGAAATACGTCACGTTCTTTCGGGGATTGTTGCTGATCGCCGATTTCCACAAGCATTTTCAGTCCGAAACGTACGTCTATCCGGATACCGCGGAAAACCTACTGGGAAGCTTTGGCCGAACGCTACAGCGAATGGGCGGCAACCGAGGAACGCAACTACTTCAACTTGAAGACGTAGCATTCGAACGAGAATTCGCGGTCTACTCTACTGACCAAGTGGAGGCACGCTACATCCTGAGCCCTAGCATGATGAGCCGAATGGTAGACATGCGAAAACGACTTCGCAAAGATCTGCGCATTGGCTTTAAGGACTCGTGCGTGATATTGGCGATCCCACATTCATCCGCATATCTGGAACCCCACACGGACAGACCTGCGACCAATATCCAACAAGTAGAAGCGATGCATGACGACATCGTTTGGTTCCTTCAGATTGTCGATGAACTGAATCTCAATACACGAATCTGGACGAAGGAATAAACTACAAGGCATCGCTGGAGACGAAATCCACGCCATTCATTGAAAACGATGAGCCGAGGCATCTTGATGGTCGCCGCAAAGACTAGCTGAAGGGAACAGATGAACAAGTTCGTTGAAATTCCTGCCTATTTGCCACATTTCTTGTTGCGTCTCTGACACTTGGTTTGGACAATACGGACTCCCCTGCCCTTTTTGTCAGGACTACGACATGCCGAATCATTCTGTACCAATTTTTGCGATTTTCTTTTCAGTAGCAGCGAACATTTGCCTGGCCGGGATAACGGTTGAGTCTCAGATTTGGTTTGAACAGGTTGTTTCTACCGATACAGGCACGGAAACACTTTCGCCACCTGATTCATTTATGTCCCCCATACCAGCCGACCTCTCGGAAATGTTCGCGACCGGTAACGCCACGTACGATTTCACAACGTTAACCGCAACGACAGACCCTTTCGAATTGCGGTCGCAGTCGAAGTTCGAAATCACGATTGACGCAACCGAGTCAGAACTTGGATGGAACAGCGTGAGCGCTACTGCTCGCGCTGTGGGTGGATTAGTCGACACCGCATTCGTTGATGGAGTACCTGGACAAGTAGGGGGGTTTGTAGAATTCTCCTGGACTGTAGACGGCCAGTCGAATATCGATTTGAACCCTGTTGGTACGGCGAAATCGAATGCATATATCATAGATGTACTGAATACGACTGCCAGTCTCACGTCCTCTGAAGGCGTGCCCGACGATTTCGTAGATGACCAGCGCCCACCGATTGGAACGACCAGCGTCAACACCAGTACCAGTACTCCAGAGCTTTTCGAAGTGCAGGTTTTTGCAGTCGATTGGTTCGCCGGACAAGATTTCGATGTCCTTTTCGAACTTGAAACGACTGCTAAACTCAGTATCGTCAACGGCGACGCAGCTGGCTTCACATCAACGGTTGACGCTAACTTCACCAACACCGCCGTGCTCAGTCAAATTAGGATCTATGATCAGCAGGGCAACATTCTCCCAGACGCGACGATAACTTCCCGAACAGACCCAACAGGAATCGTCTACGCAGACTTTGTCGCCGTTCCTGAACCGTCTGCCGGATTATTCGGTCTATTAATGGCAACAGCCTTCGGCGCCATTCGTTTTTACAGACGCCTACGTTACCTAGCCAGCGACTAAATCGATACCGGCGTCTAACTCGATGGCGGTATCAACGAGTAGCTATTTCTTCGAGACTTCAAGCGTTACTTCGTTCGGCTCGTCTTCGGCGACCGTCAATTCAAGCCCCGACGTGTGGTGCTGGCGGTAACGATCGTGAATCACCTTGGGTGCTGGGCCCGCATCAGGATTGAAGTTCTGTGGTACGGGCGGATCAATCATCACCATGTGTCGTCCAGCAATTGCACCGTCATCCTGTTCGTATGTGCCAAGCGCAAACGTACCGTCTTCGCCAATTGCACCGCGTGCACTTAGGCCTTCATCTGAATCGCTGAGACAGATTATAGACCCGCCTTTCAGTGGGCTGCCATCTGCAAATTGCACTCTGCCGTTGACTTCGTAGGTGGGAACGCGACCATCGTCTGCACATCCCACGACAAAGACAGCAATACACGAAACGAAAAGGCTCGCAGAGCACCGCACAAATCGCTGCATTTTGGTCACCTTAGAAATCGAAGTTCACCGGTTGCCCGTCATCTCTCGCCGCCAGGTTTCCCAACACGACGGCGTCGGCCGAAGTTGGAATCGCTGCAACGTGACCGTCCCCGAACACAAATTGCACAACTCCTTCATGCCAACTTCCAAACGTATCGCAAGTGCCGACCTGACAACGGGTCGTATCGTTGACGGTGTTTGCCAACGGAGCACTGCTACCAAGGACACGGGCACAGTTTGGTTGGTGATCACCGTTGTACATCGAACCTTGCTTGCGCGAGTGCTCGAGCGGAATGTGCTTCTCACCCGCAAAGATCGTTTTGCTGAGACCATCCGTAATCCGCTTGAATGTGATGTCCGAATCCCATCCCAAGCTGTCGTCGTCTCGAATGTCAAACTTGTCCGCAGTAATGATGGTACCGTTCGCCTCTGGACGCCAAAACTCGTTGCTGATGCGGCTGTTGTTGTTACCTGCATTGCCAACGAAATCACCCACTGCACCAACCGTGGAGGATGGACCATCCGTGATTGACTCAGTCGTGAAATCGATCGATCCGCGAGACGGACACCGAAACACCGCTACCAATGTTTCTCGTGCCAATTTGTTGTCACGATGGTAGTAGGTCTGATCGATATCCCATTGTGCGGCTTCCGCACTGCCTTCGACAAACGGCAAAATGATCGCGAACCAGCTGGGATGTTCGTTACGAAAACGCGAGCAAGGCAACCGACCGTGCGCACCCTCGAAGTTCATCAACGCCAAACCGATTTGGCGCAGGTTATTAGAACATTGCGAGCGACGAGCTGCTTCACGTGCTGATTGAACACCAGGCAACAGCAACGTCACGAGCATCGCAATGATTGCAATGACAACAAGTAATTCAACCAGAGTAAACCCTGATCGCAAACGTGGACGACACTGCATTGTTACTCCTCCATTCTTACGGTGACTTGCCTTGCCGACTCTCTTCCGACCATCACTGTATCTTGTCCGAAAGCCCAATGCCAATCTGATTGTCCAACCATGCCGACATTGTTAATTTGGGTGAAGGACTCAAGCCAATGCGCCCGCAAAATACGATCATTACGGACGCTTCGGCCAATCTAGATGCAGGTGGAGAAAATCAAACGTGCCTTTGCCGTTGATCGTATGAGGCCCGTTGAACCATTCGATCTGGCAACGGTCGCCAACGCCGAGCTTTGTGTAGCGACGCCGTACTTTGGCGAATTCATAGGCGACCGTTTCGTCGTCAGCAACTCCGTCGTCGTGGCCGCGTTCGACCATGAACGGACGAGGGGCGATGAGTGCTGCCATCTCTGCGTAGTTAAATGTTGTCCCGAGGTCGAATTCGAAGATTTCGTACTCGCCCATAAATGCGTAGCTACGCGGATTCAACGTCGAAGCGTTCTTGTCGACCCATTCGTTGAAGTCCGCCGAGCAGATCGAAAGACAGTAGTCGGGTAAAAGCGCGGGTACACGCATTGCCGTTTTACCACCATAACTGAGCCCGTAAAAACCAATCCGGTCGCCGTCAACGTTAGGGTGCGTCTTCAACCAGTTAATGATTTGCTGGTGCTGAGGCGTGATGATCGAGAAAAGCGTCTTGCCGATTGGATTCGCCTTGCGTTGCAGAACACGGAAATCGTCACGGTGACGATACAAGTTTTGCGGAGCGAAAGTAATAAACCCACGCTCAGCAAGCTGTGCGGCAAATGCCTTGTAGTAGTGATGGCTCTCTTCGCCAATCACGTCCTGCGGACGTCCCTCCAGCCCATGCTGGCACACCACAACCGGACGGCGTTCGTTTTCTTTTAGATCTTTGGGTAGAAGTAACAACCCATACGCAATGACGTCGGGGTAAACGTCGAGCACCACTTCATAGCCGACCCATTTTTCTTTGTCGTAGACCTTCCGAGTTCGTGCGTCGGCGGGTAACAACTCATCATCAAAGTGGCCAATCACATTTGCAAACTTCTGACGATATTCTGGTAGCGCCTTTTCATGCTCGTCCAGCGAATCGCTTGGCAGGCCGCTCATGTATTCCTTACGTATTGCGGAGCTCTTTCGCAGAATGCTTTGCGTATGCCGATCGATCTGCTGCATCTGCCGAAGCATTCGTTTATTCGGATCGAAGTCTTCGCGAGCGTCGACCAATCCGGGCTTCCGCGTTTGAGTCAGACCGCCGATCGCATTCCGCTGAGGCAACAATTGCACAAGCCTCTGAAGTGTTTCCGCAACGAAGCTCGGGCCCTGACCTTCTACGCCGCTCTTCACATAATGCCACTTCTCCGTCGAAACCTCCTGAATTCCTGCTAGTTCTTTGGCTTTTGAAAACTCCGCTTGCGCATCGTGGGCTTCCGGCGATCTAATCACGGACGGCGCGCCGCTTCCACCAGACAGTTCTAGCTCCGGCCCCTGACACGTTTCCACCAGCAATGCCCGTGGCGCGACCATCGAAGCGAGTTCCGCGGCCCCAAATCGTTCGAGCAATCCAAACACATTGCGATCAATTGGTTTTTGACTATCAAGCTCCATCGGCTCGAAAAATCCGCTCAAGCATGTCACATCGATTCGATCATCTAACGCCGCGGCATACAGACCGAGCAATGCTCCGTCGCCCCAACCAACGACCCCAATGGGGACATCCGCATCCTGAACTGCAAACCAGTCGACGCCGGCCAGCACCTTATTCACTTCGTAACCAATGAGATGTCGTCCCATTTCGAACGCGGACCGATAAAGGAATTCTCGATTCGTGACATCAGCCCGTCGTCCGCTCCATTGGAATTGATTCCGCTCGCGCGAGATGATCGTCGGTATCAAAACCTGGCAACCATTGGACGCAAGAAACGCAGCTACGCGCGACGATTCGGGGACACCTTCCGTTAAACCGACGAGCTGTTCCGGCGTTTGACTAGGATCGGGAATCACGACGACACGGGCGAGCACACGCGAGTTGGGACGCAGCATCAGTCCTTCGGCAAACACTTCACCAAACGCTCGCCACCGTACGGCCAGCACTTCAAATTGCTTGCAGTTCGCAACGACTGCCGGCTGATCGGTTGTGGCAAGAAGTTCCATTTCGATCTTCTCCGGCCGTGCGTCACGCATGCCGATGGCATAGCGCAGTGCATCCCGATATCCATTTAACACCTCGCCACGACGTTCCGGGTCGAACTGCCAAACGCTTTTCTGACGCGCGATCGCGTACTCAATAGTCTTGTTGTCCAAGAACTTCGAAACACCAGCGATTAGCTGACGATCGATTTCGCCATCCATCGTCAGCTTCTTCGTGCCTGGTAGCACGTCGCCAAGTAGCAGTTGAGAGTCCGCCGGCCTTACGAGCAAAGCAAGATTGCCGACGAGCACAATCGTGAGCAACAAAAGACATCGCGTCGCGCGGGACATGTGAGCCTCATGGGAAGTGGCGGTGGGTACTCAACGATTGGCCGGTCGCGCTCACTATACCTCTTCGCTATCCCATGATCGAGCAGCAGCCGTTCTGTCGGCGCTGTTTTGTCGCTTTCGGAAACCGAGCAAACCCAGTGTACCAATTGCCGCGATCATTAAGCCGGATGGCTCTGGAACGCACTCTTGGCAGAAGAAAACTGGCTGGGAGCTGCTGCCCCTTCCACTCCAATCTCCGCTTACATCACCAAACCTTGCGCTCGCCGACACGGTCACGTCTAGCTCCACCGGCCCGTCAATGGTAACCGACGTACCGAGAGTCCCAAACGCAACGTTTCCTGGTTCAACGCCAAAGCTGTTGGGTATGAAGAAGGCAAACGGAGCCGGGCTCGTTCCTTGGGTGAGTATTCCCGGCTCCGCAATTAGTTCGATTCCATCAGCCTCGATTGGTGCGCCAACAGTGAAAATGGTCAACTTGCCACCACCGCGCGGCCAACTTCCATCCAGCTCTTGGCTGCTCGCAACGTTGATGTGACATACGAGTAGTAACAAGACAAGGGCATAGATCTTAGGCATGATATTCACCTCGGCTAGTTCGAGTAATTGTTAAATGGCGACTCGCCTGCCCTGCTTCCATGTGCCGAATGCAATTCTTCGACTCACAAGATTCTACCGAACAACAACACGCAGAGTGAGAAATATGCCGGCGGAAGTTGCCATCGCACGCACTTCACGATGTGGGACTTGCCGACTACGAAAATGCCCTGCCCGGTCGCTTTGTCTCCTACCTTCGTCAAACTTCCCCACAAATTTCGACTGTCGCTGTTTCTTTCTCATCTCGAATCCTTAACAATAAGTTTGGTCCAAGAGACTCAAAACAGCACGAGGAGTGAGATGATGTCACGTTCTAGTCGTCGCGGTTTTACGTTGGTGGAATTACTGGTGGTGATCGCGATCATCGCCATGCTAGTGACTCTATTGTTGCCGGCCGTTCAGGCTGCGAGGGAGGCAGCACGCCGAGCACAGTGCATGAACAACCTGAAGAATATTGGGTTGGCGGTGCAGAATTTCCACAGCGCTCACAACCGAATCCCGAAGAGTCACAACTACGAATCGGATCATAAGAAAAGCGGCCGCGGATGGATTGCCGCAACGCTTCCATTCATTGAAGAGAACGCACGTTACGACATCATGGAGCCGTACTTCAAAGGCTCCTTCGCCGAAGGCACAGGCATCAATCACCCGGATCTTGCGAATGTTGTCAACCAACCCATCGAACTATTTCGCTGCCCGTCTTCGAATCCACCTGAGTTTTCGACAGAGCAGTTTCAGTGGAAAGGTCGTGAGATTGCATTAACCAACTACAAAGGAATCCTCGGTAATACGAAAATGGGCGGACGAGGTGTCGGCAGCCCCGACTGCCATCGCAGCCCCGATTGCCGAGGGTTGTTTTGGAGATACTCGCACTTAAAAACGATCACATTTGCGAAAGTTATTGACGGACTCAGCAAAACGTTTCTCGCCGCCGAAGACCTGCCTCGGTTCAATCATCACTCCGCGCTGTACCACGGAAACGGCGACTACAGCAGCACGCACTTTCCGCCGAATGTAAAAACAGCAGATCCGGCTGACATCGCAAACGACTGGCCTCTCTCGATCACATTTCGCAGCGATCACCCCGGCGGACTCCACTTCGCCATGCTTGATGGATCCACTCGATTTGTCGAAGACGCTGTTGATTTTGATATCTATCGCTTCATGAGTACTCGCAACGGCGAAGAACTCCTTCTCGTGGATTAATTCTCACCCATGGTGCATTAGCAATGTCGCGAACTCTACTTCCTGTGTTCCTAAGTCTCGTCGTCGCCTGCATGGGTTGCGAGAATACGCTACCAGCCACAGTATCAGGCTCCGTTACCGTTGATGGCAAAGTGGTGACTGGAAACGTTGCCGGCGACGTCATGTTTCACCCGGATGGAGGCGGCGCAATGGCGATGGCTCCGTTGAAATCGGATGGAACCTTCACGATTAGCACTGGCGCAACCAAAGGTCTAGAACCGGGCCTTTACAACGTGACGGTAAGCGTGGTCGAAACCGAACCGGAACCACCCGGCGGCTACCAGAACGCACCCGCGCAGAAACCCGTGTCGCACTCCAAATACGGTGACAAAGACACTTCCGGCTTAACCGCCGAAGTGAAGCCCGGACAAAACGAGTTCAATTTCGACTTGGAATCGAAGTAGCCCTTTCTCTGCCCTAGCTTTTTAATTGGCCAAAATCTGACAGACGCCTCTTGCCTTCATTCTACGACACTTGTAGTATCATGCATACGACAACTGTCATAGGTGAATAGATGGCTGGGAAAAACCAAAGATTGCTAGCCAGCGAGCTGGAAATACTAGAGATGTTGTGGCGTGAGAACAGCGTCACCATCGTCGAAGGCCAGCGCGGGCTAGGTCGCAAGGTCGGGTATACGACCGTGCAGACGAGGCTGAATCGCATGGTCAAGAAAGGATTGGTGAAACGATCCCGAACCAAACCAGCACGCTATTCAGCCGCGTTGGCAGCAAAAGACGTTGCGAATAACGACCTCGATCTGCTGTTGGACAAAGTAAGCGATGGCAGTGTGCTACCACTGGTGACCCATCTGTTCAAATCACGAACCCTGACAAGCGAAGAAATCAAGGAAGTAAAACAACTCATCAAGGAAGCCGAAAAAAAGAACAAAACGAAAAAGGGGCCGAGTGATGAATGAAGATTTGGCTTATCAGTTTCTTGGACGGTTTCTTATCGCATCGGTGTTTCTTGCTGTCTCAGCAATTGCCGTGTCGATCGTCCTCAAGGCGTTTCGAGTTCAGTCATCACGACTCACTGCGGTGGCTTGGTCTGCCGTGCTTCTGCAAGG
Source organism: uncultured Pirellulaceae bacterium (assembly GCA_964397295.1). Lineage (GTDB taxonomy): Bacteria > Planctomycetota > Planctomycetia > Pirellulales > Pirellulaceae > CAYNJG01. The sequence continues at coordinate 62,099 of CAYNJG010000012.1, forward strand.
CATCTTGCTTTTTCATCTGCCAATTCAGATTCCATGGCAGTTTCAGTCGATCAACACTGAAGTGGCGGATGCCATAACCGAACAAAAGATCGTGCTGGCAAATCAAAACGTATCACGCCTCGAGACCGAATCAGCGGAGCTTGCGAACACCGACGAGTTTCTTGAAGCCCCCGCTCCGCCGGAAACGCTGGCTCCCGACGTTCAAGAATCAACCGCCTGGCCACAAGCCCTAATCTACGTATGGGCAATTGGTGTTTGCTATCTCTTGTGCAAGCGACTACTTGCCTATTCAGAGCTGGTCCGCCATTCGAATTTCGAACGGTGCGACATCGACGAATGGAACGCGGAATGGCATGAGGTACTCAGCGGCTCGAATACTAAAGAGATCCCACTCTGTGTTAGTACCGATTTCGGGCCGGCGCTGTGTACGTTGCCCGGCGGTTGTCGTGTGGTTGTGCCATTCAAACTCTGGCAAGATCTGTCGAGTACTCAGCGGACAACTGTTTTGCGACACGAGTTGGCACACTATCGGCGAAAAGATCTTTGGAGGTCGACATTGGCCGATCTCATCGCGGTTATGCATTGGTTCAATCCATTGGCCAGATACGCCGCAAATCGGCTTGAAGATGCGATCGAATGGGAATGCGATGACGTGGTTCAAAGAGAAAACCCAACAGTTTCCACTAGCTACGCTGCTGCTTTGCTTTCTGCCGCAGAGCGAACGCGTGAGCACTCGCGATGGGCGACGGCAATCGATGGAGGACGACTCAAACATCGCATCGGCCGAATTCTATCTCAGGAAAAGGCCACCTCATCAACGTCGATG
>CAYNJG010000013.1:0-62840 GCA_964397295.1 uncultured Pirellulaceae bacterium
GCGACTAATAGTGTACCGAAGTGTAGGCGAGGCTCAGGGACCATGGACACGGCTGTTTCCGAACGGTTGAAACCAAAGTTCGATGAGAGGGCGAGAGAATCTTCAAATCCAACCTGCAAATCACCGGCACTGAAGTTGCCGCCGATTACGAAGTTCGAAGAGAGTGCGAGAAAGTCTGCAAAGTCCAAATCTCCATCTAGGTCTGTATCGCCAAAGCGGGTTCCCATTACTCGTTCGACGAGCGTCGTTACATCGTCCAGCTCGATCGTCTCGCTGCTCGTGAGTTCAAAAACTGGATGCGATTGCCCAAGTCGAAAGCACAAGACATTGATGCCGCGGCCGTCAACAACTCGCGAGCCATTGAAGTCGCCGGGCAACGAAAGCGAACGGTAAGTAAAGGTTCCCAATGTCGGCAAGTTCTCAAACGGCGCTTCGTTGATTCGAAAAATGGGCTCGAACGGTTCGGAAACTGTGTTTCTGGACTCCACGTTGCGTCAAACGTCAGTTCGTACTGCACCTGATCCGCAAAACAACTGGCGGAAAACAGCAAAACGCAGAATACTCCCACATGACGCCAAATCATAAACATCCTCCGATATCCAAATTCGATCGCGACTATTCCCTCAACTGATCGGGACCTTACACATTTTTTTAACTTGAAATGGTGCGCCGTTGATAGATGTTGGGAAGCCGCGTCCCGAGAATGGCTAGTTTTTCTGTCAAAAACCGAAAATCACGTCATACTGGACGTGGCGCAAACAACGAGGTCGATCCGACTCACTCGTTGGTAACAAGTTACTGAATCATCCTTCAAACCCGCACGGCGAAACGATGCGTCAAACACCGATGAGACTTGGCCACTTCGAATCTCTCGAAACAAAACGATTACTCGCGGCCGATGGCGCAGAAATAGTCGCCGACGCATTCGAAGTGCGGCAGAATTCGAACTCGCAGTCGTTGAACGTTTTGCTCAACGATTCGTTCGATGACGACTACGCCGGCGAGAAACTCATTACCGGAGTGAGTCGTGGGAGTCGCGGAAGCCGAATCGAAATCGCGGACGATGGTAGGTCACTCAATTTCACTGTTGCTGCCGACGCGACCGACACCGAGTCGTTCTCTTATGTTGTCGATGACAATCACTCGGGCGAAGTAACCGTCGAAATTATTTCACCACTTGCCAATGACTTGTTCGAGTTCGTCCCCGATCGAGCAAGTTACTCACTTGACGTATTGGCAAACGATCCGTTTTGGGAGCAGTACGAAGGCGAGCGACGAATCACGCTCGTCGGAGCTTCGAATCGCGGTGCAGAAGTACAGATCAGTGACGACGGCATGTCGCTGACCTACACGCGTGAAGAACACAATTACGGCACTGACACGGTGACTTACGTTGTTGACGACAGGTATCCGGCTCAGGTTGTCGTTGATATTGCAGCACCGACGCAGTTCGATCTTTACCAAATGGTGAGATTTGACGAACCGCACACGATCGAACTGATCGAAAACGATCCGTTTTGGCGAAGCTACGAAGGCCCACGACAGATCACGCACATCCTGGATACTTCGGAAGACGTCGACGTAACCATTGCCGACAACGGCACATCGATCGTCTTTGATCCCATGGAAACCGAAACGCGTTTTCACAACTTGCGTTACGTCGTGGATGGCGAATTCGAAGGCACAGTACAAGTACGTGTTGAGAATCCGGTTCAAGACGACAGCAGATCACTCGATGCAAATAGCGACGACTTCCAAATTGACGTGTTGAGCAACGACTTTTACCGCGACGCGTTTGATTTCACGATTTCCCACCGCATCGTTAGTAGCGTCACAAGTGTGACTCAAAGCGAACAGGGAGGAAGTGTTACCATTTCTGAGTCAGGCCGCGAAGTGCTCTACACACCGCCTGCTGACTTTGTCGGGTCAGACACCTTCACCTACCTAGCGGACGGACAGTACGAAGCCACGGTACGGATCTCCGTGCGTGAAGCCGGTACGCTCGGCAATGATTTCCTGGATGTCTTTCAGGGCACGGAAAACAATGTGCTTGATGTACTATCGAACGACTTCTTGGGTAATGGCTATGACGGCGAGCGAATTATCACCAGCGTCGAGCAGGTAGAGGATGCCGAGATCTCCATTAGCGATGATGGCACGCGACTTATCTTCACAGCTACGGGAGACCAACTCACGACAGAATTCGAGTACGAAGTTGACTCGAATTTTACAGCGACGGTTCGGGTCCGCAGTACCAACATTGCCGATTCGCACACGTTCAACTTTAATGAGCCTGCGACTCACGATCTGCGTCTCGTTGAGTTCATTCCGGAAAACTACGTTGGTGGCGAAGGCGTAATTACCTCCGTCGAACAACCAGAATCTGGAACCGTGACGATCTCCGCAGACGGTCGAAGTGTTCAGCTTGAACCTGGCAGTGGAGCCGCAACTTTCCAGTACACGATCGACAACAGATTCACCGGCACGGTTTTCGTTCGCTATCCGAATCGATTAACGCACGACACATTCGTTTCGCATCAGAATAGCCCGTCAGTAACATTCGATCCGTTAGAAAACGATTTTGCGGCATGGACGGAGAGTCGCTGGGGTACGTACCGCGGCGATCGCCTAATTACTGACGTACAAGTTACCGACGGCGAAGGCACTGCAACGATCTCCGCCACGGGCACCCAAATTGATTTCACGCCCGCCGAAGACTTCGTGGGCACAGCAACCTTGCGTTACGTCGTCGATGGTTTTCTAGAAACAACCGCCACAATGCATGTACCTCGACTATTGCGGCATGATCGATTGCGAGTCGCACCAGGGAGCGATTCCGGAGAGACGCTTAACGTACTCGCAAACGACTTGGTCGGCGGCGACTACAGCGGTCCTCTGATAATCACGGGCGTTACGGAAGGCGCTGCAGGTGGTCAAGTCAGCATTGGTGACGATGGCAAATCTGTCACCTATTTCCCTGCCGCCGGCTTCACGGGCACCGACACGTTCGAGTACACCGTGGACGGCATGTTGAAGGCGCAAGTGACCGTTGAAGTCAACGCAGAACCCAGCGACCTTTACCCGAAAGTCGACTCACTCGATGCGTTCAAGCAACTTGTGCTAGACGCAGATCCGCCACAAACATTCTTTTTCGATGACGCTGTCACCGACAGTCTCTCCGGTGCAACTCCTCCCCGAGAGACTTCCGAAACCAACGTTCAAGTCGCAGGAGTGGACGAAGCTGACCTCATCGAAGTCGACAGCAACCACCTCTACACGCTCACGCAAGGCCAGCTAGTCATCACCAAAGCATGGCCCGCCGACGATCTCCAAGTTCTCTCGCGAGTCAACATCCCTGGCAACGCAATAGGCCAGTACTTGCATGGCGACCGCCTGACTGTCATTTCCACCGACACCATCATTGCTGAAAGCGACGAGCCCAACACTTTCTTCTTCAACAACTTCGGCACACCTGTCACGTACGTCACGGTATTGGACGTGACGGATCGAGCGACACCAACGACGGTGCAAACAACCGAAATCCAAGGTGCGCACATTCAAACACGACGCATCGAAGATTACGTATACCTCGTCATTCGCCAACACGATTCGCTCAACCCGCCGAACGAATTGATCTGCGAAGACGATGGGGTTTGCCGAACGGAGACACCGGAAGAGCGAGAGGCTCGCATCGAGAACAATTTCGAGGCGATCGTCCAAGAGATCCTCCCGACGTACAAGAGCTTCGGACCCAACGGCGAACTAGTTCGCAGTGGATTACTCGTGGAACCCGAGGACATCTACCAACCGCTTTCCGAGGGAGCCTCAACGCTGGTCTCGGTTGTCACCGTGAACATCGCGAACAGCGAGCCGGGCCTCTCCAACACATCCGGCATCCTGACCACAAATGCGTCGGACATCTACATGTCGCTGGAAAACCTTTACGTAACCGAAAACCATTACGACTGGACGCCAGACGCGCAGGACCGCTACGTCACCAAGCTCATGAAGTTCGAGTTACAGTCCGACGTCGGTGATATCCAATTCTCGTCCTCAGGAGAAGTCCCCGGACGCACACTCAACCAGTTTTCGGTGGATGAATTCGATGGGCACCTACGAGTCGCCACCAGCATCACGAACTCCAGCACGGGCAACTTCACAGGCAACGACGACAACGCACTATTCGTGCTGCGAGACGATTCTGGGGTTATGGAGACCGTTGGCACGCTTCCTCAATTAGCACTCGACCAAACAATTCGCAGCGTTCGTTTCTTCGGCGAGCGAGCATTCGTCACAACTTTCGACACGATTGACCCGTTATTCTCGATCGACCTCAGCGACCATAGCAATCCAGCCATCGAAGGGTTCCTAACACTGCCCGGCTTCGCAACGTACACGCAGTTTGTTGGTGAGCAGCACATATTGACCATCGGCAGTGCTTCGTCGAGCGGCATCGGATCTCTGGCGATTTCGCTGTTCAACGTCGAAGACATCGCACAACCCGTTCTCGTTGACCAATTCACGTGGGACAACGCGGCGTTTAGCCCAGCTTTGACCGATCACCACGCGTTTGGCTGGTTCGCCAGTCATTCGACACTAGCGATCCCATCACAAGTGAACGACCAGATTCGCGTGGACACAGACGGTGATGGATATGCCGAAGACAGCGTGACAACGACCGACCATTTGCTAGATGCATTCGACATCGACACCACGCTCACGTCTCGCGACGACGGTGGCATTCAACTAAGAGGCTCGATGGAACTCGATTCCAGACTGCTTCGCAGTGCGTTCATCGATGACAAGCTGTACGCCATCGCCGTGGAATCCATCCATAGCGCAGACATCTCGACTCCGTCGGAAACGATTGGCACCGTCGACATTAGCAATCCGGACGGTCTGCCCGAATCACCGATCTTTACCATCGCTACTCCAGTGGAAGATCTAACTGCCCAAGCAAGGCTAGACCTGGCTAGCAGATTAACCGTTAGTAACGATCAAATTTTCAACGTCGCCACAGAAATTCACGGCGAAACAACAAGGCTGCTTCTCCGGGCCGGCGACGAGCAGTTTCTCTACAACGCATTGGACAGCCGCTTGACGCTTGAGAGATCCGACTTCCGGCCCGTTTCCGTCGCGTTCCAAGATTGGCACAACGAACCTATGCCGTTTGACGTTACGGGCGACGGAGAAGTTTCCCCTCGTGACGTGCTAGAAATCATCAACTCAATCAACGCAGGCTTTGCTGGGGCACTTGCCAGCCAGAGCGTTACCCATCAGCTTGGACTAACCAACGAAATCGCAGTCGATACGAACAACGATGGTTTTCTGTCACCTCGTGATGTGCTGGGCGTGATCAATTTCCTGAATGAAGCCAATCGCACGCCACCATCGTCAAACGTGGATGCGTTGTTTGCTATGCAACTTGAGGATGATGACGACGAAGAGTGACGCGGCCAGCACGCCAACGCAAACCAAAGCCAAGCAACTATGGCTGGGTAGAACCAGAACCGCCGGCACCGCGCGCTAATTCAACAACAGCATCGCGACATTCAGGTAAATCACAATTCCAACGATGTCAATCAGCCCCGCAACAAACGGGCTACTCATGAGTGCCGGGTCGAGCCCTAAGCGTTGAAACACTAAAGGCAACACCGAGCCAAACAACGTCCCGCAAATCACGACAAGAATAACCGTGATCGGTAGCACGAACAGCGCATTGTTTCCCAACTGGCCCGTATCGAGCTGAAAGTAAGCCGCCACCAAACCCAGCAATGCTAGAAAGCCGCCAAGTATCAGGCCACTCATCAGCTCGCGTCGAACGACGGTCCACCAATCACTCAATTTCACATCACCGCGCACCAAAGCGGTGATGATGAGTGTCGCGGATTGGCTACCCGAGTTTCCACCGCTGGAAATAATCAACGGAACGAACATCACCAACCAAGGCCAGAGCCTTAATTGTTCTTCGTAGCCTTGTAACGCCAACGCGGTGACGATTGCAAACAGGAACAGCACTGCCAGCCAGATGCCACGCTTCCAACTAAGCGTCAGTAAGCTCGTCTGCAAGTAGCCTTCTTCCAACGGATCGACACCCGCGATGCGATGCGCATCTTCGACGGCTTCTTCGACCATCACGTCGATCACATCATCATACGTAATGATCCCCAACATCCGGTGCTGATCATCCACAACAGGAATCGCGAGCAAGTCGTACTTCGCCACCTTTTGCGCGACTGCTTCTTGATCATCATCAACATCGACCGTAATGAGCTCGCGTTCCATAATCTCGCCAAGCTTCACATCTGGACGCTTGAGATTAACAATCAACTCGCGAGTCGAAACCAATCCGCGCAAGTGATCCGAGTCGTCGACGATATACAGATAATAAATCGTTTCGAAGTCATCGTTTTGGTGCTGCAAGGCTTCCAACGCTTCACGGACCGTCAATGACTCAGGCAACTTCGCCACCGCAGTCGTCATCACGGCGCCGGCAGTGTCTTCCGGATGAGCCCGCAGTCGCAGAATGTCGCGACGCTCCTCGGCGGGAATCAGCGCGAGGATTTCTTCGACCGCTTTCGGGTCGACCTCCTCCAGCAAATCGACGCGATCGTCGGGCGGAATCTTGGCGATGAGATTCGCGATTTGCTGACGTTCGGCCGAGTGAATGATCTCTAGCTGGCGATCCGTTTTGAAATACAGAAAGATCTCGTTGCGAGTTGCCTCGTCAGCACTTTGGAGAACTTGCCACGCTTCGTCGGCCGTGAGTCCGTGCATGAACTCCGCAGTTCCCGCTGGGTGAATTGCTTCACAGAACTGATTCAAGCCATCACGATCGCCTTGCGCCAGCATCTCGCGAATTTCGGGAAGGAACAAAGTGTTCAACATGGCTATTCAAATCAGGCGAGAAGAGTAGGCGAATTTCGCAGGCCCGCATAAGGGCGGGCAGCCAACTAAAAGGTACCGAAGACATTACGTTGGCTACAGGTGGAGCCTTGCACTGATTTCACGTCTACTTTGTCACGAGCAACAACCGCGAAAGTAAAACACCTGCGAAATCGTAGCTCGCACGTACAATTCGGCCCATCAGCGAGGACGTAAAGTCACCCCACCAAGTTCGCTCGATCCGTAAAAAAACTAAATCATGGTTCCGCTTAGAGGAACGATTCAGATTGTGACGCTTTCGCGAATGACGGAAATCATGGGTATGCTGAACACTAAGGCGAGGCCAGAGAAGATCCGATTTGACGTTTTCACAGCCGATAATCTACGCTGTAGAGATATTTCTGTAAGAAACACAACTCAACCAATGGCCTCCCCCGTGCCGCAATTGACCGAAACTGAACTCGACACCCTCCACTGCTGTGAGGCTCGACTTGGTTACACGTTCAATGATCTCGGCAAATTAAAAGAAGCACTCACGCATGCGTCCGGTGCAAACCATCGCCTTGGCTCCAATGAGCGAATGGAATTCTTGGGCGACTCGATCCTTGGATTCGTGATCTGCGAATTGATTTTCGAACAGTTCCCGAACTTGCTCGAAGGCGACCTCACCAAGATAAAGTCTGTGGTCGTGAGTCGGATGACTTGTGCAAAGATCAGCGAAGAGTTGGCATTGCAAGAGTTTTTGATCATGGGCAAGGGAATGAGTGCTGGCAAGCCAGTACCTCGATCCGTTTTGGCCGATGTGCTCGAGTCACTCGTGGCGGCGATCTATCTCGATGGCGGCGCCCAGCCAGTAAAGCAATTCATCACCCAGCACATGCAGCCGGAAATCGACCGAGCCGCCACCGGTGATTCCGACGACAACTACAAGTCGCTGTTACAACAAATGTCACAACGCGACTTTGGCGCAACACCCACGTACACCTTGATCAACGAACGTGGGCCGGACCATGACAAGTCGTTTCTGGTGTGCGCGTACATTCTCGGCAAGGACTATCCGCCAGCCTGGGGTCGTAACAAAAAAGAAGCCGAGCAACGAGCCGCGTGCAATGCATTGGCTGCAATCGGCGGTGAAGAATTACCGTTCGGCGAGCAAGCCTAGTTCATCGCATCTTAGTTCGCCGTGCCTTCCAAGCTACACCGTCCGACCTCGTCGCATATGTCGCACGAGGGTCCTCGACCCGCGTGATGATCCAAGCAGTGAGCAATGCGATGATGCATAACTTGGGCCATCAACGCATGGATTCCTAACGGCGACGTCACGATATGGCCGACGCCTGGATGAGACTTGGCAGCTTCGGCCGCGAGCGCTGGTATATCTTCCGCCCAATGTCGCCCGGGCGATAAAAAGTACGGATGCACAGCAACGAACTTTGCACCGCGCCCGACCAAGGACGTATAGGCTTGCTCAATCGACGGCTCGGCAAGTTCCATATGGGCCGGTTCAACAAGCCGATACGGCGTTGTTTCCTCGAATAGCTTAACGACCTCAAGCAAGGCCGCGTTACTGGCGGCTCGGCGAGAGCCATGATCGACGACCATCACTCCCAATTCGTCGAGCGAAATCCCAAGCTTCTGACATGTTTCGATTATTTTCTCTTCCGATGTCACGCGCGACACCTCCTAGTACTGGTGGCTTCTAGTCGCCACAGAGCGGCTCCCATTTCGTTATGATAGGCAACAAACTGAAAAGCGGAGCGACAGATATTCGCCGATGGCTAACAACGTACCAAATCAAGTGAAAGTCATCGCACCCGCGCGAATTCACCTCGGCTTGCTCAATCCATCCGCGAATGCTGACCGCCAGTTTGGCGGGGCGGGCGTAATGCTGGAAAAGCCGGAATTAGTCCTATCAATTTCTCGAGCTGACACGGACCAATGCCACGGCCCTCTATCAGATCGGGCCGAAAAATTCATCGCATGTTGGCGCGAGACGACCAACATCCGCGACAGCGTCTTCTGCGAAGTGGAAGCGGCTCCGCCCGAGCACGTGGGGCTTGGACTCGGTACACAGCTGGGAATGTCCGTTGCGATGGGCCTAGATTGTTTGTTCGATCGTCGCGACGTTTCGATTTCCGAGCGAGCACAGTCGGTGAGACGCGGTGTTCGTTCGGCTGTCGGTGCTTACGGTTTTCACGACGGCGGATTCATCGTGGAAAGCGGAAAACGACCGAACGAAGTGCTCGGCAAACTGGAATCGCGAATCGATTTACCGTCTTCGTGGCGAGTCATGTTAGTTCGAACGAAGCACAATCAGGGCCTCGCTGGCGATGCGGAAGCCAAAGCGTTCCACCAAATCAGCCATGCAGACTCTCTGCAAACAAACGGTGCGAGTTCGGATCTGCCACGCATGCTTTTCGACCATTTACTACCCGCCGCGGAAGCTGGTGACTTCGAGAAATTCAGCGAAAGTGTCTATCGATATGGACTCGCCGCCGGAAAAATGTTTGCGGCCAGTCAGGGTGGACCGTTCCTCAACGAATCCATCGCGGATTTCGTCAACTTCTGCCGAGACCTTGGAGTACGTGGTGTAGGGCAGAGCTCTTGGGGGCCCACCGTTTATTGCTGGTTTCCTGATGATGCGTCAGCCAAAGAGTTTCGAGAGAAACACATGAATCATCGGGCGAACCTTGAAACCGAAGTTGTTGTCACGTCGGTAGCTCAATCGGGCGCATCGATTGCAGTCGAACCACCCGAAGTTGCAAATCGCAGCAAATCAAACGTGTGAATTAAGAAGACAAATTCTAAGACCAGAGACAAGGAAGAGGAAAATCTCGATGGCACTTCTTGGCGTCAATATCGATCACGTAGCAACGATTCGAGAAGCACGAAAGACCAACGAACCTGATCCGGTCTGGGCGGCTTCACTTGCGGAATTAGGTGGTGCGGACTGCATAACGATTCACTTGCGCGAAGACCGACGCCACATCCAAGAACGCGATCTGCGGCTGTTGAAGGAAACCACGACCGTAAAACTGAACTTGGAAATGGCATGCACACCTGAAATCGTCAAGATCGCGATAGAAAATCAGCCCGATCAAGTCACTCTCGTGCCGGAGAAACGAGAGGAAGTCACCACCGAGGGTGGGCTGGACGCAGTTGGACAACGTAGTCTGGTCGAGAGCACAACGAAAGAACTGATGGATGCCGGGATTGAGGTCAGTCTTTTCCTTGATCCGATCGAAGGGCAAATCGCTATCGCGCATGCGATTGGTGCCGCAGGAGTTGAAATCCATACAGGGCAATACGCACTCGCTCGTTCTGCGACAGACAAACAAACAGAAATGCTGCGGATCTCGAAATCTGGTGAGCAAATTCGCGAGGCGGGAATGGCATTCCACGCCGGGCACGGCTTGACGTATCGCAACGTAAAACCCATCGCTCAACTCGAAGGCATCTCCGAACTGAACATCGGACACAGCATTATTTCGAGAGCCGTATTTGTGGGACTTACTGAAGCCACACGAGCAATGAAAGCTCTCGTTTCAGGCTCTTAACCAGCTTAGCTGCTGGAAAGATAGGCAATCTGCTTAAGTAAGATTTACACAAAACCGCGTTTGCACGGAAAAACTCGGTTTTCTCGACACGAATGTCTTGCAAGTTTAACGTTCAGAGGCTTTAATACACCCAGGTGGGGGACGTGCCCTCCAAAAAACGAAACGAAAGTGACCCGTCTACTGCATTAATAAACTGCTTTTCACTGAATAGGACGCTAGTGAATTAACCCTGTGTGTGCCGATCTAGTTTTAGGTACACAGACAATCGTTTAGAGATCATCGGTTTTCCGACGAGCGAGCGATGTTGTTGATTCACGATCACTTCAACTCTCCTGTGCAGCAATTTCCGGTACTTAGTAGTACTGGATAGCAGCCATCTCTGGGCCTCATCTGGCCGAACTGTACATCAGTTCTTCGATTGTCACCGACGACTGACTTTTCGTTTCAACCCGCTGCATGGAATGCTGCGAGTTTCAACCTGCTGCTAAAGATTGACTAATTCTAATTGTTGTTTGTTTTTCGAGGTGACTACTGTGAAGACTCTGCTCCGAGCACTTGCTATCGCAACCGTGTTCGCTACATCAAATGTGTACGCTGGCCAGATCGCGCTGCCAACTTCTTTAGATACACTCCTGCCCGACGGCGACTTCGCCATGGTGGGCGACCTGAAGTTCGATAACTTCAACTACATCTTCGGCGGTGACATGCCAGCCGCAGTCCAAATCAATGTAGAAGAGGTATCAGGGGGAATCCGATTTACGGGCCCATTCCTCGATCTGCCAGGAGGTGTCGGCAACGGAGCATCCGACGCAACATTGGGCTTCACGGTCACCGGCTCAATTAGCGAAGTCATACTATCCGGAAATCCAAGTCTGCTAGGTGGAATTGGTACCGGCGTTGCTGCGGTTACGGAAACATTTGCCGGCGATCCAACAACAAAGCTAGACATCTTCGACCAAGGAGCAGGCGTTAATCTGATCGCCTCAGCCAGCATCCCTGCAACGTCTTCGCTGACTGTTATCAAGGATATCCTGCTACTATCACAAGACCCAGTGGAAAGTGCCACGCTTTCGGTCATCGAACAGAGATTTGTTCCAGAGCCAACCACATTCAGTATGGTTTTAATGGGACTCGGTTGCTGGGTTGGATTGTTACGACGGCGTCGCTAGTTTCGAAAATCAACAAACAACAACGAAACGCCGAATGCTCTCACGGCTGAGACATTCGGCGTTTTTTTATGGTCGTTCACCACTATTCGTTTCAACGAAGATAGATATGAAACTCTCTGTTTCCGTCCGCATCGCCGAAGGCTTCGGCTCAAAAGAAATTCCACTATTTCCTTTGGCTGAAGTTGCGAACATTGCAACTGCGGCAAGCTACAGCGCCATTTGCATGCGGGCTTCGCAGATCGGCACACACACCGAGAGTTCTCAGGTCGAAGCTGCCAAGGAACTGCTCGACTCGCACGGCCTTAGCGTTTCCATGATCACTGGTGATTTCGACACGGTCTACAACAACGATCGCGGCCCCAATGCACTCCGCAATATAGAGCCTTACCTGCAACTAGCGACGCAGTTGAATGCGCCAATGATTCGCGTCGCGTTGAAAAACGAAACCGACATTGCGGCGGCACAAACAGCGGCCGACCTCGCAGCGAAAGTCGGACTGAAGCTGGTTCACCAATGCCATATCCAAAGTCTGTTCGAAACTGTCGACGGCATTCTCGAGACGCTAAAAAAAATCGCTCGGCCAAACTTCGGATTGATCTACGAACCTGCAAACCTGGAACTCTGCGGGCAAGACTACGTTGCAGCGATTGAGCCGCTCGCCCCATGGTTATTCAACGTCTACCTGCAGAATCAAAAACTAAAACCCGAAGGTGCCGTAAAGCTGGAAACGTGGTCTAACGGACAACAGAACTTCGACATTATCCCGATCCACGAAGTCGGCGGCATCGAATTCGCATCTGTTTTGGAAACGCTCCAGCGTGTCGGATACAGCGGCACCGTGACCGTCCATCAATCCGCAGGCGAGGGCGAAGATCCTCTTACATCCACGCGGGACACGGCTAACTTCCTTCGCCCGTTGATTTGTGCTGATTGACGTCCGACGTTCACCGGTTAAAGCTCTCCTACCCGCTTTCTAGCAATAGTCAGACTCTGTGGTTCAAAATCGCCATTTGATTCGCCAGATCTGCAGAATTACCGGGAATTGTGCCCGTGTCTAATCTTTCTCAAAATTCTGCCTAAGAAGATCTACGTTCGCGGGTCCTCTCTATAGCGGCGGAAAAATCGGTAATCGCTGTCGCAAACGCAAGTTCGACGATTACTAGGACCTACTTACAAGCCATTTACATCCGTTTGGCCTGCAATGCACTAGATTTATGCAAGCAGTCAAAGACGTAGCGAACAAGGTTGATGTTGAAATCGACTCCCCAGGTTGCGAGCGAGGATGAAGGTGCGAGCCAAGAGCGCGCACTGCGTTCGCTGTTTGACCAGGAGGAGAGCCGTCTGCTTCGCTACGCCTTCTCGTTGACGGGCCGGAAGGCAGTGGCTGAGGAGATCGTGCAAGAAGTGTTCTTCCAACTGCATGCTCGCTGGAAAGAGGTGGACAATCCACATAGCTGGTTGGTCCGCAGTGTTCGAAATCGATCATTCAACTATCTCCGCAAGAACAAACGCGAAGTCTTGAACGAGCTGGTCGGCGATGTGGCCGATTTGGCAGAGCAAAACGGAGGAGCTTCCCCTGAAGAGGCGCTGCAGCGGATGGAGTCGGTAGCAGCTATCCGCAACTCGCTCGCCGATCTTTCGGAACAAGATCGCGAGCTAGTGCAGCTCAAGTACTTTGAGAATCTGAAGTACCGTGACATCAGCGAAAAGACAGGTCTTAGTGTTAGTAACGTTGGCTATCGTTTGCACCACATTTTGAAAGAGCTTGCGAAGAAACTTCAACAGCTCGGAATCGACGGCCAAGCATGACTAACCCCAAAAGCAAAATCGACCAACAGCTCGAAGCTCGACTAGTCGCCCTGGCACTGGGCGAAGCGTCTGATTTCGAGGGTGAAGAACTTGAACGGCTCATTGCAGAACACCCAGAGGTGCGAGCCGCATACGAAGAGATTCGAGAAGTTCATTCGCTTCTACAATTCGTTGGCGAAGACGAATGGCCACCAGCCGCAGGTGACGCAGGAGAGTCTGACGACGTGAACGAGTCGTGGAAGTTGCCGAAGTCCAAACGGGAAGCTGTTGTTTCTGTAATCGAGGGCAAAGGGCCCGCGATACAAATGAGGGTAGGTCTCAAGAGAGCAGCAAACGGCCGACGTTCATGGGCACGCATCGCCGGGATTGCGGCTGCCGTGTCCGGCGTGGCTGTCGTGTTGTTTGTATGCCTATTGCCCACCATACAAGCACCTCGCGAAGCAGCTCTGCGTGCCACGACAGCTGACGCTTCAGCACGCTATGCCGCTGACGCGATGCCAGGCCCAGGACCCGAAAACGAAGCTTACATGACTGACAGCGACGACGACGGGAATGCTGGTAGAGGCTTTATTGAGCTGTTTGACGGGGCCGTTCCCGGGTCCCAGATCACCAACGGCACCGTAACGACTAAACATAAATCTCCATCAAAAAAGTGGGATTTCGTCGCGCCGCAACTCAAGCCCGCCCATGAAAGTGTTTTCCAGTCTGGTGTAGCAGGCTCGAGTGACGACTTGATGCCAAGCGAGGGCAAAGTTAACGAATACCGTAAGAGTGACGCTCTGCTGCAAGACGGCAACGGAGACGGTCAGGCTTGGTCGTTGTCCGGCGGTACAAATATGCCTTTTGGAGCCGACGGGGAGAGCGGGCAAGGGGAATTTGGCAACAGTTCGCAGAGCGCTGCCTATGATTTTGGCGAGCCTGCGAACCAAGAAGGCCAGCAAGGTGAGCAGAGTAATGGGGCTCAGCACGCCGCCGGCTGGGAGGCGAATCGAGGAGGCCAATCGCGTCATGGCAATAACCGTAGCAGTGGTGCATTTGGTGGCGGAGGCGGTGGCTTTGGGTCAGGGTCAGGGTCAGGTGACTACGGTGGCCGAGGCGGCTACAACGATCAAGGAGTCGAAAATGCGAAAAGTGATGGGCAAAGTTATGCCGGTAAGAACCTTTCTGGTGGTGCCGTAGACCGCTTCGATACAGCCCAGGACGATCCAGCTGATCTTGCAGACTTGGCACAGCAATTTCCGTCGACGAATGGCGACGTCGCTGTTATGCGTCCGGGTGCTAGTCAGAGGTCGGAGCTGACACGTCTCCGAGACCTCGTTTCCTCTGGTAAAGACGTCGGTAAGAGCGTAGAGAGTTTCTCGGCGATCCAGGCAGAAGGTCAGACACGCTTGGAGGATCCAGCAGCCGGCCCGGCACTCCCGGTCGTTGATGGCTTCAATGGTCCGGTGCAGGTTGACAACATGTGGACCGACGGCTTGACGATGCCCAATGGCAGCTTTGTCTCGCGTGAGGAAAAATCAGAGCTAAATAATGAGGTCTGGTTAAATGAGTCCAGTGCGGTGCCGTCAACTGGAGTCGATGGCGTCAAAAATGAATCGGAACGTAGCAACGAACCGAACACGGCAAATGTTCCAACATCGCGCAAACCGGCTAGAAAGAACGGCCGACTTGATCTCTATATCGGTTCGCTACCTTCCTATACCGGTTCACTACCCTCATCACCAACTATCGGTTTCGAAGTGCAGCCTGCTGAGCGAGATCAGGGCGATCAGCCTTATGGATTCTATTATCGATCAAAGTGGCGTCGTACTGGTTCAGAGGTGGACTACAAGAAATCCAAGGTCACCCGTGGGCTTGAAGAAAAGTTGGCTGCGAAGGAACCATTTTCTACTTTCTCGCTGCACGTCAGTGACGTTTCGTTCAAGCTGGCCCGCGCTGCTCTCGCGAAGGGGCAGTGGCCAGAGACATCCAAGATCCGCGTCGAAGAATTTGTAAATGCATTCGACTACGGCGATCCTTTGCCATCTCGGGGCGAACGCGTTGCCTGCTCGGTCGAACAAGCGATCCATCCATTCTTGCAGCAACGCAACTTGCTGCGAGTCTCGATGCGAACCGCTGCAACTGGCCGTTCGTCGACGACACCGCTACGACTGACGTTTTTGCTAGACAACTCCGGTTCCATGGAACGCATCGATCGGCAGGAAACAGTTCGGAAAGCATTCGCGATGCTGGCTCAACAGCTCAAGCCCATCGACCAAGTGACGTTGATTTCCTTTGCTCGAGAAACGCGGCTGTTAGCAGACAAAGTTTCAGGAACTGAAGCTCAGCAATTAATTCAGCGGATCCAGAATTTGCCCAGTGAAGGTGGGACCAATATCGAGGCGGCTTTGCAATTGGCTCACGACAAAGCGAGAGAACAGTTTGTTGCTGGAGCTCAGAACCGCATCATTTTGCTGACCGATGGGGCCGTGAACCTTGGCAACGCAGATCCTGGGAGTCTTTCGCAAAAAATCGTCGCCATGCGAGAACAAGGCATCGCGTTCGATGCGGCGGGGATCAGCGCTGACGGTCTGAACGACGAGATGCTTGAAGCGCTCACACGTAAAGGTGACGGACGTTACTACTTACTAGACTCGGTGGACAGTGCTGACGATGGATTTGCGAAGCAGATTGCCGGTGCGTTGCGGCCTTCAGCCAAAAACGTGAAGGTGCAAATCGAATTCAATCCGCACCGAGTTGGTAGCTACAAACTTTTAGGTTTCGAAAAGCACCGACTGAAGAAAGAAGACTTCCGCAACGACAAGGTGGATGCTGCTGAGATGGCTGCCGCCGAAGCAGGTGTGGCGGTCTATCAGTTCGAAGCTCGCCCGGATGGAGTCGGTGATGTGGGTTCGGTATCCGTGCGTTTCCTCGACGTTGAGTCAGGTCGGATGGTCGAGAATCGCTGGCCGATTCCCTATCAAGCGGATGCGCAACGCATGGATGTTGCAACACCGTCACTTCGCATCGCCACTAGTGCAGCAATGCTGGCCTCGAAACTACGAGGCGACCCTCTAGGACAAGCTGTCGAAATGAAATCGCTTACCAAGCTTATCTCCAGCCTTCCGCCCGAGTGCCGTAACGGTCGAGTGCAAGAACTGGAACAGATGATTCAACAAACTCGCCAATTGCAACCCTAAGAATTCAAATCGCTCTGCGAACGAGATCCTGCGAGGCAAACGATGATGAGAATAAACAAAGCAACCAGCTGTATCGCAATGTGCATAGCCTTTTGTGCCATGGCACTGGCCGACGAGGAAGCAGCGACGCTGACTCCAACTGACGGAGTTGGCCGCATCATCTTGGAAGCTCATAGCGACACGCCGAAGCCTCCAGTATTCTACGCCGCCACGGCGGACGCAGTCGTGAATATCAAGCGAGACACAATCGATCAAACGATCGAGCTGCAGATTCGCGTGGTGCAAGGTGATTCGGCCGTTCTCAGCTTTGGGCTCAACGGAGACGACAATGTCACGGATGTTCAGGGAGAACACGTGTTGGCATGGTCCGTTCGCAAGGAGGGCGAGCGGCGTTTTCTCGATATTCACCCTGCGGAGAAAGTCACGGAACTCGGTGCAAAAGTTACGCTCAAGTCGTCTCCCATCAAGCTACCGAGCAACGTTTCCATCACGCATCTCACGCCAGGCAAGGCGGTCGGTTTTAGCTCGAAAGTCCGCCTTCAGTTTGCCGGCGGTGTAGCGGGTAAGGTCTTAGCGGCGACCGGTTTTTCTCCCCTCGGCAACAATCAGACAAAGCATTTTCAAAGCACCACGGGCGGCAAGCTAGAAATCGGACTGAGTCGCGACGGTGCGGCACCTGCGGCGGTGGAATTGACCAACGCAACATTGAAGGGGCAGTTGCATGAAGATAGCCAATCGATGGGATTCCAATTCCAAGCCACAGCATTGGTAACCGAACCAGGAGCTGAACTGACGATCCTTGCCGGGAACGCCGCCCCAAACGAGTTCCCAACAAACGGCGACTATCGCCTAGAGCTAAAGGCAGAAAGTGGGAAGCACGTTTACAAGTTGATCTTCCCAAAGGTCGGCGAGATCGAGATTGATTTCGATTTCGTGGCCACGATTGTTCGCCCCAATGACAACTGGCAAGGCACAGATTTCACCGTGGCGTCGGGCGCAGTGGTTCCGATCACCATCGCTGGAATCGGTGAAGACTTAGAATTCCAGCGTGCTACGGATTCCATTGTGCCGTTGCGCAAGGACAGTAACTGGATTGGCTTTCTGCCAGCCACCGGACGAGCACGCTTGCTGTGGAGAAGTGCTCGACAGACGGGTGACGGCAAGCTGTTCTTTACGACCACTGCAATGGTGGAAGCGAAGTTGGGCGCCGGACTTTTGCGGCAGCAGCATCACCTGGACTACAAGGTTCTGCAAGGCGAGCTTCCTCAGCTGCAACTTTCGCTAACTGGCCCAGGAGAGATCTTAGATGTGCAGGGTACAGGCGTAACGTCATGGAAGGTTTCGGGCGAAAATGAAGCCAGGCAATTAGAAATCACGCTAAGCCAGCCGGTAACGGATGCCGCCAAGTTGAAGGTGCTAAGCCAAACGGCCATCGGCGCGTTTCCAGTTCGAGTCGATGGGCTACGTGTTACGCCAGAGGGAGCCATTCGCCATTCCGGTCATCTACGGCTCACGAACTCTGGATCCGTGCGCCTCGAGCCAACAAACCTTTCAGGCTTGTCACAACTAGCGCCCGATCAATATCCCGGCGAGGCGATCGAATCGCGACAGAATTTCGTCTACCGGTTCCCGTCGGCTGACTACCAGTTCACGGTGGTTGCAGATCGAATCCAGCCGGAAGTAAACGTTGCTCAGCTGGTGGTCTACGAGTTGACCGAAACGGATCGTTCAATCAAGGCCGACATCGAGCTCGATATCCGAGAAGCTCCAATTCGCGAATGGGACTTTGAGGTTCCCGCAGATTACTCCGTGGTTTCGGTGACCGGAGCTGCCGTAGCGGACTATGTGGCCAGCACGGAGGAAGTGGACGGACGCCGGAATTTGAAAGTCATCTTTGGCAAAGACGTTTCAGGACGAATGCTGGTAGTTCTGCATTTGGAAAAGAACGAAACCGCCGCCCCTGGATCATGGGCGCTTCCAAAAATCGAGTATCCCGAAGCCAAGACAATTCGCGGAGACATAGGCGTTGTTGGTGCGGCCGGTTTTCGCATCACTGCTCCAGAAAACAACCGAGACTTTCTAGTAGAAAAGCCTCTGTCCTACTTCCCAAAGCCATCGCCGAACTTGCAGCAAGCATTTCGCATTCGCGAGCCTCGGTGGTTCGCGACAGTGGAGATTGCGAAACTGGATGGCAGTGTTCAGGCCGACCTGTTTCATTTGTACTCGCTCAGCCGAGAGACCATTTACGGCAGTGCCTTGATCAACTACTTCGTGACGGGTGCACCGGTTTCCAAATGGGAAGTTACCGTTCCCGAGTCGCTGGCGAATGTGACGGTCGACGGCAAGGATGTTCGCATGTGGCGTCGCGAAGGCGATAAGCTAACCGTGACTTTGCATCAGCCAGTCATGGGCGCGTACACACTGCTGGTCACATTCGAGGAAGAAGCAGTTGCGAACAAGGCATCGTTCCAGCCGGGGCAAGTCAAGCCTCAGAACGTGAATGGTGAGCGTGGCTTTATTCAGGTTGGTAGTCCCCAACAAGTCGAAATGAAAGTCACCAACGCTTCGGACTCTCTGCTGACACTTGCTCCGCTCGAGTTGCCTGCCGAATTCCGTTTACTGAGTGCGGCTCCGTCGCTTGGGACATGGCAATACACGGAACGCCCTTTCCAACTGGACTTGGAAGTGAATTGGTTCCAGTCAGGAACAACCGTTGATCAAGTGGTGGAGTTTGCCGAAGCTTCTAGCCGCGTGTCGAAAGATGGCGAGCTAGTTACCGACGTGCTGTACTACGTGAAGTCTCGAGGCCAGCGTGCTCTGCGAGTGAAACTCCCCGAGGCCCCAGTCCGCCTGTGGGAAGTCACGGTCGCTGGCCAAACGCAGACAGCGCGTCAAACGGCCGACGCAACGTTGATCCCCTTGCCCGGTGGCGTCGATCCGAACGTACCCATCGAAGTCCGACTGCGGCTAGGTAAGCCGAGCACCAGCGCCGGAAATGCTCAGCTGGCACTGCCGATTGTGTACGCTCCCGTGTTGAAGACGAATTGGACGATTGACGGTGACGAGCAACGTGTCTTGGTCCCAGGCCGAGGAAGCGTAACTGCCGCCGAACCCGTGCTCCGTCCGACTGGCTTTCACTGGGTCGCTCAAAACGGTTTAGGGCCGCTACTCGCGATCTGCATCTTCTCTATGGTGGGAGCGTTTCTTGTGCCCCGCAGCGGAGCGAGCAAAACTACCGGAATTGCAATGCTCTTGGTCGCGATGCTGGTGTGTTTGTTCATGGTGCCTTTTGCAGGGTCCGGACCTCGCGGATTGAGTCAGCTACGTCTAAGCCTGCCAATTCTGGCTGCCGGAGAAAGCGTTGATCTTCAGGTGCAAAACCTGCCGCTTTGGATGGTCAATATGTCGTGGCAAGGTCTGTTCCTCGCAGTTATCGGATTGCTGGCGCTGGTCGCTTCGTTCACCCAACTCTTGTGGTTGGCAAAGATGCTGACTTCAAAGTCGACGGACGATGAATCGCAGGAAACGTCAAAAGCGAACGCTGAAGCGGACTTGCTAAGATATCGTCCTTGGCTACGAGTGATCGGTATCGTGCTGCTTTCCATCGGAGCCTTGATGCAACGCGACCGTGGCGTTTGTTTCTTCGGTTTGCTGGCCGCTTTAATCTTCTGCCTTCTATTGGCAAAGCCACTCTGGGAATATCTGCAAGCTTGGGCCACTGCACCTCGAAAGAAGCCAGCAGAACCCGCGGATGCAATTGAGCCCAACACCGACACCAGTGGCGGCGCGGTAACTGCCTTACTGATATTTGCAGCCGCGATTGTGAGCTTGGGTGCGATGGCTGACAACGCAGTGGCAAAGTCTCCAATTAAGATGCTAACACCTGACGGGTTTGGCGTGCCAAATTCAATTGTGCAAGACTGGCATGTCTCCAAAGCAGACTCGCGACTGTTGGCCGAAGGCAAGATCGTGCTCTCCGGCGAACCGGGCGACCGATTCGTGCTGCTCCGAGCTCCGGGCGTGCTGACCAACTTTACTGGCGATGGACTACGCGTCACGAAGGATACGATTCCCGGTTTGGGCTTGGCATATGTAGTAAGTATTCCATCGGCTGAGGTTCCGGAATCGACGCCGGACGAATCCGACGACGCTGAAACCGAAGCTTCCAATCCAGAAGCGGAGCAAGAAAGCAACGAACAGGAATACACAGCGACTTTCGAATATCAGCTTGAAGCGGTCAATGCTGGTGGTGGGATTCCTGTGTTGACCAGTATTGCCGCGGTGCAAGAGATTGATCTTCGCTACGACGAACCTGGCTGGGCAATCGCCAGCGCCAACGCGGTTCGTGTTCAGTCGGTGGACTCGGAAAACGAAACCCGTGCCAAGGTTCTGCTCGGCCCTGGTCATGCGAGCATTACGCTTCGGCCGAAAGCCCGCGACGTGAATGCAGAAGAGACCAAGTTCTTTGTCGAGGGATCGAATCTCTTTGTTCCAGGGCCAGGAGTCGTTGATGGTCGGCATCGGCTAGAGATCCGAACATCACAGGGCGTCGTTGAGGAACTGGCTGTGCAAGTGCCGCTCGGTCTGACGGTGAGTGCCGTAAACGGTCCGGTGAGTGCATGGCGGTTTAATGCCGACAACGGCCAACTAAGCATTGAACTGGAATCGGCTCAATCACAGACTTTTCAATTGATGATCGAAACGCAACGCGGACTCGACCCCTTGCCGGTAGATATTGAGTTGTCACCAGTCACGGTAACTGGTGCGAATGGACAGGTCGGCTTGGTTGCCGTCGCCTTCGGACCTGATGCTCAACCAGAAAAGGTCGAACCCACCACGCTATCGGCCGTCAACTTGAGCGACTTTGATGGATCCATGGTGCCGAAGTCCACGGCGCTGCACCGAGTCTATCGCTACGGCCAGGATGCGGGACAACTAGCTTTGCGAGTTGCTCCCGTAAAACCCGAGGTTCGCGTCACCAGCAAACAAGTTTTGTCGCTGGGCGATGAGCGAGTCGTATTGGCCGTGAATTTCATTGCCGATATCTCGCGGGCAGGCCTTTTCCAAATGAGCTTTCCGCTGCCGGAAGGGCTAGACGTTGAATCTCTGACCGGCCCTGCGCTGCACCATTGGTCCGAGCTGACGGAGAACGAGCAGCGACAGATTGTTCTTCACCTGAATGGAAAGACGATTGGGCGACAGAATTTCTCGATCACCCTTTCTGGCGCCTTTGACCCAGCGGCGTTGCCAACGTGGGCATTGCCTCGTTTCGAGCTTAATGAAGCCAATCGCCAAACGGGCGATCTAGTCGTACGGCCAACGGCTGGCATTCGATTGCGAACGACTGGTCAGAAGAGTATTTCGGAAACAGATCCTCGTACTATCGGCGGGCAAGGGCAGGGGGCTCTGGCGTTCCGACTGTTGCAACGCGATTGGGAACTTGAACTGGGAATCGAGAAGCTCGAACCAAGAGTTACCGGCAACGTGCTGCATGAGGTCACGTTGCGCGAGGGCCAGACCCGGACTGCGCTGCTGTGTGATTTTACCGTCCAGAATGCTTCTATTCGCGAGCTAGAGGTTGAACTTCCCATCCAAGGTGACGACGAAATCAAAACACTTCGCGTGACTGGAAGTACCGTTAGCGATCCGGTTCGCAGCGAGACGGAACCGAATGTGTGGATTGTGAAATTCAAACGTCGAATCATTGGCGACGTCCAGTTTCGGATTGAGTACGAGCGTCGCGGTGATCGTGCCAATGACAAAGAGACTCTTGTAGCGGCAGATTTCAAAGGCCTAGGCCAGCTCTACTATCACTTCGCAGTTCGCGCTGGCGGGCGGCTCGACGTACGTACCGAAGACCTACCTTCAGGATGGCAGCGAGTGGATTGGAGTGTGGTGTCACAGCGACTCCGCGAAGCGGGAACCCAGGCCGCGCCAGCGCTGACATTGCGAGCGGCAAACGGAGCAGGACCAATCAGCATCTTGGCTGAAAGGCATTCTGTTGCAGATGCTTTGAAATTGAGAGTGAAGTCAGGCGAGCTCACGACAGTACTTTCTCCTAACGGTGATCAGTTGACGTCCGTCGACTTGCAGATGGAGGTGATCCAGCGGAGTAGCCTGAGCATTGGTCTGCCCGAGGGAGGCGAGCTATTTAGCATTTTCGTCAACGGCGAGAGCGTGAACTCGATCCGCAAAGACGGCGACGGCAAAAGTGGCGGTTCGGCCGCGTGGCAATTCCATATCTTGCCCGGCATGGACGATCGAACCGCAACCGTACGTTTCGTCTATTCCCTGAAGGGCGATCGGCTCGGGCGCTTGAAGCTATCGAGCCCAGAAATGAATGTTCCGCTCGAGGATATCTCTTGGAATGTCCTTGCTCCCGAGGGTTACAAATTAGCCTCGAGCCAAGGAAATCTGGAATTGCTCCGCTCCGCATCGACCGGGCAATACGACCGGCAGTCCTATCTGGCAAAGGCGAGTGGCAAGCGAGAAGAGCAAGCACAGCGAGCAGCAAGCGTTCTTCAAAAAGCCAACAAATGGTTGATGTCGGGCAAGCAGTCCAAAGCGCTTTGGGCCTTCAACAATGTGGCCAATCGAAATGCGTTGGATGCAGCTTCTAATGAGGACGCACGAGTACAACTGGAGAACCTGCAGACGCAGCAGGCGATTGTGGGGTTGAATACCCGTCGACAACGGCTCTACCTGGACAACGATGAGGTTGGGCTTGCAGACAACCGACAGTTGAAAGAAGCCGCGTCAGTGAATCCCGTTTTGCAAATGGATCAAATGAACTTTCAGCCTCAGCAGCTAAGTCAGTTGTTGCAGGGCAACACAACGGAAGACAATAAGATCCTTCAGCAAATTGCGGTTCGCTTAGTTCAGCATCAACGATCCAGCGAGCCTGCACCGCAGGCGATTGTTATCAGTTTGCCAGAAGAAGGTTCCATGTACACGTTCGCTCGTAGCGTGCAAGTTGCAGAGAACGAACCGCTCGAGCTAGACCTACGATTCCGATCTCGTCGATCCGTACCTACGTGGCAAATGCTAGGACTGTTTCTGACACTCGGCGTCTTTGGATTGGCCTTTGTTGTGAAAAAGTCAAAACAACCTGTCAGTGAATAGTGCATTCTCACGAGGAGGGGTCATTTGTTGCGTCGCCCAGTACGCGACTTATGGCTTTGGGGACTTGCTACACCACAAGAAGTGCTACAACCAGATTCGGTTCTACGATGGCTCGGGGAAATTCCTTGGGTTTCACACCAAGACGTTGTTGTGCGGTAGTTTTTCGGATCCTCCACAAGGCGAGATCAACGACTACGCCACTCGTCCGCTGCAGACATTCGAGATCAAGGGTATCCGAGTCGGCGGCCTGATCTGCAACGACATGTGGGGAAATCAACTGGCCCTACCACGAAGTGAACATGCGAATGCGAGCCGCAGCAGGTCGCGTTTGGGTCGTCAGTGCCGACAATTCTATTCCTTTCCGCACACAGTTCCCTGTTCCGCACCGTCGGGCGTGCTGAAACCTGATGGCCAATGGGCCAAGCAAGCGCCTCGTCAGGGCGAACACGTGACAGTTCATACGATCGAACTCGCGCGAAAGCGGTAATGCGTCGGTGAGTGCGGAGTGAGACAGAATCGTTACTGCTGCGATAGCCACCGCTATTGAGTCGTAAACCGTTGGGCAAGACATGAAGTCAAATCTTGGTGCACTATTGAAATAGCCTGCCAAACCGAGGTCGCTAGAGTTTTGCCTAATTGGTACGATGAGGCCTTCAAGGGAAGGGAACTCATGTCTGATTTAGAGAAGCGAGTAGAGGCTCTGGAGAAAGAGCTCGCGTTGTTGAAGCAGTCGAGGTCCGTCGACCAAACCAAGCCGTGGTGGGAACGCATCGCCGGTAGCTTTGAGGGCAAGCAAGAATACCGCGAGGCAATGGGACTGGGTTCTGAGTACCGTGAATCACTTCGCCCATCAGCTGACGACGAGTAGCCGTCATGTATGTTCTCGACACGGACCACATGAGTCTGCTGGAATGGGGCGGAGAAGATTCTGCGCGGTTGCGCGAAAGGCTCGCGGATCTTGAAAACGATCAGCTATTCGTAACGATCGTCAGCTACGAGGAACAGATTCGCGGCTGGATGGCATACCTCGCGAAATCTAAGACGACAGAGCAGAGAGTCGTGGCGTACGCTCGCCTTCGTCATCAACTTGTGAACTACTGTCAAGTTCCGTTGCTCGATTTTGGAGCTGAAGCGGCGTCGAAGTTTGATGAGTTTCGATCGGCGAAAATACGAGTGGGGGCCATGGACCTGCGAATTGCATCGATTGTGCTCGCAAACGACATGACTCTCCTCACTCGCAATAGCGTTGACTTTGAGCGAGTCCCTGATTTGCGATTTGAGGATTGGTCGTCTTAGACTATTGAATCACATCAAAGAATTTTGAAAGATCAGAAACCAAGGAGGGTTTCCCGATGTCACACGCAAGCCAAAATGAGATTACGTTCAACGCGTTGAGAGACTTCCTACAAGAGATTGGTTTTGACCGATCGTTTGAGATCAACAAATCAATAGCGTTCAGTCACGGACAATCAGGAACGATCATCACTGTCTCGATTCCATCGGAAGGTCAGCCCGTCCGCTCCGCACAACTGGCAGAGCTCGATGATTTGAAACTTCGGTTGCTCCAAGTTGAAAAACGACTCGAGGTGGCCGTAATGGAAGCTCCTGGTAGTTCTCGGCTGCTTGCTCAAAAAGGCATCGGCCTGATCACCGCCGCGATTCTGCTCGCCGAGGTTGGCGACTTTCATCGCTTCCGTAATGGCAAGCAGCTTTGCCGCTACTGCGGTCTGGCTCCGATCAACGAAAGTAGTGGTGATCGGGACTACCAAAAGGGTATTGGTCGTTCATGCAACGGTGATCTTCGTCGCATGCTGATCGAAGCCAGCCATCGCTTGAGTCGCTACACGCCGCGTTGGAAAGAGATGAAATCCAGACTGTTACGTAACGGTAAGAAACGTGCTGTCGCGACGGTCGCGGTTGCCAATCGTTGGCTCAGGCGTTTGCACTTTGAGATGATTCAGTCTGAATTGACTCCGTCGGAGGATCTTGCCGCCTAGCACAAATTCCAGAGGTTCCAATCGACGTCTTGGTGAGACTTGGTTGGATGGGCGAGCTTCGTTTCCCGCCTGAGCTGACTTCGGTCGCTCGTTCGTAGATAGGGCAGCCCATCCACCTCGTATCCTCCCAAATGGGTCTCTGTCTGCCACGTAGACATACTCGAATAGAAGAATGAGTCGAACCAAGCCCGTCGTACTGAGCCCTCAGGAATCCTGATCAACAAGTTGGAGTGAGTAGGCGCTTCCAGCCGTGTGAAGATGGTCCGGCTTGTTGCTCTCTCATCCATCAGGCCATTCGCTTCGCCCTGGGGTGAGCCCGATGGATGAGAGAGCAACAAGACTACACCCAACGAAAAGATCAAAAACCAAAACTGACACTTGACCGGACTCAAGCTTTCATAGAAGGCCGGACCAAGGAGCTTTGCGACGAAGCTCCGGCAAATACGCGTCGATTCACCTCAAAAATGCCGGAACAGCGCTTCGCTTGGTCCGGCCTACTTTGGCAAACGCGGCAGGCCGGCCCTTAACGAGTTTGCTTCAACGAGAGCAGCTGTGCTTGATTGTATTCCCAAACACGACTTACTTGATTGGGGACGAGGCAATCACCCAGCGCTCATCGGCCTGCTGACATTTCCAGGTAGCCTGATGCTGCACTTCGCCGAAATGATTCTCGACATCGATGACGACATCCGCTTCATCGCCACTCACTTTGATTTCATTGATCTCAAAGGAAAGGCCTTCGACGTCGGCCAGCCATTTCTCATCAGGTACAGCATCACCAGTGAACAATTGACCAAACTTCTCGGGATCGCCACGAAATTCAGAAACGTTCGACACGAGCTTGCGAAGCAAGTCCTTGTCGGCGGGCACCCAATCATCAGGATTCTGACGTCCGCCACACCCAAACTGCAAAAAGAAAGCCAGGACAACTACCGTGGACGCAAACGTCTTTGAGAACGACGCGCAGGAATTATTCATACGAACCAACCGGCTCTCCGCCGTCGCGTGTCGACATTGCTGTCCAGACATCGGCGTCAACGTCATCGACGACGAAACGCAAACTTGAATCGCAGAAGGCAACGTTTACGCCACCACGATGTTCGCTGCGAGCTGCCGCCCAAACACGACCATTCCTACGATTCTCTTGGCACACAAGGCGATCATTGCCCGAGACATTTCTTGCACACATTGGAATCACGTCTGGCTCAACAGAGTTTGGCAACGTCTTCGCAGTGAAGATCGAACTTCCCATTGCGTTCAGAATCCAACCACCGCGGCCGTCGCGAGTGTCGTCGTAACCAACGACTTCGCTAATCATCATCGTGAAGGACTTACCGTCCTTCACGTGTCCTGGGTGAGTACCTCGCCCGTAACCCATCTTGAATCCACCAATGCACGAAGGATGGTCCGAACTTTGTGTCACGTCCGTCCATTGTTCCAGGTGGGCAACTCCGAAAGCACCGTGTTTTGTTGGATCTTGCCACGACATGTAGTCGTCTGAACCCCAATTCGCTGCGTAGTTTCCTTTCGCGATCCACGAGTCGTGTTCGTACGTGTCAATGCGATTCTGCAATGACATCAATGGCGCCGACGGACATATAAAGCTGTCGAACGTCGTATTGCCAATGTTCAGCGACTCATTATTGATATCGTCACCGTAATGTTCAAAGTCATCTGCGGCACTTCGAATATGTGTTTCCATCGCTCGGGGAACAGCATCCCCCTGTGCACTTAGTTCGATGTAAGTCAACAAGGAGAGCAGCCAGTTTGGCCCTTGGCAGAATGCGCCGGTTTGGGTGCCACCTTGAATCCAGAGGTTTTCTGGCTTCGTACAACTTGGCACACCAGGCTGCAATGTTTTGTGTGAACTCTCGTAATTCAGACTTGCCAAAGCAAGCTGCCGAATATTGTTCGAGCACTGCAGTCGTCGCGCCGATTCTCGAGAACCTTGCACGGCTGGTAGTAGAAGACCAACTAGCATTGCGATAATGGCAATGACAACTAATAACTCGACAAGCGTGAACCCACGCCTTGAAAACACCGAACGATTTCGCATGACACACCAGCATTCAAAATGTTTCTTGCACCCGGACTATATGTTACAGCAATGTGCGACCCGGTCCATGGGAAGTTGATTTTTATTAAGCTCCTTTTACTGTGGCCCAAACCGCTGGGTGGAGACCTCAGCAGAATTTTCGTATTGTGTACCGCACAACGTTTCGCGCCCGCTATCTAGAGCTAGGAAGAGTATGACCAGCGTGGCCGCCAGCCAAACTGCTGAAATTTGGCGTCAAGAGTACCCGTTCGACTCAAAGTGGCTCGAATTAGGAG
Source organism: uncultured Pirellulaceae bacterium (assembly GCA_964397295.1). Lineage (GTDB taxonomy): Bacteria > Planctomycetota > Planctomycetia > Pirellulales > Pirellulaceae > CAYNJG01. Next base: position 28,050 of record CAYNJG010000013.1, read on the forward strand.
CGTACCGGCTTCATTATGTCGACGAGGGAACCGGCAGCCCTCTCTTGATGGTCCACGGCAATCCAACATGGTCGTTTCTCTGGCGTCATCTGATTCAAGGACTTGATGGTTACCGTTCAATCGCACTGGATCACGTCGGATGTGGCCTAAGTGACAAACCCCGCAATCTTTCTTATTGCCTGGCAGTTCACGAAGCTCACCTGATCAGACTAATCGATCAACTCGACCTGACGAACATAACGCTACTGGCGCACGATTGGGGCGGACCGATTGGGCTCCGTGCTTTATTGGCTCGTCGAGAAAAGTTTTCGCGAGTCGTCCTGTTCAACACTGGAGCGTTTCCTCCGCCATTCGTTCCTTGGCGCATTCGCGTGTGCAAGACGCCACTTCTTGGCAAAGTCGCGGTGCAGGGTTTCAACTTGTTCGCTCGCGCAGCCCAAACAATGGCGGTGCACCAACCTCACAGCATTACACCGGAAGCACGAAACGGCCTACTGTCGCCTTACAACAACTGGCAAAACCGACAGGCTATTTTCGAGTTCGTGCGTGACATTCCTACGTCAACGCAACATCCAACGTGGAAGTACCTCGACCAGCTCGAGTCCGCGATGCCCGCACTATCAGACTTGCCGATCAAGCTTATATGGGGCATGCGAGACTGGTGCTTCCGACCTTCGTGCTTGCAGCAGTTGATGCAATTTTGGCCGCACGCGGATGTGTCAAAACTCGAGCAAGCAGGACACTGGGTCACCGAAGAAGCGAAAGACGAAGTGCTGGATCTCGTTTCGGATTTCCTGCAACGCACCAATTGAGATGTTAGATTCGCAACAATGCGTGACGATGGCGTGCTTGCTGGATGTCCTCGCGCCCAAGCCTGGCAATGTCCATCGCGGCGCAGACTTTGAAGCCATGACGTTCATGGACTTTGCGGCAAGCGCCGTTGCGATCGGACCCTCCATCGCAGACGCCAACAAACAAAGACTCGGCAAGACCATTCTCGATGCCATCCAAGCGACACGGAACGTCGTCTCTACAAACACCAATCTCGGAATCGTGCTGTGCCTCGCGCCTTTGTCATCAGTTCGCGACGCCGCAGATCGTCCGGCGGCATTGGGCAAACTTTTCGATTCGCTTACAAGTGAGGACTCGAAGGACGTATTCAACGCGATCCGGTTGGCAAAGCCTGGTGGACTTGGAGAAGTCGCCGAGATGGATGTGAATGCGAAACCGGAAGCTCCGGACTTGATGTACGCGATGGAGCTGTCGCGGGAGCGTGACCGCGTGGCCGAGCTATACGTTACGAATTTTCGGCTACTCTTCGATTTCGTCGCTCCACGTTTGTACTTGAACTGCGAAAAACGTGGACTGATAGACGGAATTGTTACCACCTTTGTGGAAACACTGTCCACACACATTGACACCCTAATTCTACGCAAATGTGGGCAAAAAGTAGCTCAAGAGGCAGCGGACAGAGCAAAAAGAGCCCTCGATGCAAGCGAACAGAATTCACACAACTTGCTGTCAGACTTAGACTTCTGGCTTCGATCGGACAATAACCGACGAAATCCAGGGACTACAGCCGATATAATAACCTCTGGGATCTACTTAGGTCTTTTGGATGGAAAGTTGCGATTGGGCAAAGATTCACCACATCGTTGTTGACCCTTAGCTAGAGCTTTCCTATATTAACGGGCGTTCCTTATGAACCCTTGAATCAACAACATTGAGATTGTCGAAAAATGAAAGTCATTACTTTCCTAGCAGTAACGTTGTTCTGTGCGAACTCTGTATTCGGAGCGATCGAGTTCTCCGAAGATCAAGTCGCCGCATCAGCTTCGTCACCAGTCGCAGCAACAGCGGCTACTGCCGCCGCTGAAACTTCATCCGCGGCAGGCGGAGTTTCTATCGCTGGCGCAACGACACCTGCAGCGGTTATGGCGACGACGCCTGTTTCACCTGCAGTGGCTGCACTCGCTCAGCGAGGATCCAGCGGAGCAATCGGAAGCTCAGCAGGAGTCAACGGTCTCGGTGGTGGCGGAGGAGGAGGCGGTGCAGCAGCAGTAGGTGTTTGCGATTGCAACCTCGAATCAGCCAATGCAGCAACCGTACTTGGAGCGACTTCGGCTTCCTCTGCGAGCGACTCTGGCTCCGCAGATGGTATCAGCAGTAACGGTGCAGATGCTTCCGGCGCCGGTGCAGCGGCCGTATCGATGCCCGAACCATCGATGTTCGCAGTTTGGTCCATCCTTGGTTTCCTCGGCTTGATTGTCGTACGACGACGTAAGTAAGACGACACAGCTTTTAACGAATCATGCAAGAGCCACACCACTCGGTGTGGCTTTTTTCGTTGGACCATAACCAGGAGGAAGTGAATACATCTAGCTACCCTTGAGAACTCGTTGATATAACTCAATCGCCAAAAAACATCACGAACACTTCCTAGTGCATTGGTCCCCATTTTTGAACATGTCCATTAGATCCATGGGGCGATTCCTCGACCAAAAGCTGACAGCCATCCAGCTTGCCACGCTGGGCGAAAAGAATGCGTTAGTCAGCTTTCTTTTCCATACGTTGTTCGAAGACGAAGCGGAACAAGCGAAAAACCAAGTCGCTCCATTACTCGGTCTGACGGTTCAACATTTCCGCCAATTCATCGAGTACTTCCAAGAGCACGGCTACACCTTCGTAGCGCCCCACGAAATCGTGAGCGGCCTGCCCAAAGGCAAATTCGCGCTGATTACTTTCGATGATGGCTACTACAACAACTTCCGTGCGGTGCCATGCCTTGAAGAATACTGTGTGCCCGGACTTTTTTTCATCTCAACCGGTCACGTCATGGAAAACCGAGCGTACTGGTGGGATGTTGCGTATCGAGAAACGATCCTCCAGGGAAATACGTATTCGGATTACATGGCGATAGGGCGCGAACTCAAAGCGTATCGTCACGATGAACTTGAATCGCGAATCCAAGGCAGATTTGGCGCCCAGTGCTTGCAGCCCGTCGGAGATCTCGATCGGCCAATGACTCCTGACGAGCTGGTTCGATTCGCGAGCCACGATCTTGTGCACATAGGCAACCATACACGAGACCATGCACTGCTGACCAACTATGACGCCGATGGTGTGAGGTACCAAATCAAACGTGCCCAAACGGACCTGCACGATTTACTCGGGAAGACGCCGGAATTCGTGTCCTACCCAAACGGCTACTACTCATCCGAGATCGGATCGATTGCCCACGACGAAGGTTTGAAAATGGGCATCACCACCGTAACATCGAAAACACCTGTCCCATTTCGATTTAGTGGAACACAACCTATGGAACTCGGTCGGTTTATGCTCAACTCGATAGAACCACCATTTCCGATGCAACTGATGAACTGCCGATCGGACGTGCGACTTTTACACCGAGTGAAGAATCTTTTCGGTAAAGGGACGGAGGCCCTATGAAAATCGTTTGCCTTATTAAGTCGTCACCGCCGACCAACTATTTCGTCAATGCAATCCATCGCCAGCATCCGATTTCACTCGTGATCGTCGAGCGTCCCACCCCCCAGGCTAAGTCAAAACTCGAGCGACTCAAGGAAATCACAAAGACCTACGGTTGGCTCTTCCTTCTCGGAGTGCTGCTGGACCGAAGTCGCGGACGTGATCACACCAATACACACAACCAGTTTTTCGGAGACCAGTGGCGAGAGCTCGATCCAGCGATTCCCAAATTACACGTTGACAGTGTAAATGGAAAAGACTGTATCGAACAACTGAAAGCCGAGTCCGCCGACCTCTTACTCGACCACGGCACGTCGATTGTGAAACCACCCGCGCTCGCAACGGCGCCATTGGCGTTGAACCTCCACTGGGGCCTGTCACCCTACTACCGAGGAACGAAGTGCACGGAGTGGGCGCTTGTCAACTGGGACCCGTATAACATCGGCGTCACGATTCACAAACTAGCCCAACGCATAGACGGCGGTGACATTGTTTACCAAGCAAGAGCAACGGTGGAACCTGAAGATGATGCTCACGCTATCAACATGCAACTTACGAAACTCGGTACGGATTTAACACTGCGAGCGATCCGAGAACTCGAAGCGGGCAACGATCTGACATTCCATCCGCAAGATTTTTCCGCAGGTTTCGTGACGCTTAGTCGGCAAACCAGCCACCACTGGCTGAAGCATGCCCGACTGATCGAAAAACGTGGCCTAACGCAACTGCTAAGAACGCCCGCGAGGAAAGAACGCTTGCCGATAGTTGAGCCAAAGCCCACCGATTCTTGATCGAGGTAGATCGCATCGGATAACAGCGACCTCCAATCGGTTGGACACAAAGGTTTTTGCGAGCTCAGATTACTTCTTGACCTCCGCCTGCCGAACCGATAGCATGCCTAAACTAATAGTTTAGTTAACGGTAGGAGTCGCGATGGCGAAATCGGTACCCAGTGAACGAGAGCTCGACCTGCTCAAAGTGATGTGGCGACTTGGCGAAGCCAAAGTCCGTGATATTCATGAGGCCATCTGTCCAGACGGTGAATGCGCATTCACGACGGTCCAAACGCTGGTGCGCATCATGTTGAAAAAGGGTCTAGTGAAGAAACGATCCGAAGGGCGGACCGATTTTTACACGCCCATCTACACGTTGGAGAACGCAACGTCCCGGTTTGTGAACAAGCTGTTCGACGGATCCGTTGACAAGTTCGTGCTCAGCATGCTGTCCAACGAGAGTGTTTCTGCCGACGAAATGCGGGATTTAGAGAAGATGATCGCCAAAGCCCGGCGAGCCAAACAAAAACAAGACCGAGAGGAGCAATAGACAATGGGAAACCTCGAACCATTCTTCGTTGGCATTCTTCGATTCAACATCATCGCGTTCGTTTTGCTGGGCACATGCCTGGGTTTTGTTCGGTTTGTGAAGCAACCATTGGAGCGAGTGCGGATTGTCCAGATCGGTTTGACTGCCTTGCTGACAACGTTCTTGCTGGGCGGCGCAGGTGTGATTCCGACGATTGACCTCGCGGTGTTGCCAGCCGTTACATCCTTGGAGAACACTCCAGCAGCCGTTCCCGACGTCGTTGGAGTGGAGCGTCATTCGCCTCATTCCAATGGCGACGAGTCAGAGCAATCACCGTTAGGCGCAAACCCGTCTTTCATGGCAGATGTCGAAACTTCCGCAACGACGAGTCTGCCGATGACGCCAATCGGGCCTACGGAAGCATTGAACGTCCAGCCTGAACTTGGGTTGAACAACCGATTGGCATTTATGCCAATGCTGAAGAGTATGTTCGCACTGGCATTTCTTGCCGTTTCGCTTTTTTACCTCGTTTACCTGACCGTTGGGTTTATCGCGACTCGGCGATTGGTTACCACGTCGTCTCCGCTCAGCGAAGCCGTGCGCGCCCGAGTGGATCGCATCATGGGTGAGTTCCTACCGAATCATCAGAGCAACGAGCAACGAAATGTCCGAGTGGTCAGTTCCAGCTCGATCGACGTTCCGATGGTCGTTGGCATTCGACGACCGACCATTTTGCTTCCCGAGAGATTGGCGAGTCCTGATGCTGACCTCATGGAGCTAAAGCAAAGTCTGGCTCATGAATGGGGGCATGTTGAACTGCACGACCTTGCGACATGGCAACTGGTTTGTCTTTGCCAACCGTTTCTTTGGATCCAACCTTGTTATTGGATTTTACGCCGGGAGTTGCGAGTTGCTCAGGACCAATTGGCTGACCAGTTCGCCATCAACCAGACTCACGATCACACCACCTACGCCACAACGTTGCTGGAGTTGTCACGCTCGCGACAACGGTTTCTTCCCGGAGCCTTGGCAATGGCAGGTGGAAAGTCCAACCTTTACCGGAGAATCAACATGTTGATGAATGAGAAACTGGGAATGGTTCGCGTGTCACGCAAATCGGCCCTACTGTCGTTCGCAATTCTATTCGCCATGGCTGGCGGGTTACTCACTTCGCTGCAGTTGACGCATGCCGCGTCTCCAATCGCTGGAGATTCGACCAACCAAACCGGCGAAGACGACAAAGTCGCTGCCAAAGATGCGGTCACAAAAATCGTCACTACAGAGGAGGGCACAAAACAGGAGTCGGCAGAGCATTCGGGTGTTGTCATGGACGTTGATACGGGCAAGCCGATCGCTGGTGTGACGGTGACCGTGACTCGAATGGAATCAGAGAATTGGACGGAAATCGCAGTCACTGAATCGGTCACGGATGAGAACGGCAAATACACCTTTACGATTCCGCCGGATCAGCTCAGTCAGCGACTGCTCTACATCATGTTTGACATCGATCACCCGGAATACGCGCAGCGTCATTGCGGCAGTTACGGCTATGGAATGATCGTGAAGAACCTGGAGAACGGTGAGCAACCGTGGTTCTCCGAGTTCAAAATGTTACGCGGCGAAAAGATTGCAGGGCGTCTGGTTGACGACAACCAGAACCCTGTAGTCGGCGCACAGATTCGTAGTCGCTGTACGCCCAAATCCGGCGGCTATGACCGCATCCGATCGTCATCGATTGACGCCGTTTCGGACGATGACGGCCGCTTTGAAATTGTCGCGACGCACGACGGTGTGGCGGCGATCTCGATCATTCCGCGTGACCACTGTATGAAGCATGTTGATGTTGGCGAAAAACGGGGAGACCTCGGAGACATCAAATTGTCGAACGGTTTCACGATGAGCGGCATCGTTAGGGATGCCGAAGGCAAACCGATGAGCGGATTGTGGGTCAATCTCAGGCCGGAAGATGAGCAAGGCGCGTCGTACGAGATGTTGCGGTCCGCGAAAACGGATGACGAAGGCAGATTCACATCTCGCCCGCTAAAGTCGGGGAAGTATCGTGTGGAAGTCGAAACGAAAGCGACGGGCGCATTGGAGAAGCGGAAGTACGCCAACTTCCACAACACACCACCGGCCGCGATGTTCGTGACCCATTCGGTCAACGTTACGGAAGACTCGGCGCGCAAGCCGCTCGTGATTCAAGCGGTTCCGCATGTCTTGATCACCCTTCAAACCTACAAACCGAATGGAGAAATCTCCGGCGGTCACTCGCCGAGCCTTTTTGGCGAATTTGACGAGCAAAGGTTGTGGATTCGAGAAGGTAAACGTACGGGTAAGGGTGGATACGAACTGATGGCCCCACACGGCATGAAAGAAGCGGAGCTGCGATTTACCACGAATGAGCATTCCGCTTTGATGGTCCAATTCGAAGACGGAGAACTGTCGCCTCGGAAATCCTATCGATTTGAGCGGCTTGAGGAAGATATCGACAACGTTCGAGTGGTCAGGCATTCAGGGGGAATCCTGAAGCTCGACATTGTTGACGAGGATGGTAAGCAACTCGAAGACACCCGGATATCGCCGCGATACGAGATCAAAGTAGACCCTGACAAAAAGATGGACGAGGCCGAACAACGCATGATGACGGGCGCATCGATCGGCTGGAACCGCGAAGAGGGGATGTATCGCCTGAGTTCGCTCGTGCCAGGCGCTCCAGTGACAGTTCGATTCAGCGCGTCGGGGTTCAAAACTCAAACACAGACTTTCACTATGAAAGAAAGTGAGAGGCGGACAGTCACAATCAAACTCAAGGAAGGAGAGGACGAAAAACCGGATGATCGTGCCGGCAACGAAGGAGATGCGACCGCTGTCTTCGTGCCGAAAGCGAAATAAACCAAAACACTAGTCCGTTGCGAATCCGTGAGTCGGGATGTTAGAAGTACCGGCTTTAGCGGGAAACGGCGCCATGCTTCCGCCCGAAGGCGGTACTACAAACGGGTTCAATCCAAGTTTTGGATACATCACAAAGGACGAACCATTCGATGTTGGCCACCCGATTTCAAAAACAGTTTTTTGGTGTTTCGTCTGCCTTGGCAATCGTCGCCGTCCTGTCCACGAACTTGTTTGCCGAAAGCCCGTCTCAGACGACGCCTGACGCGAAGTCGAATCTGGCCGTCGACTTTGAACGTCATATCGCTCCATTGTTCGGTCGATTGGGATGCAACTCGGCAGCTTGTCACGGAGCATTCGGAGGTGGGAAAGGCGGGTTTCAACTCAGCCTGTTCGGGCACTCCGCAAAAATGGACTACCTCGCGCTGGACGATCGGATCGACCGTTCGGATGCCGAGTCCAGCCTGTTGCTTTTGAAGCCGAGTGGCGAAGAGGATCACGAAGGTGGCGTTCGATTCGAGGCCGATTCAGACTCGTACAGGAAGATCAAGCAATGGATCGAAGATGGCGCAAACTGGAATGAGGGTTCCGCCAGCATCAAGACGTTGACCGTTGAGCCACCGCGTATCGTTTTCGGCGAGAATCCAGAATCCAAGCTCACCGTCACCGCTGAGTTTCTTGATGGGTCTCGCGAAGAGGTCACGCATCTTTGTCAGTTCACCAGTCGTGACGAAGGAATTGCCACCGTTAAACCGACCGGCCAAGTCGTCCGTTCACGTCATGGCGATACTTCCGTGATCGTTTCGTACGCGAACGCCTTCGCATCCGTCAGCGTGCTCGCCCCGTTTCCTGACTTGGCAGAACGGGAACCCAGTGCGTCCACGGTCCCGGCGACTTCTCAAAAGACGTTCATCGACGCGCAAATAGACGAAAAGCTGTCGCAACTGAATCTTGTCGCGTCCGGGCAAGCGAATGACGAAGAATTCCTGCGGCGAATCATGCTGGATACCATCGGGACGATCCCGACGGCAGAACAGGTAATGGAGTTTTGCGAAAGTGCTGCTCCGGACAAACGCGAGAAGAAGATCGACGAGTTGCTGGCTCATCCGATGCACGCAGCGTTGTGGGCGACGCGTATGTGCGACATCACAAAATGCGACGTCGGTTCCATGGGCGAAGATGAACTACTGGGGGCTCGTCGAGCCCAAATGTGGCACGACTGGTTTCGCAAACGTTTTGAAGCGAATACGTCGTACGCTGAAATGGTCGGCGGCGTTGTGAAGGGGACCAGCCGTAATGGCAGGGATCATTCCGAATGGATGAGCGACGAAGAGCAACTGATCCATCACAGCCGCGAATCGTTTGAAAGCAGCTACGCGGAGCGAGAGTCGTTGGATTTGTTCTGGCGACGAATGGGCCCGGATAGCGAAACGACGTTGAAAGCAAACGCCGAACTGACAGCCGTCGCTTTCACTGGCGTTCGACTGAATTGTGCTCAATGCCACAAGCATCCTTTTGATCGTTGGACGCAGGACGATTATGCGGCGTTCGCAAACATCTTCTCGCGGGTCATCTACGGTAGTTCCAGCGAAACGAATACCGCGGTGCTCGCGGAATTGGCTCGGCGTAGAAAAGCCAAAAAGGCTGGCGAAACGGTGAAACCATTGCCAAGGATTCGTGAGGTCTTTGTCAGCAAGGAACTTGGACGCGGTCTGACTGGCTCTGAACCCGGCGTCGACGTGACTCCACGCGCTTTTGAAAGTCAGAACTTCGATGAGGACGCCGACCTCCGTCAACAGTTTTACGAGTGGCTGGTCGCTCCGGAAAACCCGTACTTTGCCAAGAGCTTTGCTAATCGAATCTGGGCAGCGTACTTCGGAATCGGCTTGGTCGATCCCGTCGACGACTTTTCCGTTACGAACCCGCCGTCGCATCCTCAGTTGCTGGACGATTTGGCGGAACGATTTCGCGAATCGAATTTCGACATTCGAGACCTCGAACGACAGATTCTCATGTCGGCGGCCTACCAGCGTTCGGCGATTCCCAACGAATCGAACCGCGACGATCAGCGAAACTATTCTCGTCAGCGGCTGCGGCCGTTGTTGGCGGAGGTCGCGTTGGATGTGGTCAACAAAGCGCTTGGAACGACCGAAGAGTTCGGTGCGGTCGCCCGCGAGGGGGCTCTCGCAATCGAAGTCGGGACGAACGAAGTGAAGGGAGAAGCTGGGCGGGCTCTACAGGTATTCGGTCGCGGAAAGCGTGAAGACATTTGCGATTGTGATCGTCGACACCACAGCGACTTGCGGCAGTTCATTTTTCTGATCAACGACCAGTCCATCATGAAAAAGATGAAGTCAGGGTCGATCAGAGACCTTCTGTCTTTCGGCGATAAGCGACTGGTCGATCAGCTTTACCTGAGAGTCCTTGGCCGTAAGCCAGACGCGACGGAATCTGCGACCGGCGTGAAACACCTGAGCGATGCTGAACGGCGCGAGGCAGCGTTCGACGATCTTGTTTGGGCTCTCGTGAATACGCGCGAATTCATCACCAATCATTAGCCACCAATCATTCGCATTTCGGAACCGAAACGATGAGTAGCAAACTGCGAAGAACAACGTTGTGCCGTCGAAGCTTCCTTCAAGTGGGTGCGATCCCGCTCCTGGGGCTTGGGCTACCGAAACTGCTCGCGAGTGAATCCGCAAATTCCGACAAGCCAGATAAGCCGTTGGCGAAGAATATCATTCTCGTCTGGTTGGATGGCGGTCCCTCGACAATCGATATGTGGGATCTGAAACCCGACGCAAAAGCCGAAATTCGCGGCGAGTTTCAACCGATTTCGACCGCAGCCGACGGCGTGCAGATCTGCGAGCATTTGCCGATGATGGCGAAACAAATGGACCACTGCACATTGATTCGGTCCGTCAGTCACACGATTGCCGAGCATGGCCAAGGCACGGAGTATATGCTCACGGGCAATCCGATCAGCCCCGCGTTGAAGTATCCGTCGATCGGTTCGATTGTCTCCAGCCAAACCGGCCAGAGTGTTGGGCGCGAGGTTCCTTCGTACATCGATTTGACGGCTGGCGACCGCGGCCAAGCCGGGTATCTCGGCTCTTCCCACAACCCATTCGTTGTCGATCGTTTTTTGGACCGCCGCTCGGATAAGTCGAAGGGCGAGTTCAGCCTTCCAGAGGGGTTCACGGTGGACGATCTGACACGTCGGAAAGAATTGCTGTCGAAGGTCGAGCGTGGATTCCGTCGTTTTGACGAAACTGCCACCGCCGAAGAGATGTCCGCTTTCCAGCAACAGGCGCTCAACATTCTCACCGCCGGAAAGACGCGCGATGCTCTGGACATCAGTAAGGAAAGTTCCGAAGTGGTTCAACGGTATGGAGGATCGTCACTGGGGAGCAGTGCACTGGCTGCGAGGCGATTGGTGCAGGCCGGGGTCCGGTTTGTCACGATAGGCATGGGCGGTTGGGACACGCACAGCCAGAATTTCGCTGAGCTTCGCAATATCCTGCTGCCACGACTTGACCGCGCCTTGGCCGCTTTGATCGAAGACCTCGACGCTCAAGGGCTACTGAAGGAAACAGTCGTCTATTGCGCTGGTGAGTTCAACCGCACACCAAACATCAATGGCCAGGGGGGCCGCGATCATTGGGCTCGCGCGATGAGCGTGCTTGTTGCTGGTGGGAACTTCAAACCCGGATTCGTCTACGGATCCACAGACGAAAATGGACTGGAACCTGCATCCGCTGCATGCTCGCCTGCAGATATTAACGCGACCGTATTGAACCAAGTCGGTATCAAACCTGAAACGAAGTTAACTACGCGGTCCGGTCGCCCAATGCCTTTGTTTCGCGAAGCTTCGATTCTTCGTGGATTGAATCGGTGAGGGTACGATTGAATCGGACGGCCAACAGGGGAGACGGCCGACGGAAGGTTTTTGCGACACACTGCAAAGGATTTTTCTGCCGCCGTGAAATATCGGCTGACAGATCGCGAATACTCTCTTGGACGAATCATACTCAGGGGTGAAGTTATGAAAACGTGGGGAAAGCTATTCTTATTGGCAGTGCTGTGCGTATTTTTTACTGGCTGCGTGCGGTTTCATGTCTTGATTAAATTACAGGAATCTGGCGGCGGACAACTGTTTCTACGGTGCCTGCTGAGCGAGTCACTGGATGACGGAAAAAACACGACCATTAGCGATGAAGAGATTGACGAATTCACCGCAACACTGGGCGAGGGCGTGCGGCTCGTTGAACGCACCAAGCTAGACAAGAAAGGCTGGAAGGGATTCACGCTTCACTACGAATTCGACGACATCAACAAACTGCGACTACCTATTCACGAGTTCTCTGAGATCAACAGTGACGATGGAGACGAGGACAATGGAGCATTGTCGTTTGCCGAGAGCGGTCCATGGCGATTCCGTTATGTACCAGGAGTGGACAAAGTTATCGCCTTCCACGAACAGGAAGAACGAAACAAAACCAATGACGAGGATCCTTTCGCGGAAGCTGGCGTCGACCTCCCAAATGCACCCGAAGCCGATTTTGGTTCAGCCCTGGCGGTAGGCTTCCTCAAACCAATGTTGCAGGAAGCTCGATTCACCGTCACGCTACAGGTCGGGGAAAACATCGTTGAAACGAATGCTCCGGCAAAGCCGACGCCCCGTTCTGTCCACCTGTTCGATGCAGATCTAAAAAAGTTTGCCAATTCGAAAGAGTTTGAAGCGGCAATCATTGGCAAATGGACTATCGAGAAACTGATCCGGGAGAAGGTTGACGGGATCCACGGCCTGCCAAGCGACAAGGAAATCACCGTCAAATTTGAATAAACGGTAGGCCACGTGGGCACCGCTCGGCTAGAACCTAAAATCGAGCAGATCCGACGACGCAGCTTGCTGGGACTCTAGAACGCATCACGGACATCGTGGTAAATTTTGGCATGGCCAAATCACCGATGATGCAGCAGTACGATGACGCGAAGGAAGCATGCGGCGATGCCTTGCTGTTCTTTCGCATGGGCGACTTTTACGAACTCTTTCACGATGACGCAAAGGTCGCTGCAGAGGCAGTAGGACTGACGCTAACAAGTCGCGACAAGAATACTGAAAACCCAGTCCCGATGGCTGGGTTTCCTCACCATCAACTGGAAGGCTATCTCGGCAAACTGATCAAACAAGGCCACCGGGTCGCAATCTGCGAACAAGTCGAAGACCCGAAAAAGGCAAAAGGGCTCGTCAAACGCGAAGTCACCCGGGTCGTCACGCCCGGCACGCTCACCGACGACGGACTACTGGACCCGAAAGAGAACAACTTTCTCGCCGCCGTCTGCAACGGTCATAAATCGAAGGGCGAGCCGATCGTGGGCATGGCGTGGGTCGAACTTTCCACGGGTCGGTTTCAAGCCAGCAGTTTTCCGCAATCCAAAATCGTTGACGAGCTACTTCGCATTGCTCCCGCCGAATGTTTGATCCCAGAACAATCTGAGCTCGTACCGGACTACGTGGCCAGCGAAACGCTCCTCACATCGCGGCCGCCGTTTGCATTCTCACTGGAGACGGGCGAATCGAAACTTTCACAGCATTTCGGTACCAAAGGATTGAGTGGGTTTGGTTTTGACGAGCACGACCAGCCCGCGATCCAAGCCGCTGGGGCCGTGCTCGACTACCTACAAGAGACACAAAAAACATCGCTCGATCATATCGAAACAATTGCCCCTTACCGTACGGGCTATTGCTTGGAAATCGACGAAGCCACACGTCGCAGCCTCGAACTCACGCGAACACTACGTGATGGAAAACGTGACGCATCGCTACTCGGGATCATGGATCGAACGGTAACGGCGATGGGTTCGCGGATGCTGGCGGACTGGCTCGCGAATCCGCTCACCGATGCAGAGTTGATCATGCACCGACTCGATGCTGTCGAAGAGCTGGTCGGTGAGCTAACGTTGTGCGCGGACCTACGTGACGAACTGAAGCAAGTTTACGACATGGAGCGATTACTCGCTCGCGTGATGACGGGTCGGGCGAGCCCGCGTGACCTGAGCTTCGTTGGGCAGACGCTTGGCCGACTGCCCAAAGCCAAGGCCAAGCTAACAGGTCGTAAAACGAAGCAACTGCGACAGCTCGAAGCCGACATTGATCTCTGTCCGGAGCTCTACCACAAACTCGAAGCGGCGCTCGTCGAAAACTGCCCGCTGTCTTCGCGGGATGGACAATTCATTCGAGAAGGCCACAACAAGAAGCTCGACGAACTGCGTGAACTGACCAAAGGCGGCAAGCAGTGGATCGCCGAATACCAAGCGAAGCAGATGGAAGAGTCTGGCATCCCAAGCCTAAAAATTGGCTACAACAAAGTATTTGGCTACTACATGGAAGTCACCAATGCGCACAAAGACAGAGTGCCAGAGACTTTCATTCGCAAGCAGACACTGAAGAATGCCGAACGCTACATCACGCCCGAGTTGAAAGAGTACGAGGAAAAAGTTGTCTCTGCGGATGACAAAGCAAAAGATCTCGAATACGAAATCTTTTGCCAGCTTCGTGATTCGGTGCAAGAGCACGCGCGTCGCTTACAAGCAACCGCGCGTGTCCTGGCAGAACTCGATACGTTTCTGTCACTGGCCGAATTGGCTCGACGCCAAGGTTACTGCAAGCCTGAAATCGTCGAACCAAGCTTGCTCGAAATCATCGACGGTCGCCACCCAGTGCTAGATGTGGTGGAGCCGGAAGGCACGTTTGTGCCCAACGATATCCACGTCGGCGAAGACAATGGGTTGGTAATCCTGATCACGGGCCCAAACATGGCAGGAAAGAGCACCTACATCCGCCAGGTCGCGTTGCTGACACTGATGGCGCAAATGGGAAGTTTCGTTCCAGCGAAGTCGGCAAAAATAGGTTTGTCCGACCGCATATTCGCACGTGTCGGCGCGAGCGACGAACTTTCTCGCGGCCTCAGTACGTTTATGGTGGAGATGACTGAAACAGCGAGGATCTTGAACAACGCGACTGAGCGCAGTCTCGTGATTCTCGACGAAATCGGTCGCGGAACGAGCACTTACGACGGGCTCAGCCTTGCTTGGGCGATCGTCGAACACATGCACGACGACATCGGTTGCCGCACGTTCTTCGCAACCCACTATCACGAACTCACAGATCTCGCTTCTTCGCTCGACAACGTTCGTAACTTGAGCGTATCGGTGAAAGAGTGGAAAGACAAAGTCGTTTTTTTACACAAGCTTGTCGACGGTGCGGCGGACAAGAGTTACGGCATCCACGTTGCAAGACTGGCGGGCATTCCTCGCGAAGTCAACGAACGGGCAAAAGAAGTTCTCGCGCAACTCGAGAACGAACACCTCGCTGGCGATGGCCAACCCAAAATTGCCGCGCGAGCAAAACGCAAAGGCGTCGGCGAGCTCCAACTCACGCTCTTCGGAGCAGCCGAACATCCGCTGCTCGACGACATTCGAGGCTGTGACATTAATGAGCTTTCGCCGCTGGATGCGTTTAGTCTTGTACAGCAATGGAAAGAAAAATTGGAACAAGAATGATGATGCAGTATCATCCTTCTCCGCTGGCTCTTCCACTGTTGTTCTTGATGCTCGCCCCTGTCTGGATAATCATCTTCCTACAGCGACCGGCGTTCGGGCGACTAATTTCGAGATACGTAGACCGCTACAACATCCGGCCTTCCGTTATCGACGGCATCGGCGCGCTGTTGACCGGCCTTCCGTCGATGCTCTTTATCTTTATCTATCCGGCACCCTCTCCGTTTCTCCACATCACCTGCTGCCTTTTCGGTCCGTTTGCATTGGCCATTGCTGCAGAAATGATTCGAACTCCAGCAGCTGAACAGACTCGCCCCAACTGGTACGTCGGCCAAGGAAAACCGGAATGGCGACCTCCAAAATTACTGTGGAAGCAACGCTTTAGCATCTTCTCAGCTGTCGTGTTTCTAACGGCACTATGCGTAGCCGTCGCGATTGTCGCCCCTCGATGGAAGGCTCAAAAGCTGGCGGAAAGCAATCGAACCGCGGCAATAAAGACAATCCTGGATCTCGGCGGCAAAGTCATTCAGCCACGCACGGTGATTCTGGCGGGAACCAAGGCTACGGACAAAGACCTAGGCGTGCTGATTCATCTCGATCGTCTGGAAGAGTTGAACCTGGGCGGGACTGACATCTCCAATAACGGCCTGAAGCACATCGCAAAAGCTCCAGGCATTCGCACCCTCATCCTTAGCGGCACGCAAGTTAATGACGCCGGCTTGACAGAAATCAGGAACTTGAAAAACCTCGGGACGCTGCAACTCAGGCAAACCAATGTTACGGGCGAAGGACTACGCGAAGACTGGACCGAGTTGAAACAGCTGGACCTCAGCCGTTGCCCCATAACTCGTGAAGGACTCGAGCGAGCGGCCCTCTATCCCAGTTTGGTCTACCTGTCTTTGCAAGAAACAGACGTGGATGATTCGATGATTGATGTACTCGCGAAATTAAATACGCAAGTCTTGGATATCATCCACACCAGAATCACCGACGAAGGTTTCGAGAAGCTGAAGTCAATGGCGACTGGCATCACAACGGTGCGTCGCGAACAGAGACCGCGGCCAACGGCACCAGCGCTGCCCTAACTCACGATTGGCTCACTCCAGCTAGATATCGGAGCAGCACTACTGCTATCCAAAGCAGTGGTAAGTGCCCAAACGCTGGCTCAGGAACATGAACGAGGTCCAAGCTCTGACCGGTTGAGGCAAGATTCAACGTCGAAACGCCAACTCCGGCCTGCCCGAGGTACACGGCCTTGTCAAACGCATCGCCGAGCTCCGTCGGCGTCAGGCCAGGATCTAAAACGGCTCCAAGCGGATACTCGCCAGGCTCGAGCAGCCCAATCGAGTGATAAAAACTGCCGTCGAACCTTGCACCTGCCACTGCAGCAAAAAATGCGTCGTCGTACCATGTAGCAGATTCGCTTGGCTGAAGCCCAAAACCTGTGAGGAAGCCGTCGGTAACCAACATCAATTCTCCCGATCCAGCGTTGTATTCGAGTGTTGCGTCGGTGGCCCAAGCGTCGTCGTCAAGCCTCGATAGTGTTGGATCGTTAATGGGTGTTCCTTCTGGACGGCCTTCTCGAAGAACGAACGGATGCCCGACTATCGATCCGGTAATGCCCCAACCACCGGCAATCGATGCCTCCACTGCTTCGATAGACCTATTTGCCGGGAAGATCGCTCCGAGCGAAAAAAGCCCGTCTGGTTTCGAAATTCCAAATCCAGCCAAGTCGGCGATGTGTGATTCAGTTTGCAGAAAGAGTATCGTTTCGCCTCCCAACCGTTGATACTCGGACGGCATGATCTCACTGCTAGGGCTTCGTATCGCGAGGCCAACAAACCCTTGTCCATTAGTATCGACATCGAAAAACACTTCGCCGGTTGGCGGGTCGTAATACAAGATTCCCTCCGCATGAACGGATGCAGCAAGGGCACATAACGCCGAAATCAAAACAGTCGCGGTGGTGATTCTAGACATTGTGGTTTCATCTCCTTCGATTTGTGAAAGGCCAGTAGTAGCTAAGGGAGATTCTTGGTAGACGCGCCACTCCTACACAGAAAAATACGAAGACATTTCTCCAGCGTGGGGAATTGCCACTGATTCGACTTCGCCAAATTGGGTAACCGTATAAGATCCCCCGAGCTGTTTCTTCCGAAGAAACTTACTTGCGTCTGCGTTAGGAAAACGACGCGATGCTGCGAAATGGAATGAAGGTGCTACTCGGTGGACGCGGAACCGGTGCTAAATAGATCCACGCCCAAATCGGAGCAATGTCGTGTGCCACTGCTGGCTTGCCCAGCAGTGCTGACCTTAGATACGGCACTGCTGGACAAGCCAGCAGTGGCAAACTTTTCCATGTCGCTCCGAAAACCTGTTGGTTTTATTTAGTCCAAACAACGTTCGAAACGCTAACGCCCATGCCATTTGCGGAGCACGGTCTTCTTTCAACTGCCTCGCACCATAACGTCCGAGATCGTAGGCGAATCAAGCGGTTGTCGTCACATGGCACCAACTTACAGTCAGACCGGGAGCCAGGAAGCATCGGGGGTACATTCTTCGACTGGGTCTCGGGGCTTGGTATACTGAGCGACCAACAACTCTGATTAAGGTCGATCGCTATGAAACGTCGCGACATGCTGAAAACCGCTGGCTGCACGCTTTTCCTGCCTGCGCTGGAAAGCTTCGGACGAGAACTGTCCGCCCCGGCGGAAGCGGATGTCAAACGGCTTTTCTGTGTCAGTATGGGCTATGGATTTTTCACGGACGTACTGCCGCAAACCGATGGTGCGGACTACGTGTTTAGTGACCACATGGAGCCTCTGACGAAATACCGAGATCATTTTACGCTCTACTCGAAAATGAAGTTCGGCGGGGACCATGTCCGCGACCATAAATGCTTTGTCGGAAATACTACGAACAACCCGGACTCATTGGACCAGATCGTGGCCGACCACATTGGGCATTTAACCCGAGTCAGGAATGTGGTCACTTTTATCAGCCACGCTCATCACCATATCGTTGCATCGTGGCGGAACAGGCTGCCCGTTATGCCCATTCAATCGACGAGAGTTCTGTTTGAAACTCTCTTCGCCAAGACAGACCCGAAGACACAGGAGCGACTGCTGGCTCACAAAAAGAGTGTCCTTGACGCTTCCCGCGACGAGGCGAAGTCTCTGATGCAGCGTGTGTCGGGCCGAGACAAGACAAGACTGGAAGAATACTTCGCGGCTCTTCGTGAATCAGAACAGGAGCTCAACAAATCGATCGAGTGGCTCAGCAAACCAAATCAGGATGTCGAATTCCCCGTCGCACCGTCCTTCGAAAATGGCTTCCTTGCTACCGATGTTGATAAAAAGCGATTCTTGGATAACCCGCGTGCGATCCAGCGCGGCATCGCATTCGACATGATCTACAAGGCCTTCAAGTTCGACGTCACACGCGTGGTCAATTTCTATATGGTTGGCCTCGACAATGATCACCACATTACAACGCACAACGTGCCCAAGTCTGAGGACGCACGCAAAAGTCTGACGAAGTATGACTCCTCGTTCTTTTCGCTACTGGCAAACTTTTACGGCAAGCTCGCCAGCACAAAAGTCGAGTCGGGCGGCACGCTGATGGATGAAACCGTTACCGTGGCCACTGGAAACAACAGTGTGAGCCAGAAAAGGGGCCCGCATAACGGCAGCGAAATCCCTGTGTACGTCGCGGGCGGAGGATTCAAGAATCACGGCGGCCATGTGATTCGCAAAGGCGAGACCACTTGCGATATCTATCTGTCGATACTTCAGAAATTCGGCATCCAGCGGGAACAGTTCGGAAATAGCCGTAAGATAATCGAGTTGTGAAATCTATGTTGAATAACAAGATCTCAAAGTTGGTTGTTTCACTGCTGCTGTTCGCCGGAGTCCGTGCTACGAACTGTGTCGCCGACGATCGTGCACACTCGCAACAATTCTTCACCACATATTGCGTTTCCTGCCACGGACAGCAGAAACCAAAAGCCGACATTCGTCTCGACCAGATTGAAGTGCAGTGGAACAACCCAAGTCTGCTTGACAATATCTATTCCGCGATTGAAAGCGGCGAGATGCCGCCGGAAGACGCCCCAAAACATCCGCAACCCGCCCAAACCACAGCAATTCAAAAGGCACTAACCAATCAGCTCCGCATTCTCGCCGAAAAACAAAAACCTGGAATGCTGAAACGATTGAGTCGAGTCGAATACCAAAACACGGTAAACGACGTCTTTGGCACGGACTTCACGCTGATCGACCGTCTGCCACTCGACAACATCGACGCTGGCTTTGACAACAATGCCGACAACTTGCACATGTCGGCAGTTGATATGGAAGCGTACTTCAACGTCGCCAACCGGATCGCCCAGAGTGTCGTCAGTGAAAGACCTGTTCCACGAGTCGTTGTCTACTCAACGAAGAACACAGACATCGATACACACAGCCACAAGGACGACACCAAAGGATTCGCCCCATCACTTGAACGGGACTCGCGCCCGCTGGTATTCGCATCTCCCGCCACCCAAATAAAAATCAACCCGTCGGTCGCAGCGAGTGGCGTCTATCGGATTGCTCCCAAGGGCTTCTATATCAACGCCAAATTTGTTCCCGGCAGCCGCGATGAAGAAAGATTGCCTGCCGTTACGGACGTATCTGAAAGCGATCTCGACCACTCGCCACCCGGCGGCCATTCGATGAGCTACTTCCTGCGAAAGAACTCTGGAGTCGGACAAGCCATTGTTAACGTGGTACCCAAAAATGCTGCGTGGCAAGAATTTGATCCCAGTGAAGGGTTCACGACTCGACTGTCGTCCGATGACACGATCGCTCTCAGATGCAACTCGGTGCAAGGGGGCGGTCCGCAGCGGATGTTCTGCATTGAGACTGCGACTATCACGGGCCCCGTGTACGAGTCATGGCCACCCAATACGCACTTCTATGAAACCTATTGCCAAGACATCAATTCATTGGCTGGTTCTGAAGCATGCCAGGCCATTTTGAACAGGCTTGCCCGGAAACTGTTTCGCCGCCCCGTCTCCGCAGCCGAGATGCAGCCCGTCTATACGCATGCGAAGCAAGAGTTCGACGAAGGCCGAAATGTCTACTCTGCTCTGCAAGCAGGTATTCGAGGAATGTTATGTTCTCCGAATTTCCTGTTCAAGCGCGAAGGCGCATCGGGTCCGCTGGACGACCACGCGATTGCTGCCCGCATGTCGTATTTCCTGTGGAACTCCTTGCCCGACGAGACGCTGTTCGAATTGGCGAGCAAGGGAATGCTGCAGGATCCCAACGTCCGACGCGAGCAAGCGCTCCGTATGTTGCAGGACGCCAGAGCCGATCGGTTTGTCAAAGACTATGTTTATCAATGGCTCGATCTTAAAAAGCTCAAGATCATCGAACCAGACGTAGGCATCTTCACCGTTGATGAGTTTGACCTGGTCCGCGATCAAATCAAAGAAGAACCAATTGAGTTTTTCAAAGAGTTACTTTCCAGCAACCTGAGCTTGGTGAATTTTATTGACTCTGATTTCGTGATGATCACGCCGGAACTCAACTACATCTATCGGATCGAAGGCCATCCGGTCGCAGAGCCCAGCCAAAGACCCGGCGCAACGAAAATATCACCGGTCGATTACCGGCCCAAAGAGATTTCTTCAGAGTTTTCCAAAGTGGCGTTGGGCGAGAAAGATCGCTATCGCGGCGGCCTGCTTTCCCAAGCGGGGTTCATGCTGATGACAACCAACAACGGGGAATATACCAACCCGTTCTATCGCGGCGCCTGGGTGTTGCGGAGTTTCTACGGACATCATCTGGAGACACCAGCGGACCTGGAAATCGCAACCCTCCTTCCGCCGACGCAAACGGAGACCATCAAACAAACGATCGATGCGCATCGTGAGCAAGCCAGTTGCAACAACTGCCACAAGAAAATGGACCCGCTTGGAATCGCCTTGGAGAACTTCGATGTAATAGGACGCTGGCGGGACGAGTACACTGACGTCAGCATTTATGCCCCGAACAAGAAGGACAAGAAGAAAAACAAAGAACGTTTTCCCGTGGACACAAGAACTGTTCATATGGACGGCCGAGCCTTCGAAGGTCCACTCGGCCTAAAGAAAATTCTGATGGAAGACAAAGACAAGTTTTCGAGAGCGTTTGTTGAGAACATGCTGTCTTACGCGATGGCCCGACAGCTCACTTTTCGCGACCGCGACAATCTTGACCAACTCTACGAGCAGTCCGCGGACACTGACTTCAGACTGCGCGACATCCTGTTGGCGATCGTGTCGTCAGACTACTTCACCGACCGATAGAATGACGATGAGCCGCAATGGGACTAGCGCAGTTATTCCATCGCCAACCGTGGCATCCATGGTTTTGTCTCGGGGAGACCTTTTCTGATACCCTTGGCTCTTAACCCTAGGCGTAGCGCACAATTAAAACAGCGCGGATGCCGTCGCTCCGCGACTAGATTAGATTCGCAACAGCCGACGACCTGGGACTGAAGTCTCAGGCTATCGCATGCCACCGCGCGGTTTTCGCGAGCGACACTTTTTGATGGGTTGCAATCCAATATCGACGCCATCGCATACCACCGCTCCGCCGATTTGTCGCGGAGCGACATTTTCTGGTAGCCTTGGGTTTTAACCCAAGGTGTACAGCGACCACCTGAATCACAGTCGCGGAGCGACGCCATCCGGACCGAAAGGGACAAAAGTGCCTTCAACGCATCATGGCATTTTGTTGCACGTCGTGTACAGCACAAAAACCCGCGCGCTGGTGCTTCACAAGGACTGGCGCGACGAACTCTACTCCGTCATGGGCGGAATCGCCACAGAGCATAAATCGATTCTCTTGCGTGCTGGTGGAATCGAAGACCACGCGCATTTACTTCTAAAAATCCACCCTTCGTTCGCCATCGCCGACACCGTCAAATTGGTAAAAGGCAATTCGTCGCGTTGGATCAACGAAAACCGCAAGATCAATGCGAGGTTTGAATGGCAGCGGGGTTATGGTGCATTTTCCGTAAGCGAGTCGATGTCGGAAACCGTAAAGAAGTACATCGACAATCAGGAACAGCATCATGCGAGTCAGTCATTTGAGGATGAGTATTTCGCCCTGTTGAAGAAACACCGAATCGAATTTGACGAACGCTATGTGTTCGATGACGAAATCGTTGGTTGACGGCCTCATTGCAGACCGGCGGATGCCGTCTCTCCGCGACTAGATTAGATTCGCAACCGCCATCCTGGGACTGAAGTCCTCGTTGTTAGACACAAGTTCGGTTGTGATTGTTAGTTTTGGGTTGAGTTTTCTGCGGAAGCTGTAGGTGTTGATGAAGTTGTTCTGAGAGGTTTTGTGTATCGATGAGTTTTTCTATCGACGAGCCGAGTTGCAATGTATTGCACACTGAGTCGAAAGGGGAAGAACGATGCTCGCGCCTTGGGTTTCTGACGAAATGGCCGATGTTGAATTGAAAGATAAACGCCTGAATAACCGATTGACGGAAATCCTCAGTGCGTTGTCAGCTCATCCACAGTCAAGTATTCCGGCAGCCCACAATGGAGGTGAAGCGGAAACGACGGCGGCGTACCGTTTCTTCGACAACGATCGTGTTGGTTTTGAAGACATCCTGCATCCGCATATCGAAGCTTCGCTACGGCGATTTGCGGAACACGCCGTGGTCATCCTCGTCCAAGACACCTCAGAAATCGATTTGACTCGACCTGAACAACAGGTCATCGGCGCGGGTACGCTCGATGGCCACGCGCGCCATGGTGTGTTGCTTCATCCGCTCATGGGATTCACGCCCAATGGGACTCCGTTGGGTACGGTTTATGCGGAAACTTGGTCACGGGATGATGACGAACCACGTTCGACGGCTCAGAAACAGTACGACCGCAAACATACGCCGATTGAAGAAAAAGAAAGCCTGCGGTGGTTAGACTCACACCGCGACGCGGTACGCGTTGCTGATCAAATCCCTGACACGCAATTCATCAGTGTGGCGGACAGTGAGGCAGATATTTATGAAGTGATTGACGAAGCAATGCAGCATTCCAACCTGGGTTGGATTGTTCGTGCTTGTCAGCATCGCGCCACGCTTGACGAAGACGACTGCAATCAATCCATGCAGCCTCGCGATGTCGTGATGGCAGAGCCGGTTCTGTTTCGTCAGCAGATTACGGTTCGTGGTCGAACCGCCAAAGTAAAAATCGACAAACGAGCCCGCAAGCAACCACGAGAACCACGCACTGCGGAAGTAGAAGTAAGAGCAGCGACGGTGAAGCTTCGTGCTCCCTGGCGATCCGACCGGAAGCTATCTCATCAAGAAGTGAATGTCGTTGTCGTGAGCGAAGTGAATCCTCCTGACGGCGATGTGGCCGTGGAATGGATTCTGTACACGAACCTTCCGATCCAGAATGCGGAAGAAGTGCGCGAAGTAATTCAGTACTATTGCGTCCGTTGGATGATCGAGATCTTCTTCAGAACTCTAAAGACAGGATGTCGCGTTGAGTCACGACGTTTCGAAGAGGTGAATCGCTTCTACCGATGCATGGCGGTTTACATGATCGTTGCTTGGCGCACGCTTTACGTGTGTCGTCTGGGGCGGGAAATGCCTGACGTGAGTTGTGAAGCGGTGTTTGGTATTGACGAGTGGCAATCAATATGGCGAGTCGTGAACAACGAAACACCACCGAAGGAACCTCCTAAACTTCAGGAGATGGTACGACTCGTTGCTCGTCTTGGCGGATACATCAACCGTGTCCGAGATGATGAACCCGGACCTCAATCGGTTGCTATCGGATTGCAACGTCTGAACGACATCGTTAGATGCTGGAGGCTCTTTGGACCAAACGCAAACAAGGAGCCAACTTGTGTCTAACAACGAGGACTGAAGTCCCAGGCTATCGCATGCCACCGCTCCGCGGTTTTCGCGAGCGTCACTCTTTGATGGGTTGCAACCCAACGCCAAAACCCATCGCATAGTGTTGTTGGATCGTTAATGGGTGTTCCTTCTGGACGGCCTTCTCGAAGAACGAACGGATTCTAGACATTGTGGTTTCCTCTCCTTCGATTTGTGAAAGGTCCAGTAGTAGCTAAGGGAGATTCCTGGCAAACGCGCCACTCCTACACAGAAAAACACGAAAACATTTCTCCAGCCTGGGGAATTGCCACTGATTCGACTTCGCCAAATTGGGGAACCCGTATAAGATCGCCCGAGCTGTTTCTTCCGAAGAAACTTGTTTACCTCTGCGCTAGGAAAACGACGCGATGCTGCGAAATGGAATGAAGGTGCTACTCGGTGGACGCGCCGCACGATTCGCCTACGATCTCGGACGTTATGGTGCGAGGCAGTTGAAAGAAGACCGTGCTCCGCAAATGGCATCGGCGTTAGCGTTTCGAACGTTGTTTGGACTAGCGCCGATTCTTGTCGTCACGACCATTCTGATCAAGACCATCAATGGCCCAGAAGCCATCATCGGGACTCTGCACGATGTCCTTGTCGCGGCGGGTCTCGACAAACTACAAGTCGGCGCGGCGCCAGGCGCTGGGCTGGGAGAAAACGTCGGGTCAGTCACGCTTGCGCAGTGGCTAGAGAATCTCACGTCGCAGTTGATCGAGGCCGACATGTCTGCCGCCGGTTTAGTCGGGCTGTTAGTGATCATCTATGCAGCAATCGGTTTGATGGTCACGATCGAAAACAGCTTCAACATTATCTACCGTGCTGCTGATGGGCGTTGTTGGTCGCGGCGATTTCCGCTTTATTGGTTCATCCTGACGATCTCGCCAATTGTTATCGGACTGACGTCCTACGTGAATCAACTGTTCACAACCTGGATCGATACCGTCGACACTTGGCACGGCCTGCTCTTTGTTGCGCGATACGTTTGGGGATTTAGCATTCCGTGGCTGTTCATTGTCGCGGTGTATACATTGATCCCAAATGCCAACGTGAGCATCAATGCCGCCATGGGCGGAGCGTTCATTACTACATTGCTGCTGTGGATTGGCAAACATACGCTTGGAGCGTACTTAGGCAACGTATTTGCGATCAATCAGCTTTATGGTTCCCTTGGATTGGTTCCGCTATTTATGTTTTGGGTCTATCTAATGTGGCTGGCAGTGTTGTTTGGATTGGAAGTTGCCGCCACACTGCAGATGCTTCACGGTCGTTCGCTTGACGAAATAAATGCGCCGAAAATCCGTGGTGGCCTTCTCGACCCAACAGGTGTCTTGACGGTAGCCGAGGTTGTCTCTGAACGCTTCGTATCTGGCAAACCTGTAACCAACAGCGAAATCGCCGATATTACGACGCTTCCATCGGCAACCGTGGTTCGGATCGTCGATCGACTGACCAAAGAAGGTTGGCTCCACCGACTTGATCAGCCAATCGGCGCCGTTAGTCTGGCTCGTCCACCTGAACGCATGACAGCCAACGAATTGTTGAAGCTCGGCTACAACATGGCCAATCGAGGCGACAGCGGAAGAACTTCAGCGTTGGCAAGCCAACTTCGTGAAGCGCAGTTGCGTGCGATCAGCGGAATCACACTGTCCATGCTGACCCCGGCAACTCCGACTGGTTAACTGCGGCTCCTGTTCTCTACAGACTTGACAGGCCTGATAAGTTGAACAGATGAATCGACCTTGCTCGCTTGCAGCCACAATCGTAGTCCTCCACACCCTCGTCGCGATGGCCGACAATTGGCCCACGCATCTTCACGACAACCAGCGATCTGGCAAGTCAGCCGAGTCACTTCCGCTTCCCTTGAAGCTCCAATGGAGCAAGAAAGTCGCAATACCACAGCCTGCTTGGCCGAATCCTGCAAAGCAAGACTACTGGCATCACAAGACGAATCTGCGTCCGCGTGTTATTCACGATCGAGCGAACGGAATCGTTGTGGCGGACGGACGTTTGATTGTCAGCTCGTCATCCGACGATCAAGTCCGCGCGTTCGACGCCACAACCGGTGAACAACTCTGGACAACATTTGCAGAGGGGCCCATTCGCTTGGCTCCGACTATTTGGGAAGAGCTCGTCGTCTTCGCATCCGACGACGGGTTTGCTTATGGAGTCAACGCAACGTCTGGCGAATTGAAATGGAAAACCCGCGGAAAGGAAGTCGGAACGCGACGAATCCCTGGAAACGGGCGATTGATAAGTGAGCGCCCGATACGTAGTGGCGTACTGATAGATAGCGCAGGCACGGGCTACTTTGTCGCTGGCATTTTCCCTCAGCAAGGCGCTTACTTCTATTCGATCGATGTACGCAACGGTGAAATATTGGATCGGGCACGAATCCACAAGTCCGTACAAGGCTATTTGGAATCTCGAAACGATCGCGTGTTCGCACCGACGGGCCGCGATCCAAGCGGGACGACGCTCGGCGGCTCCAACTCCGACCAATTCGACAGCGGGAGAAAGCAACTCCCGGAAGCCGTTTACTCGATCGTCGAGGATCAAACAACAGAATTCCACGGCAAAGCCGGCAAAGTAACCGCTCTCCAAGGCGGCAACGAAATCTGGTCCGCCATACTGGATGGCCGTCCGTACTCGATGGCAATATCCGATGGCCAACTCTTCGTCAGCACCGACAGTGGCTGGGTCTATTGCTTCGGAGCAAACGACGGAGCTGCAACCGCTTCACTTGCGACCAAATCACAAGAGCAGGCGAAACCAAGACTCGACGGAACACAGCCTGGCTATGTGCTGATTATCGATCCCCCAGATACAAAGTTCGATGCGATTTTGAGTTACGCTAAGAACAGTCGAAAACAAGTCGTCCTCGCCATGCGGCAAAACGAAAGAGTATCTGCATTCCGCAAGCGTCTAGCGGCGGCGAACGTCTACGGCAGGGTTGTGGTCCACACTTTCAAGGTCGGTGTACAACCGAACTACGCAAAGAACATTTTTCACTGGGTCAGCGGCACTGCGGACAAGCAATTGCATGAATCCGTCTCGCCTTACGCCGGCACCGCCGAGCTATCCGACCTCGACATCGTATTCATCAATCCGAATCCGCAAACGTCAGGCGATTGGACGCACGCCTACGGTACCTCTGGAAACATCGCGTCAAGCAACGCACGTATCGGTGGCGACAAGTTGAAGCTGCAATGGTTCGGTGGACCGGGACCACGGAAAATGGTCGATCGACATATGCGAACCATGCCGCCGCTCGTTTGCCGCGGGCAAATGTACATACCAGGACTCGATCGCGTCATTACCGTCGACGCGTTTACTGGGGTCGTTCAATGGGAAGAAGAGATACCTGATTCGACTCGCATTGGCATGCTAAAAGATTGCGGCTGGATGGTTGCTGTTGAAAACAAGCTCTATGTCGCTGTCAACGAAGAATTACTGAGACTCCAAACCACCACAAATGGCCACACAAAAATCGTTACGAATAAAGTCCCGTTTCATGGCCGCGACTGGGGCTACCTAGCCTGCGTTAACGACCGAATCATAGGCAGTAGCACGCTTAAAAATGCCGCAAGACGCACGATCAACCGAGACGCAATCTTAGAAGGCGCATACACCGACAATCGCCCCATCGTTTGCAGCGATGCGCTGTTCGCGTTCGACGAGACGTCTCCGAAGAGCGAAACAGTCTGGCGTTACGAAAGCTCTGGCGCGATACTCAATCCCTCGATCGCGGCCACGTCGGCATCCGTTTTCTTCGTCGAAAACGAAATGGGCGACCTGGAAACGACTACGTCCGGTCGAGTTCGACTTTCGGAATTTTGGAAATCGAAGCCAAAACTAGTCGCGATCGATTTGCTGTCTGGCAAACAGCGCTGGAGTAAGAGTCTACCCGTCGTTGAAAATCCGCAGAACGCGTTTGTCCTTAGCGAAAAGGATCATGTAATTTTAGTCAACTCCAGAAACGCTCAAACGGTGCACTATGACGTTCGCGTTTTCAGCGCTGATGACGGCACGGAACTTTGGAGCGCCACGCAAGACAATCTCAAACAGCCTGGTGGCGATCACGGTGAACAGGACAAGCATCCAGTACTGATCGGCAGCAAGCTGATTGTCGAACCGTTTGCTTACGACCTGTCGACAGGAGCCAAACTAACGGAACTGAACTTAAGCAAACGCGGGTACGGCTGCGGCACACTTTCAGGGTCGGCTGACGCACTCTTCTTCCGCAGCGGAAATCCTGCACGTTATTCTTTGAAAACGAACGAAATTGAACTCGTCACTGCCGTAAGTCGGCCGAGCTGCTGGATCAATATGATCCCCGCAGAGGGTTTGCTGCTTATCCCGGAAGGTAGCTCCGGTTGCACATGCAACAGCTACCCCGTTCAGACCTCGATGGCGTTTACTACCGAGTAACACTTATAGATAGACCACGGCATACGGTCGCCAGCCTATTATGGCTCGCTAATATGTAAACGAATAAGTCGACATCGAAAGGCCAGACGCTGGCATTGCCATGAAGACTTTATCCCCGCGATGCAGGCGGTCTGCTTCGACTGCTTTGGCGATGGTCGCCGGCAGTGAGCAGGTCACAACGTTGCCTAGGTCAGGGTAGACCGAAAAAAGCTTGTCTTGTTTAACGTTCAGAAACCGCATGAGATGCGCATACGCTTTGTAGGTCTGCGTATGTGGCAAGAAAATGTCCGCCCGCTGGATGTCTTCAATGCTCTTGTACAGAAATCGCACAAACTGAGTTGTCGATTTCGTTTGCATTTCGTTGCCGTAGCATGTGAAGATACCGCTACCTTGTCCCGACGTATCAAGATCGCCGATTTGGAAATCGGAATTGGTGGGCCAAGAAAGTGGAAACAAGCACAAGTTGGCCAAGTCATTGTCCGCGTTGTACGTGATTTCCCAAGGCTGTGGGTCTGTTTTTTTATCGTCGGCAGTGAGGACGGTTGCAGTGAATCCACACCCGATCGTGTAAGAAGGAAATGCCCAATTCAGGTCGAGATGCGTCTTCAAGTTTGCGGCGAGCGATCCGTAACCTTGAAAACGAGCGTTCGCTTCGGCGGTGACAATCAATATGTTTTTATAGGCACCAGAATCGAGCAAACTTTGAGCTAAAAATGCAGCTCGCCCCCAACTTCCACAGGCTTCATTTACATCGAACGCCGCTGCTCGCTGCATACCAAAATCGCGTGCAATCAAGCTCGCCATACTTGGCTCAAGCATAGTGCGGAAGACGCTTGCGTACATGACGCAACCCACGTCTACCGGCGCAAGTCCGGCTTGCTCCATCGCATCCGAGATCGCCGAACTGACGTGCGGATACCAAGGCTCGTTGTCGCCGAGGTAGCGGCGAGTTTCTATGCCAGAACGTGCAAAGAGCCTTCCTAGCTCACGAATGGTTTGGTCGATGTCACCGGAAAATGAACTTTCACTACGTCGGCGCGTTTCTTCTGCGATCTCGTCGTTCGTGACGACTCGCTCTGGAACTCGAAGTGAAATGCCCGTGATTTTCATGGGCAAGTATCGGTTGCGTTTTGGCGTCACGCTCCGGTTTTCGTTGGTTTTCGAACAATATTCGCGTGTCTTTTATTCGACGGATTTCTTCAGAGGGGCAGTGGATTTGGTAGACGTGCACAACCGGATCAACCGTCTCTTCACTCGCAGAAAAAAGCTGAAAACCGAGGCTCCCACGATGGCGAATCCATTACTTGCAAGCTACGCGGTGTTGCTGGATCAGCTTTTTCTCCTTGAGTACAATGGCAGCCTGTTATTTAAGAAACATTGAGCCAAACCGGATGAAGATTAAGTGCCCTGGCTGTTCGAAGGTCTACATGCTCAAGCCGGAGCTTGCTGGTAAGACGGTGAAGTGCTCTGCCTGCCAGCACAAGATGCGTGTTCCTGCGGCCAAAGCGACACCACCTTCAAAAAGTGTAAATACTCAACCATCGGGTGCGATTCAGAAAGCGGCAACGCCCTCGACTTCCACACCACAACCAGTTACCAAACGCAGGGTTCGCAAGACAGCGACGGCGAATTCAACGCAACTCACACAGAGTCAGATTCTTGGTGCTTTTAAGGGCGATATTGCGCCCGTTCGCGTGTCGCTTGCCTATCGCTTCGTGACGCTGATCGTGTCTGCGGTGATGCTTCTACTGCCACTGATCTACATCGGCATCATTGCTGGTTTTGCCTATGGCGTTTACTACCACGCTGTGAATAACACGGGTATGCTTTCGATCGTTCGCGGTCGCGGGGCTGTACTAATGTTCTTGCTATACGCGAGTCCCATCCTTGTCGGGCCGATCGCGATTCTGTTCATGATCAAGCCACTGTTTACCCGGCTCGACCGAACCGAACGCGAACGATGGCTCAACCGAGACAATGAGCCGCTCTTGTTCGCGTTTGTCGATCGGATTTGCGACGCCGTCCATGCCCCGGAACCTCAACGTATTCGCGTGGATTGTGATTTGAATGCTTCCGCGAGCTTTCGCCGTGGTTTTCTGAGCATGCTAACCGGTAACGATCTTGTGCTGACGTTGGGCATGCCGTTAGTGAGCGGGATGAGCATGCAGCAATTCGCTGGCGTCATCGCACACGAGTTCGGCCACTTCAGTCAAGGCACCGGTATGCGGCTGTCTTTCCTAATTCGGTACATCAGCCACTGGTTCGCCAAAGTCGTGTATCAGCGTGACTCGTGGGACATGTGGCTGGACGAAGCAGCCTCACAACTCGATTTTCGTATCGCGTGGATCTTCTACTTGGCCAAGCTCATGGTCTGGCTAACCCGGTGGGTGCTTTGGGGGCTCATGATTATTGGAAACGCGTTTGCGGGAATGTTGCTGCGACAGATGGAATACGACGCTGATCGCCATGAGGCTAGACTCGCGGGCAGCAGAGGTTTTGTGTCGGGCACGCGGCAACTTCGCAAGCTTAGCCTGGCCTACCAAGGCATGCAGTCGCAAATGAGCGAGTTCTATCGGGAGGGCAAACTTGCTGACAACTTACCGAAGTTACTCAGAAGCACTACTCGACATATGCCCAAAGAAGCCATCGCCGAACTGCAAGCGACCGAGGAGCAAGAATCTACCGGCCTGTTCGATACACATCCTTGCGATCATGACCGCATCGAAAACGCATTGCGAGAAAACGCAGAAGGCGTCTTTCACCTACACCAACCGGCATCAGATCTGTTTCGAAATTTTGATGCGATATGTAAAGGCACTACGCAGGACTTCTATCGATCGATCTTCGGGAAGCGATTGAAGATCAAAGAATTGAAGTCAACGGACGAACTGATTAAACAGCAAGATGCCACGATCGCGGAAGCTCGCGTGGTTGACATCTACTTCAATGAGAATTTTTCAGCTCACCGTGGAATACGCCTAGGTACGGGCAATCTACAACCGCCAGCGAACGCGAAAGATGAATTGCATTTGCTACAGACGGCGAAGAACGCATTAAACAACCGCCAAAACGACTACGCGAAGCTGCTCGGAAAATTTGAGCAGCTCGACACGAACAAGCTACAGGCTGACTTGGCAATCACAATGCATCGCGCCGGTACGTTTAGCCGCCGCATGCCGTTCACAATTCCCGTTTCGACGCTAGAGGAAGCCAAAACGACGAGCCGAAAAAACAAAAAACAACTGGAGTCGATCGCGTTGAAGCTCGTGCCTTTTGAGAAACTGGCATCCCAGCGATTGAATGCTGCACTGCGACTGTCGTTACATCCAGCCGTCGTGAAACGGATCAAAACCAACCGAGCCGTCCAGAAACAAACGAAGGGCTTAGTAGAAACATTGCAATGCATGAATGGAATGCTGACTGACTACAACGCGGGTCGCCATACCTTCCGACAACTCGCCTCACTCCTCGATCTACTTTCGGGCAACGAAGAAAACGAGGACTACATCGGCGAGGTGCTGAGTCACACAAAGACGCTACATTCGAAATTAACTGATATGCGAACCCCACTGCGAAACCAAGATTATCCGTTCGATCACGCTCGCGGACAGATTAACTTGGCAGAGTTTATCATCGGCGATTACCCACCATCCGACGACGTGGGAGCTGTCGCGAACGCGGGTGATCAGTTTACGGTGGCCTTTTCGTCCGTGTATCGCCGAATCGTTGGAAAGCTAGTCGTTGTTGCCAATCGCGTTGAATCTGCTCTGATCCGGTAGCGCCAACCGGTCCGTGTTCCCGTACATTGATAAACCAAAGCCACACGAACCAAAGAACGAGATACGAGATGCGACGCCGCCCCATTCCCGCCGTTTGTTTGCTGATTGTCACTCTTCTGTTTCCCGTCACGGCAAACGCTCAAGAGTTGCTTACGTTTGAGAAGTGGAAAACGAATTGCCTCGCGGCGCCGACGAACCGCACACTGCAAGGACGAATGCCGCAGAAGGCACAACTGCCGTTACCCACATTCGCTATCGCGGATGATCTGGCGACGCAGCTGCTTAAGCATTTCCAAAAGAGCAATCTTGCAGAACCATCGAATTGGGTTGGCGAAAAACCGAAAGCAGATGAGTTTTTCGATATCGAGCGAAGTTACTACTCGAGGTCCCCAATTCCATTCCAACCGTTTGCTCAAAAAGTTGACATTCCAGCCGGATCCAAAGTCATCTTCCACGGCGACCTGCACGGCGACATTCGGTCGCTGATTTCGACATTGGATTGGCTGAACGAAAACGACTACGCCGACGGATTTAAACTCAAAAACCCAAACACGTACTTCGTTTTCCTTGGTGATTACGTCGACCGTGGCTCGTATGGCATTGAAGTACTCTACACGCTGATGCGGTTGAAGCTGGAGAACCCAAACCATGTCTTGATGGCAAGAGGAAATCACGAAGACTTCAAGATGACCGCCACCTACGGCTTCTTGCGCGAAGGGCAGATGAAATACGGGCGTGAATTCAACCCGACGAACATGTGGCGGATGTACGATTTTTTGCCGGTCGTCATTTACGTTGGCGTCGACTCCAATTACGTACAGTGCAATCACGGCGGCATGGAACCGGGTTACGATCAACGATCTTTGCTGAACGAGGACCAGCCACTTGCGTTTGAGTTCCTCGGTGAACTGAAGCAAAAAACTTTCGCTCTTGATCACCCGCAATGGCTCAGCAAAACGAACGCCGAAACGAAAGCCATGACGGATGAACGGCTGGAAGACTTCCGTCCGAAGTCTCCAATTAGCCCCAACCCGATTGGCTTTATGTGGAACGACTTCTTCGTGTTCAAGGACGAGCCCACGATTGGCTTCAACTCATCACGACTAGCATTCAATCACGGACAAGCTTCGACGAACTACCTGTTGTCGGTGGCAAGTTCCGAGACAGCAAAGCTGCGTGCCGTCTTCCGTGCACACCAGCACTCAGGAAGACCCAATCCGGCAATGAACCGGATCGTCGCCAGCAACGGCGCTTTTCGACATTGGCAGGCGGCCGACTCGAGCGAGAAAGCGAACGCAAATCAAAAAGCGCTAAAGCAGATCATTGATGTCGCGGCGAAACGAACCGTCCCCGAGGGTTCGGTTTGGACGTTCAACGTTTCGCCCGACAGTCTATACGGCGAGGGCAACAACTATAGCTTTGACACGATCGGAATCCTTCATACCGAGAAAGCATTTGCTGACTGGCGATTGGAAATTGTAAACGTGCCGGTGCCACAGTAACGAGGCCTGCGTCGCAGCGAACCTACAATGACTTGATCTTTTCGTGGTTCAACAAGAACTCTGATCGCTGTTCGACGAACGCTCGAAGACTGGTCGAATCTTTCTCGGGTTTCTTAGTATCGACCGCTTTGCGGAAATCGGAATAGACAAACAATTTGCGAGTGTCGCTTTCCACTTCGGCGTCGATCAGTTCGCGGTACTTTTCGATCTTCGGTCCTATTTGCTCCCACTGCATCATTTCGGCAATGGTTTTAAGGTTTTGAAGATACTGTCGCTGGAACTTGGGATGCTTTAGAAGAACGCTACGCAGTGGTTTTGAGTCGTCGTTCAGTCCGATCATCGGATCAAGAGTGACACCGCCACCTCCAGGTCCACCATGACCACCGCCGGGCCCGCCCCGAGTACGACCACCTGGGCCTCCTCGCTCTCCACCAGGCCTGCCACGCTCACCGCCAGGTCCGGGGGGGCCACCAAAGCCGCCACCGCGACCTCGAAAGCCGCCTCTTCCGCCACCGGGGCCACCACCACCATGTCCGGCCGAAAACGCCTCGTTCATATCATGTGGCAGTATGTGAAACTTGCCTTCCGCGTTTTGGTAGATGTTGTAATCACTGCCTCGTGTCCAATAACCATCGCTGTTCGATGTTGCGACATCAACAGCCAAGAACCACAGCACACCATCGATGTCCAAAATCGGCGATAGCTTTTCCTCAAGCTGATCGTTCGGCGTGTTGTTGAGCACTCGGCATAAATTCATCAAGTCTTTCCACGAAGATTCTTTGTCTTTCGACTTAATCTCGAATCGTCCCTTGTAGTCTTCCATATTTGAAAGGTAACTAAGCCCGCCATCGAAGGCTCGCGGGCTTCCGTTGACTTTCCAACGTGCACCTTTCTTCGTGTCGTAGTTT
>CAYNJG010000014.1:0-62407 GCA_964397295.1 uncultured Pirellulaceae bacterium
GCTCCAGACAGTACTGCTAAAGTGAGCGTTGAGATTGCGAACAACAAGCACGTGGATTGGGGAATGAAAGGGAAACTGGAGCTGGAGTACCAAGACGGAAGAACTCTGACCATCCCATCGGTCGAAGCGATTTTCGTTCCCGAAAAAGTCGAGACGACGTAACAACGTCGTCTGGGCTATGTCTTGGCAACTGGTGGATTCCAAATCGAAACCGCTGCCCCAATTAGGCTAATCACAAACCAACTTGCCTCTACGATACATGCGGACATGTTGAAGTCCTGGGTTAGCGAAACCAAAATCAATCCAGAACCTAAAGCGTTCCATTGCGAATACCGCAACGATTGAGCAGCGATTCGGTTCAATTGCAAAAGCAAATACGTCCCGAGCAAAACAGCTACTCCAACTGCTCCCACGTAGTCGTGCCATTCGAAATCCATCGACGATGCTCCCCGAAACTTTGTCAAACTGACGGCGGGCGTAAGTTGGCGGCGCCGGTTCAGATGTAGTACATATCGCCAGAGCGGCTTGGGACTCGATCAGCCAAAGAAGCCAGCGTTATCGACGACAAACGTTCGTAATGAGCTTCGACGATGTCGCTCCAGGATTCGTGAAGAATACTCGCCGCAGCGGTTGCGTTTGGCGGCAACGAAACTTCGGCCGAGCCTTCGATCGCGTGGATGATCTCCAGCAGACTGATGCTAAACGGATCTCGAGCAAGTCGATATCCGCCGCTCGCGCCACGTGTGCTGTGCACCAAGCCACCACGTTTGAGTTGCAACAGAATCTGCACCAAGAACTGTGAAGAGATGTTTTGCACTTCGGCGATGGTTTTCAAACACACCGGTTGAGGATTGGCGTGACGTCGTGCCAGTTCAATCATCGCTAAACAAGCGTTTTGCGTTTTTGCGGAAAGTTGCATTACATGTCGGGCTGGTTTGGTTCGTCAGCTTTGGCGCCGCTTGGATCTGGACCACCTTCTGACTCCGGTTCATCTGACTCCGGTTCATCTTCCGGTGGATCGAGCGAGTGCAAACCACACTCCGTCTTCTGAAAACCGTTCCATCGACCAGCACGGTCATCGCCACCAAACAGAACAGCACGCGTGCAAGGCCAGCATCCGATACTTGGGTAGCCTTTGTCGTGCAGCGGATTGTATGGAACATCGTTGTCGGTGATGTAGTTCCAGATGTCTTTCTTCGTCAGGTTCGCAAGTGGATTGACTTTGACGAGGCCAAACTTCTTGTCCCAGCCAACGATCGGTGCACGAGCACGGTCAGGGCTTTGGTCTCGACGAATCGCACTGATCCAAGCTTGCTTACCAACAATCGCTCGATTCAGAACGGCCAACTTGCGATCACCGCAGCATTGATCGGGATTGCTTTTATAGACCGGGCCGCCGTGCTTGGCTTCGTACGCTTCGACGGTCAATTCGGGCTTCATCATTTCGACGCTGATACCGTAACGTCGTTCAACTTCGTTTCGAAGCTCGATGGTCTCTTGAAATTGGTAGCCTGTGTCGAGATTAAACACATGGGTGCTCGGTGAGATCTTCGACAACCGCGCTAGGATCGTCATGCCTTCTGGACCAAACGCCGTCCCCATCGTCAGGAACTCACCGAAACGCTCGACGGCCCACTGAATGATCTCGTTCGGCCCGCTTTTCTCAAGCCGATCGCTGGTCGCTTTGAGCTCATCGAGAAGCTCGGTCGTGGGGCGAAAAGTCTCGGTAGTCACAGGCGAGTTGTCTGAAAAAGCCATGGTTGAAGTACGTTCCCATCGTTCGTTGTGCCGGCTATTGTTGGAATCTTGATCAGAAAAGTCAAGTATCCAGCCCTCGGCATTCTTTTCTTCGGCGAAATCCGGATCTTCTATGCAGCATTTTGTTAGTTTGCCCGCGGTGCTAGCAAGAAAAAAGCGTGCTCTCCGAGATCCGTTCGGAAGAGCACGCCAAGAAAAACGTTTCAAATAATTTACACACTGATTCGATCGTTGTGAAGCTGACTACAGCTTTACCGTGAAACCGAGGTAAATCGGTAGCGTGGTGAATCCAGCACCGTTATTCAGATTCTCCAAACCGAAGGTTGGCAGCACAGAATCGTCTTCATCGAGACTGGTTCTATACTCCGCTCCCGTCATGGCTACGAACGCCACGTTCGGTTTCGCATTCCAACGCAATCCAAAGTTCACGCCGAAAGTGAGAATCGTTGAGTCTTGGTAGAACGGCAGATCCTCGAGCGTTGTTATTTCAGGAATGGAAAGCGTACCCGTTATCGCATCGGTAAACGCGACACCTCCCTGACCACCCCAGAGGAATTCCAACTTGGAATGCCATTGCTTGCTGGTAATGAAACCCAGTCGAATCGAATACTCTTCGTAGTCGCTGAATTGAGCCAGCAGTGATTCGGTCGTCGGAGCGCCGAACGGATCGATCGTAGCTTGTCCGATTTCTATTTCGTCGGCTTCACCGAAAACTTCGCGGTAGCCCACGAAGACCTTCGTCGCAGAATCCATTTCGATCGTAAGATTCGCGTTGTATCCGTAAAACGCTGAGTAGACGTCGTCGAATCCCATTTCTTCAAAGTCGAGACGAACTTGGGTCGCGGCTGGAAGCACAGCAGGATCGATAGCGAGGCCCGCAGCGGATAGCGAACGAGTCACGGAGCTACTGAACATACCTTCCAATGGAATGTCGATAACACCGCCGCCATAAAAGCCTAGCCGGCGAAATATCCGCTGACATTTGCCATCGCAATTCGCCTGCATGCATTTGCTGCAAACGGGAATGCCTGGTTCGCAAGTCAGACAATCGTCGAATCCCATATCGACATATTCGACTTGGGCTTGAGCAGACATACCGCTCAGAACGACGATGAGCGCGCAGCCCATCATCCATGTTAACTGCCTCATTACAGCCTCCGTTCAGCGTCGCAGTCACTAATCATCCGTGATAGTACCGCTATCATCGACGGCTTGAAGGCGATGCTTCTACTTTCTCTGCTGGCCCCGAAAGAGCTGGCCCAGACAGAAGAAACCACTCAACACAAACAGTTTGCCGAACCCGCATTAAGCGTGGCGATTCACGTGAACCTCGGTGGATTGCGACACGCCAATTCGTAAGGCACTCCGCTCGGCGCCGCCCAAATTGCAGAGTTCGCCAGGATCAGCTGCACGTCGAGATTGTGGTAGATCGGATACGTCTCGTGCCCCGGTCGGAAGTACACGATCTTGCCTTTGCCACGTTTCCAGGTGCAAAGGCTACGGAACACTTCGCCCCCTTCAAACCAGCTGATCATGATCAATTCATCAGGCGTCGGAATTCCGAATGGCTCGCCATACATCTCAGCGTGTTCAAGTTCCAAGTATTCCGATTCGATCCCGTCGACGATCGGATGACCGGAATCCACGATCCAAAGACGCTCGCGTTCACCTTCTTCTCGCCAACGCAGTTGGCAGTTCGAGCCCATTAACTTTTTGAACGGCTTGGAATCGTGCCCAGAATGCAAAACGACGAACCCCATACCACCGAGCACACGCTGTTGGATTCGAGTGACAAGCGCATCGTCAACTTGATCATGTGCGGCATGGCCCCACCAAAACAGCACGTCCGTCCACTCCAGCACGTCATCGGGCAAGCCCTGTTCTGGTTGATCCAAGGTTGCCGTTCTTACCTCGAAAACTTCCTCCATCGTCTCCGTCAAACCGTTCGCGATCGTCGCGTGAATGCCACCAGCATAAATCTCCGCTACCTCGGGCTTGTTCTTCTCGTGAACGAACTCATTCCAAACAGTAACGTGAATCGACATGGTGACTCTCTCTGCGGGCGATGTTTTGGACAACGATTGTGATACACTTCCAAACCTTGGGAATGTAGTCACGATACCATTGAAGCAGTAGTTTTTCCTATGACGAATCAAATCCACCTCGCGGTCGACATGGGCGCATCGAGTGGCCGCGTGCTTGCCGGTCAATTGAATGGCGGACGTTTTGAGTTGAAAGAAGTCCATCGATTTTGGAACGGCCCAATTCGAGTGCACGATCGCATGTACTGGGACGTTCTGGGTCTTTGGAAGTCCGTCCGCGAAGGATTGCAAAAAGCTGCCGAACAGTGGGGAGACTCCGTGTGTAGCGTTGGTGTTGACACGTGGGGCGTCGATTTCGCACTACTAGGCCCCGGCGATGAACTGCTTGGCAACCCGCGTCACTATCGAGATACGCGCACCGTAGGCGGAGTCGAAAGAGCATTCGACACAATGCCGCGAGCAGAGATTTTTGCGGCAACAGGTCTTCAATTCATCGAGATCAATTCGCTCTATCAGATAATCGCACTTTCCGAACAGAACCGTCCGCTCTTAGATCAAGCGGAAGACTTCTTGATGATTCCGGATCTGTTCCATTGGTTTCTCACGGGCGAGAAGACGAACGAATTCTCCGACGCGACGACCACGCAAATGCTAAACCCCAAGACGGGCCAATGGTCTAGTGAAGTTCTGGCTGCCTTCAATATTCCCGACAAGTTATTTCGCGAGCCAACGCATCCCGGCACGAATCTTGGAATGCTTCAGCGAAACGTGGCTGAGGAAACCGGACTCAAAAACGCCAGTGTGATCGTCCCAGGTTCTCATGATACGGCCAGCGCTGTCTTGGCCGTGCCCGCGCAAACTGCTCCGTCGAATAAGCCGGACTGGTGCTACATCAGTAGCGGTACTTGGTCGTTGATGGGTGTCGAGGTTCCCGAACCGATCATCAACGAGAAATGCCTCGAGTTGAATTTCACGAATGAAGGTGGTGTCGGTGGCACAGTGCGTTTGCTTAAGAACATCGGTGGACTTTGGCTGATCCAAGAGTGCCGGCGCGTTTTGGCAATGCAAGGTCGCGAATACACTTGGGACCAAATGACGAAGCTTGCGGACGAATCCAGTCCGCTGCAATCGTTCGTGAACCCCGACGCGCCGGACTTCGTGGCCCCGGTTGATATGCCGAATGAGATTCGTGAATTCTGCCAACGTACCGGGCAACCAGTACCAAAAAGCGACGGCGCAGTAATTCGTTGCGCTCTCGAGAGTTTGGCGATGCGTTATCGGCAAGTGTTGGGTTGGCTAGAAGAACTGACGGGTTCTCAGATCAAGACGATACACATCGTGGGCGGCGGCACGCAAAACGAACAGCTCAGTCAGATGGCCGCCGACGCATGCAATCGACAAGTGGTTGCTGGTCCAGTTGAAGCAACGGCAATTGGCAACGCAATGATGCAGGCGATCGCGATGGGCGCTGTCGACTCAATTGCGTCTGCACGGAAGATCATCGCCGATAGCTTTGCGGTCAAAACCTACACACCAAAAACAGCGGAAGCCTGGGATGAGGCGTTCGCGAAATTCCAAGAGCTAACGTAGCCCGCGGGGAAAAGCTCTTTCCGCACGTTTTTGTAGGGTCGGGGCTCGCCTTGCGGTACGATGAAGTTCGTCGGTAGACTTTGCCGCCACTTCCGCCGCCGCGAATGAGTCCATGATTGCTCGCATTGTTTGCTCTATTATTCTGTTGTTGATGCCAGCATCGGCCTACGCGCAGCAAGCGGCGCCGATTGTGGATACAGTCCTGATTTGCGCTCCCGACCTATTGGATGCTGCGAAGCCGTGGATTGAGTATCGAACGAAACAAGGATACAAGCTTGCCGTAGTCACAGCGCAAGGTTCCGCCGAAGCAAACGTCCGCGAGCTTCGCAAGATTGCAATGCGGTCCGATTTGAAAAACGTAGTGCTGTTTGGCGACGCAGCGCCAGGTCGAAGGCTCGGGACACACGTTGGCACGCATCTGCAGAAGTCAAACGTCATTCTGAAGTGGGGCGCCGAACCTACTTTCGCGACGGACAATGTTTACGCAGACCTCGACGAAGACGGTTCTCCTGATGTCGCCGTCGGACGACTGTGCGCAGACACACCGCAGGAACTTTCTGGACTCATACGCAAGATCATCGCGTACGAGCAAAACCCGAACTGCGATACCTGGCGTCGGCGAGTGAACTTCGTTGCGGGTGTCGGTGGCTTTGGTATGTTGGCGGACAAGGTCATTGAGACTTCGGCGAAGAAGTTTATCACCGATGGAATCCCGAGTTCCTATCGTACGACTATGACGCAGGCGAGTTGGCGAAGTCCGTACTCTCCGGACCCAAGATTATTTCGCGAACAAACCATCGAAACGATGAATCAGGGTTGTCTTGCCTGGGTCTATCTGGGCCACGGTCAAGAACAGGGTTTGGACTACTATCGCGTTCCTGACGGTGGGTTGCCGATTTTCGAGATGCAGAACGTAGCAAACATCAACGTGCGTGTTGGTTCACCGATCGCCGTTTTTCTCGCTTGTTACACCGGCGCGTTTGCGGGCGAAAAAGATTGCTTGTCCGAAGCACTCATATCCAAACAAGGCGGACCGGTCGC
Organism: uncultured Pirellulaceae bacterium; assembly: GCA_964397295.1. Classification (GTDB taxonomy): domain Bacteria; phylum Planctomycetota; class Planctomycetia; order Pirellulales; family Pirellulaceae; genus CAYNJG01. The sequence goes on from CAYNJG010000014.1 coordinate 6,432, forward strand.
CGTCATTTCTGGTTCGAACGTGACGATGCCCTACGCGATGACGGTGATGGGCAACGCTATGTTGCACGAATTGTTTATCGAACAACGCGAGACGATTGGCGAAGTCGTTCTGCGCGCGAAACAAGAACTAGCAAAGCCGACCGAAGATCAACCAAAGGGTATGATTGACCAACTAGCAAAAGTCATCAGCCCGAATCCCGAGTTACTTGACGAAGAACGTAAGGAACACGTACGACTCTTCCATTTGTTTGGCGATCCATTGATGCGGATTCGACATCCAAAGCAAGTTGAAATCGAGTCGCCGGAGGAAGCGACCGCTGGCGAAACGATCGAGGTGCGTGGAACTTCGGCGGTCGCAGGCAATTGCATCATTGAGCTTGTTTGCCGTCGCGATCGCATGACATTCCGACCTCCTCGCCGAGGCAAATTCGAAGTGAACGACGCGTGGCTGCGCAAGTTGCAAGAAACCTACGTCAAAGCCAACGATACAACGTGGACATCCATCCAAACAAAACTGCCACAAGGCGAGTTCACCGCGAAGCTAACGGTACCCGAGGACGCAGCAGGTCTCGGTCACGTCCGCGTATACGTGCGTGGAGCCAACGATTTTGCGCTCGGCGCCAGCGATATCTATCTCCGTGCACCTCAAGTCGAAGTCGCCGAACAGCCGTCAACCGAACAATAGCCAATTGTTAACGTATAGCGCATGTTGTGAATGACAGCTTGCCCTCAATTCAGTTTGAAATCTCTATTCATCATCAGCACGTTGCTGATGGTGTACATCGCACTACTTACTCAACTTCCGGTATTGCCTCTCTTAGTTTTCGCCGTTCCTTCTGCAATTTCGCTGACTGCGGCAGTGCCGTATCTGCTAATTCGGCTTTTCGCATTGTTGGCCGACAAGGAAGAACGCACCCTTCGTTCCGCACAACTGCAGCGAGTTCTGTGGGCGTTGGTGACTTGTGCGTTCGTTTCCGCATCGGTGATCGCTTTCGCGATTTCCTCTCTCTTCAAGTACCGTTACTGGTGAACGGTCCCTAAGGACGCACGACGCACCATTGAGTTGACTATCAACTAGGCCTGGGCTGATGAGCGAACGTTCCCCATCGAGCCACGACGATCAAAGCGAGCGCTGGTCGGGGCCGGCCACTATGGCAATCGTTTGAAGACCCGCATCGCAATTACCATCGACGCAAAGAGCAACACGGAACCAACAAGAAACGGTGCACCGGGTAGCTGGATGATGGCGTCCTCCGATGTGAAGTAGCTGAATATTCCCGCCGTAAACACAAGTGGCGCGATGATATTCGTGAGGCTCGTCAGAGACGTGATTGCGCCCTGCACTTTGCCCTGGTTTTGAGGTTCTACCGAACCGGCCACAATACTCTGGATCGCTGGCCCCGAGATGCCGCCGAGCGATCCTACCATGATGAACGCCAAAATCATCCAGCTCTGCGAGGCCAACCCGTAGCCGACAAAGACACACGCTTGGATTGTTAAACCGTAAACGACCGCGTTGCGTTCGCCGAATCGATTTATCAATGGCTTGACTAACAGTCCTTGGACGATGGCTGCCATAAGTCCAACAAGACCAAGTGCCAGACCGTTTTGCAATTCGCCCCAGCCAAATTTGAATCCGGTAAAATAGACCCAGACGTTCTCCAGACCTCGTTGTGCTAGTGACATGCAAACGAATGCCCATGCGAGCGCCGCCACGATAGGATAGTCACCCAGGACAAGAAGGCTGCCGATCGGATTCGCTCGCGACCATCGAAAATCGCTTCGATTTTCTGGTGGCAGAGACTCGGGCAGGATGAAGTAGCCGTAGAGCCAATTCACCAGTGCCAATCCGGCCGCAACGAAAAACGGCAGCCGCATATTGTACTCTCCCAGAATCCCTCCGATTGCGGGACCAAAAATGAACCCCAAACCAAACATGACTCCCGCCAGACCGAAATTCTGCGCGCGGTTCTCTGGTGTCGATACATCCGCGATGTAGGCATGCGCAGTCGTAAAACTGGCTCCCATAATGCCCGCGATCAGCCTGCCCACAAAGAGCCACATGACGCTCGGTGCGAAGCCTTGAATAACAAAATCAATGCCGAGCCCAAAGAGTGAAGCGAGTAGCACGGGCCGACGACCGAATCGATCGGAAAGCGCACCCAGAAATGGCGCGAACAGAAACTGAGTCAGTGAATAAGATGCACCAATGATGCCGCCGTACCAGCTGGCCGCCACGGTATCCCCACCGACGAAGTGCTTCACTAACTCGGGAATCACTGGAATGACGATTCCAATACCCAAGATGTCGATAAACATTGTGACCAGAATAAAGGCCATTGCGGCGCGACGTGTTTTTCCTTCGCCCTCGGGTCGACGTGGAGCTGCGAAGGGATTGTTCATCGTTTAAAGATTCGACCGGGTGACAAAGATCAGCGGAACATCATGATCGAACTGCGGGGCCAGGGCTAGTCGATATTTCAAGGTTGGGGTAGGCTTCCAACGAAGGTAAATTGTACCAAAGCAGTCGGTCGTCGATCGTTAACGCAGGAAGAGAAGCATGAGTAATTTTCGCACTGAAACCGATTCTATGGGTGATGTTCAAGTCCCCGCCGAAGCGTACTACGGAGCGCAAACCCAACGAGCGGTCGAGAATTTCCCCATCTCCGGCTGGCAACTTCCTCCTTCAATGATTCATGCAATGGGCTGGGTCAAACTTGCGTGCGGCATCGCGAATCGCGACTTGGGGAAGCTGACCGGATCGGGAAAGTCACCGATTGACGACAAGCAGGTCACGGCAATGTTGGACGCTTGCCGCGAAGTTGCCGAAGGCAAGCTGGACGCCGAATTTCCCGTTGACGTTTTTCAGACGGGATCGGGTACCTCCAGCAACATGAACGTGAACGAAGTCATTTCGAATCGTGCGATTGAAATTCACGGTGGCGATCGATTCGACGCAACTAAAACGATTCATCCCAATGATCACGTCAACATGGGACAAAGTACTAACGATACGTTTCCCACGGCGATTCACGTCGCCGTTGCACTTGAGCTTAAGAAAAAGTTGCTGCCGGCACTCGATAGTTTACGGAAGGCGTTGAGTAAGAAAGCCGAAGAGTGGGATCAAGTCATCAAGATTGGTCGCACGCATTTGATGGACGCGACTCCGTTGCGTTTGGGGCAAGAGTTCGGTGGATTCGCTAGGCAAATCGAACTGTCGATCGAACGAGCGCAACGTGCTCTTGATGCAGTCCGCGAATTACCCGTTGGAGGAACAGCCGTCGGTTCGGGAATCAACACGCATCCCGAATTCGGGCACCGAGTTGCTTCGGCTTTGACAGGGGAAACGAACATTCCATTCATCGAAGCAGTCAATCACTTCGAGGCCAACGCGCAACGAGACGGGTTAGTCGAAAGCCACGGCCAGCTCAAAACGATTGCCGTGACGCTACTGAATCTTTCGAACAATATTCGCGTGCTTGGTGCCGGTCCGCGATGTGGTTACTACGAGGTGAAACTTCCAAGTCGCCAGCCCGGCAGCTCGATCATGCCCGGCAAAGTAAACCCCGTAATGTGCGAGAGCATGATGCAAGTCGCAGCAAAGGTTATGGGCAATGATGGCACGATTTCGTCCTGCGGTGCAGTCGGCGGACAGTTTCAGTTGAACATCATGATGCCAGTGATGGCATACACGACACTAGAAAGTGTTGCGTTGCTGGCGGCGAGTGCGAATGCATTCGTCGAATTCTGCGTTAATGAGATGGAAGCAAACGTTGAAGCTTGCGAGGCTGCGGTCGAGCAGAGTTTGTCGATGGTAACGAGCTTGAATCCATACATTGGCTACGAAAAGGCGTCGAAACTTGCGAAGCAGGCTTTCGCAGAAGGCAAAACGATTCGCGAACTTTGCCAGGCCGAAGGAATTCTCCCTGAAGACCAATTGAATGAAGCGCTAGATCCAATGCGCATGACCGAGCCGCAAGCCTAAACCACTATTTGGTTGCATCGCTAGCATGCACCGTGTTGGTATTTGTGCTGGGGTTACGCGTTGCCAAAACATCTGTGGTCTCCAATCACACGATGTGGTAAACCTGGCCACTCGGATGGAGTTCTCGCACCGTCCGTTTGGAGATGATGAACAACTATAGGCACGGAGTCTCAAGGATGAGAACTCGTTCGTTCGGTCAAAACACCGTCATTCTAGCTTTGCTTTTTGTATGTCAAAGCGTTTTCGCGCAGCAACAGGCGGTTCCCACGGGTACTGCTGATCAATTGTCGGCGCAAGCCTACAAGATGGCGCAGTCGGCGAAGACGCTGGAGCAATTCACGGAATCGCTTCGAATTTGTGGTCAGGCAATGAAAGCCTCGCCAACAACCGAGCAAAAACAATACATCCAACAACTGGCAGGTTGGACTTACAACAAGCGCGGCGAAGCGCTTGTGAATCTAGCCGAGCGAACCGTTGCGACGGACGCTAAACGAGCTGCCGAATACGAAACAGCAGCCGCGAAAGACTTCGATCTTTCCGTTCGCTTCGACAACACGCGATGGAAACCACGCTTCAATCGCGCCGTCAGCAAAGCGATGGAAGGCCAGTACGAAGTTGCACTCCAGGATCTTGACTTCGTTATCGAAAATCAACCAACGCACAAGAACGCGGTTTTCAATCGGGCTGAAATCTTATTGCAGCTCGGAAACTTTGATCAAGCGATCGCAGACTACAGCAAGGTGATCAAGCTCGACGCAAACGACGGCGCAGCTTACGCTGGCCGAGGCATTGCTTTGGCCGCAAAGGGCGATACGAAAAACGCCATGGTGGATTTAAACTCTGTTGTTCGACTGAAGCCCGATAGTGCAAGCGGCTACGTCGACCGCGCCGACCTTTATGCGGCACTCGGAGATTTCGAACGAGCTGCCGGCGACTACCGCGTCGCTATCGGTTTGGATGGCAAGTCAGCTCGGGCCTATCAAAACGTTGCATGGCTCATGGCAACATGTCCTGTCGAAAGATTCCGCAAGCCAGATTTGGCCGTTCGTACCGCAAAGAAAGCACTTGAACTAGATGGTGCCACTTATTTGGGTCTCGACACGTACGCCGCAGCTCTTGCAAGTGCGGGTGAATTCGAAAAAGCAGCCGCAGCCCAACAGCAGGCAATTGGTGCTGCTCCGTCTGGAGAGCAACCTTCTCTCCAGAGTCGCTTGGCACTCTATCAACAGCGTCGTCCGTTCGTTGAGCGCCCAAACAACCCATCGAACATCCGTTTGGCCACCGCCGAAGAAGACCTGAACTAGAGTGTTGGTGGGTTCCAACCAGCAATCTAACCCAGCACGACCGTGCCCCAGTCGATACGGAATTTTTCGCCGCATCCACAGTTCACGCGACGTGTTAGGAAATTAGCTTTCACCACGAAGCTGCGCGCACAACCTGGGCAATAGACCTGGAACTGTTTGTCGTGGGACTGCAATTTCTCGGGCGGTGTAGCCGGAAACAAGAAGTCATCCGGAACGATATGGGTGAGCAGCTCTTTCGTTACCGGAGTCTGATCGGCGATTCGGTTGGCAAGGTTGCGAATCGCATCTTCGAATAGGTTCCTTACAAGCCGACCGTTTCCGAAATGTTCGTTACGCGTTTCGTGCATGTGAGAGATTCCCAACAGGAATCGCGCCCGCGTTTCAGAATTCAGAACGTACTGGTTTTGCGAACACATCATTTCCAAGATGCGTCCCAGATCAACGGGACCGTAGTCCTCGAAATGAATCGAGCGGCTGAAGCGAGAACGCAGACCTGGATTTGAGTCCAGCAGCTTTTCTATGGGCTCTGGATAACCAGCAAGCACAACGATCAAACGGTCGCGGTCGTCTTCCATACGTTTCAGCAGCGCTTGTACTGCTTCATTGCCGTAGGGATCTTCGCTTCCTTCCGCGACGAGCGTGTAGGCTTCGTCAATAAACAGAATACCGTCGATCGCTTCGTCGATTTTTTTATTCGTCTTCGGTCCTGTCTGCCCCGAAAACTCTGCAACCAATCCGGATCGATCCGTTTCAATAACGTGACCTTTTTCCAAGATATTCATGGCGCAGAGGATCTGGCCCACGATGCGTGCGACGGTCGTCTTACCCGTCCCCGGATTCCCAGTGAAGACCGAATGCAAGGAAAGTGGAGTCGCGGGCAATCCCACTTCGGCACGGCTCCGTTGCAGCGCCAGATAGTTGACCAGCGAGTCAATTTCTTTTTTTATACCGCCGAGACCAATAAGTTCATCGAGTTGTTTCCGAGCGTCTTCCACGGAGACTTGGGGCATCACTGGCGGCGCGTCTGAATTCGTTTTCGCTGCAGTTGTTTGATCCACCTCATACGCTTCGCGAAATTCCTTTTCCTTTTCCTGCAAGTCGGCGATGGCTTTCGTACCACAACGCTGTGCTTCCGTGTGATCAAGTTCTCCATACGGGATATCGCGTAAATGAGAATCCAAAGAGTCTTGGATCGAGTGCAAAACGCGGCTCTCGGATTCCGTGAGCACACCATCCGCTTTTGCAACCAGGTTGGCGACGCGAATGACAATCGTTTCCAATCGCCCAACACGGTCTCGCAGCGGTTTGATTTCACTGAAAGGGCGAATCAATCCATACCATTTCAGCTTCGTAGCCTGGTCGGACAACCGAGCGATCGCCTTTTTTAGTTCGGGTGGATCGAGCAGCCGCCCCCAGACGTGGAGAATAAGTTCTCTCGCAAGTTCTTGTTCTGCCTTGCCAAATTTTCGGTCCGCCTCGGCAACGGAAATGTAGATTTTGACCAGCAGCCCACGATGCAAGTCGTCCATCAAACGCACGAAGTCGATGGTTGATTTCGGAATGAGTTCAGGGTGCTTCGAAACACAAAAATGTCCAGCATCCACGTACAGCTTCCGACACTCGGTAAGAGCCAGCTTAAACTCGTTCAGGATGGTCTCAGCGACAGTGGCCATGTTGGAACCAACGAGCCTGTGGGTTTCGTAGGTGCGAAAACTTGCGGGGAATAGGGACAGTTGGATTGTAGCCGTCGGGAAGCAGGGACCAAAAGCGAGGGCGGCTAGTGGTGAAGAGTCTTCAAATTCATCAAAACTTCGCTAATGAGACCTTTCCGTACTGTCGAAAAGTTATAAGATGTGGGGCTTGACAGTCGCGTGAGCTAACGCTCTAGGGTCTGCGGCCACATCCAATGCCCAGACCGGGATCTACCGGCTGTAGAAGGCGACTATTTTTTTGATAGCCGGCTATACCACGTACTTTTTCATCGGCTTCTTCTAACTCACATTACAAAATCATGAATCTTAAAACACTTCGCAATATCGGTATCTCGGCTCACATTGACTCGGGCAAGACGACACTCAGCGAACGGATTCTATTTTACGCTGGACGGATTCACAAAATCGAAGACGTTCGGGGCGGCGGTGACGGCGCGACGATGGACCATATGGAGTTGGAGAAGGAACGCGGTATTACGATTACCAGTGCGGCAACTTCACTAACGTGGAACGACTACAACATCAACCTGATTGATACTCCTGGCCACGTTGACTTCACAGTCGAAGTGGAGCGTTCACTACGCGTTCTTGATGGAGCGATCTTGGTTCTTTGCTCGGTCGGTGGCGTGCAGAGTCAGTCGATGACAGTCGACCGTCAGATGAAACGATACAAGGTTCCACGTCTGGCGTTCATCAACAAGATGGACCGTACCGGTGCTAACCCTGATTCTGTCGTCGAGCAGGTTCGAAACAAATTGGGCGCAGACGCTGTTGCTTATCAGCTTCCGATCGGTGCTGAAGAGAACTTCGTAGGCGTTGTCGATCTCGTCGCGATGAAAGCCTACTACAACGATGGCGAAAATGGCGAAGACATTCGTGTCGAAGAAATCCCAGACGATCTTAAGGATGCCGCCACGGCAGGGCGAGCTGCGATGCTTGACGCTCTGTCGATGTACAGCGATGAGCTGATGGAAAAGCTTCTCGGCGAAGAAGAAATCTCTGAGGACACCATTCACGAGATCACTCGTAAGGCTGTTATCGAACAGTCGTTTACGCCTGTGTTCATGGGTTCGGCGTTCAAGAATAAAGCCGTACAGCCTTTGCTCGACGCGATCTGTCGATACTTGCCATCCCCAACAGAGCGTGAAAACGTGGGCAATGATCCGAAAGAAGACGGTAAGAAAATCATCATCGACTCTGATGCATCGAAGCCCTTGGTCGCAATGGCATTCAAGATCACTGATGACGAGTATGGCCAGCTGACTTACACACGCATCTACCAAGGTAAGATCGAAAAGGGCGGCACGTACTTCAATCAACGTACCCAGAAGAAAGAACGTTTCTCGCGGATCGTGCGGATGCACTCCGACAAGCGTGAAGAAATCGATAGCGCAAGCGCTGGCGACATTGTGGCGATCATGGGCATCGACTGCGCAAGTGGTGACACCTATTGCGAAACTACTAAGTTCTGCTCGTTGGAGAACATCTTTGTTGCAGATCCTGTAATCAAGATCTCGGTTGAGCCCAAGTCTCGCGACAACGCGGACAAGCTTGGTAAGGCTTTGCAGCGTTTCCGCAAAGAAGATCCTACATTCCACGTGATGACCGACGAAGAGACCAACGAAACGGTTATCGCTGGCATGGGAGAGCTTCACCTTGAAGTCTACGTCGAGCGTATCAAGCGTGAGTACGGCGTCGAAGTCGAAACGGGTGCTCCCAAGGTTAGCTACCGTGAGTCGGCAACGCAGTCGGTTAGCTTCGATCACAAGCGAAAGAAGCAATCCGGTGGTTCGGGCCAATACGGTCATATCGTTGGTGTGCTTAGCCCGATGACGGACGAAGATCGCGAAGAAGCAGCCGGCAAAGAGTTGCTATTCGTCGATAAGGTGACGGGTGGTCGAATTCCGAAGAACTTCATTCCTGCGATCGGCAAGGGTTTCGAAGAGATGCTCGAAAAAGGGCCTCTCGCAGACTACCCCGTGGTTGGCATCAGAGTTCAACTCGACGACGGTACCTATCACGACGTTGACTCCAGCGATATGGCCTTCAAGCTTACCGCTCGCGAGTGTTTCCGAGAGTACTTCGGTCGCATGAAGCCAGTTCTACTTGAACCACTGATGCTGATGGAAATCGAATGCCCGGAAGAATTCCAAGGTTCGGTTGTCGGTCAGGTCAGCAGTAAGCGTGGCATGGTCGTATCGACGCAGACCGAAAACAAGGTTACGACGATCATTGCTCACGTGCCACTTGCAGAGACGTTTGGCTACTCGACAGACTTGCGAAGTTTGACTCAAGGCCAAGGCTCATTCAGTATGGAACTCTATAAGTACGCTGCGGTACCTTCGAATATCCAAACGGAAATTATTGCCGAGCGGAAGAAAGAACAACTCGTCGCTGCGAAGTGAAAAACTCGCAAGTCGAATCATTCAAATGCGTGACCTGATGGCTCACGCATTTTTTTTTATACATTTGACGTGCAGCGTAGTCTTTTTCCAACGTCGACAAGTAAATCGATATCTGCGTTTTCGTGATAGTGAGCTATGTTTCCGCATAGACTATGCTCCACGGATTCTTACCCAATGTTTCGACAAGCGACTAAATTTGCACCTCGGTCAGCGGCACCTTTTCAGCAAGCACAAGACGCTGGATTCGAATCGGTGGAGTTTTGGCTTGGCCCGAAACTGATCGACCAGTGGGAAGATATCGTCGAGTTGGCCAATCAGTATTCACTCGACTATGCATTGCACTTCCCAAATCGTGCTGAGCTAAACACGAAACAGTTGGAAAACGTCATTCAGCTGTACAACGCACTTTCCTGTTCTGCAATGGTTATCCACCAACCGATGTTCGACGAATATGGTGACGCGTTGATGGAGATTGATTCTTCAGTTCGCCTGGGTATTGAAAACCATTTCTTGGATACGAACTCAAAGCTGCGAAAATGGGCGGAGAGTTCGAAGTGGCTCACCTTGGATATCGAGCATGTTTGGATGTATACGCAGCCAGACTCGTCGGTCAAACAGCTGGTCCAAACGGTGGATGAGTTATTCGCAGAGTACGGCGACAAGATCGTCCATATTCATTTGCCAGGCTACCTGCCTGGATTCAAAGAACATCGACCTCAATACTGTTCACGGGGAATGGTGATGAAAATGTTCTCACTATTGGCCGACTACGAGTACGACGGATTCGTCGTTAGCGAGACCGCAAGCCGCTATCAAAATCCAGAAGAACTGTTGATGGATCGTTTGCTCTACAAACGTTGGCAACGAAAACGCGAATCGCGACAAAGCAAAGAAACGTTGGAAACTGTTTCGACCCAGTAAGGTCGGTCACCGACAGTGTTACACATCGAGCGATTCTTGCGGCTCAGGCAGCGAACTCCAAAATCGCGCCAAAATCGTTCCCGTGAACATACAGCCAAACGTATAAATCGCGGTGGGAATAGCTACGCTTGGATCTTCAGGGAACAGGCTCGTTACCATCGCTGTTCCTAAACCCGCGTTCTGCATACCAACTTCTAGCGTTAACGCGCGTCGCATGGATGTCGAAATCCGCATACAGGTTCCCCCAACGTACCCAGCGAAATAGCCAATCAGATTCAACAGCAAAAGTGCAAAGACAAGTATCATCGCGGATTGCATACCCTTCAGCCGGTCACGATTTGCTGCCACCACGGACGCGACAATCCAAAGGATGGCAAGATTCGCAACGATTGAGCCAACAACCGTTGCGGTTGTTTGAGAGTCCGGCCACCGACACGAAAGCAGATGTCCCGCGGTAACGGGCAACACTACCATCCACGCCAGATCAATCGCGGAGGTGATGAGTTGGGACTGGCTGATGTTGGCGCCCAGCGTAAGTGCCATTACGAGCGGAACGACTATCGGCGACAGCAGTGTTGCAGAGGTGGTGAGGCTAACAGAGTAACCCGTGCTGCCTCGAGCCATCAGTGTCAGTACGTTCGATGCCATCGCGCCGGGTACGCAACCGACCATGATGGTACCGATCATCAATCCGTCGCTAAGCTGAAACTGCTTCGCTAAGAAATAGGCCGCAGCCGGCATGACGGCATACTGGATCGCCGTCCCGCCAAATACCGTCGGCCATCGCGCGATGACTTGGCGGATTTCATCACGCGGCAACATCCAGCCAACAGCAAACATGGCGACAAAAACCAATACCTTCAAGTACGGCAGTGCGCCCGAGAAAACCTGGACTGGCAACGCCGGCTCGTAAAAAGCTGCGCAACAAAGCAATAGAAGCCAAACTAGCAAATACTTTTCGATGAGTTGCTTAGCGGCGGTCAGCATGTTTCAACTGGTTTCCTTGGACAACGCGTAGTGTTGCCGTGGATTGGGATAGGTCGGCAGTTTGGAATTACTTAAAATTTCAGATGCGAAATGCAAGACTGATAACCACGTCGGGAACTCATTGTATGATGCTTCGTTCACGGAAGAACACTGCTGCGTTATCATTTTGTTTTATATTAAGTCTGAGCGTCTGCAAGAACGTGAGCGCTCAAGATGTACTGCCATCTTGGCGAGATGATGCTGACTTACATGCCATCACTTTCGTTGACGATGAATTCGGCTGGGCGGTCGGAGATCACGGAACGATCTGGCACACACAAAATGGCGGCGAGATATGGCGTTTACAACAATCGAACGTTGTGTGTCCGTTGTCGACAGTGCACTTCGTCGATAGACAGCACGGTTGGGCGGCCGGTGGAGAAGCAATTCCGCTGACACATTCTTCAAAAGGCACCATTCTCCACACAAGTGATGGTGGTCAAAATTGGAAAGAGATCGATGGCTTACTGCTGCCATGGATTACCGGAATCCATTTTTCCGATTCGAAAAGTGGTCTCGCTGTTGGCGAAAGTTCGGCGATGTATCCGACGGGAGCATGGTCAACCAACGACGGCGGCAGAACATGGAGCCGTCTTTCTGGTGTAAGCGGTACGCATTGGGTCGATCACGATTTCGATCGCGGATCCGGAGTGTTGATTGGGCACGATGGCCGTGTGGCACGCATCACGAAGCACCGAACGAGTGAGCTTGGCGAACAGAGTGACGCTTGGAATCATCAATCGTTCGTCACGATGGTGAATGCGAAGATCTTTTTCGCTGGGCAAACAACTCCCACGTTAACGGTCGATGGTGGTCAAAATTGGCAGCGCATTGGCTCGTTCTCGCCAGTTGGCATCGAACAACGTATGCAGCTACGAACGATGCAGTGCGTTGAGGAAAACTGTTGGTTAGCGGGTGCTCCAGGCAATCGAATTCTTCTCTCCCACGACCACGGTCGAAATTGGCAAAGTGTAGTTGCTCCTTCGAATCTGCCGATTGAACGACTTTATTTCACGAATCGCAGTAAGGGCTGGGCCGTCGGTGCGCGTGGCACAATTCTTTCGACAAAAGACAGTGGACTAACATGGAAAAGGCAACGTGGTGGATTGCGAAGATACGCGATGCTTGGCGTTTTCGCTGACGAGCGCGACATTCCATGGAACTTAGTCTCGCACACTTCGGCAGTCGATGAACATCGCGTCCACATTGTCTTGGTTACGAATGCACGAAAACAAGACATGGGCCGCACTCGATTCGAACAACGTTTGCAATACGCAGCGATGCGGGTCGGAGCGACATTGGAAGTGCTGACCCGCGCAGAGATCGACCCGCAGACCGATCTACCCGCCGGTGAACTAATTGGACAATGGCAAACGCAAAAACCGGACGCGGTCGATTGGCTTTCCGAGCGGCTGACACAAATCATTCGCACGCGAAATCCAGATGTTGTTCTCTCGTCGGATATCGGAAACGGGCGAACAGGCGAGGGTTTGCAACGTCTGACTTGTCAGATCGTCACAGATGCGTGTGACTATGCCGCCAGCGACCAAGCGTTTCCCAATCAATTTCGCGAATTCGGATTGAGCGTCTGGAACGTAACTCGAGCCGTGAAGTGCAGCGCAAAAGTCGATGGCACGCAGACGGTGAAGTCAAAGAGAGTATCGCCACTCGGTCGTTCAGCCGAAGAATTAGCCAGCTACGCACGACGCATTGCTGGCGTTTCGGATTCGGGTATTAGCTGGACATTGCGATCGTTACGGGACTCGGACCATGACTCCGACGTTGGCAGCAATCCGTTTGCTGGATTGGTAGTGGAATACGGTTCTGCTGCGCGACGTCCACGGACACAGCTAGATCGTGCGCCATCTTCGACATTTCGCAGGTCGCTGGCTGTGGCTCAGATGAGCGAAAAAGGGATCGCGCGGGTAGAAAAAACCGAACGGTTAGCCGACGGCGATGCTGATTTGGCTGGACGACTGCTATTCGATTTAGCGATGGACGAAACCGACGCAGACGAAAAAGACTTGTTGCTTTCTCAATTTGCCGCGCGACATGTCGCGCATCCTTTGATGGATGCAGCACTTCACGAATTGGTTCGAAGACATACGAGTCTCGAAGAGAAATGGAATCGATACCGCGAAAACGGCAAGAGTCCGGCACCAATTGCGTTGGCGAATGCGATCGTTGAAGAACCAACCGAGCAACCAGATTCCGTGCAACTCGCTTCAGCCGAAGTGGACGTGTTTGAGCCAGATTGGAATCCGTCGCTAAAGCTCCTTCAGGAAATTAAGTCAAAGCGTCCGATGTTGTATGCCGAACCAGAAATCGCGTTGGCGCTGGCGTCAGTCCAGCGGCTTGACCAACCGAAAGGTGCGAATGCAATTCTGGAACGCGCCAAACGTTCTGCATCAAACCGGTATGCACAGCTAGAGCTTGACCTCGCTGGATCGGAAAATGCGAGTCAAACTCTCGCGGCCTGGTCGTGCAAAGCAAGTAAGCAAAAGCCTCATTTGGATGGCGACCTGTCGGATGCAGTTTGGCAGTCGGCTGAATTCAAGCCTCTACACGCACCAAATCCAGCAAACGGTGGCGGCCAACCGCCAACTTTGGTTGCTTTCGCCAAAGATACCGAGTACCTGTACTTTGCGGCTCATTGTCCGAAACGTCCAACGATTGAGTATTCTCCGCCACGAAGAAAGCGGCCTCGTGATGCAGATCTTTCTAAGCGAGATCGAATGGAACTTCGCTTCGACATCAATCGCGACTATCGATCATGGTGGTCGCTGGGGTTTGATCATCGGGGTTGGACGCGAGATGCGATCAACGACGATCCGACTTGGGACCCGAAATACTTTGTGGCCTCACAGTCGAATACCGAAATTTGGACGATTGAGGTAGCGATTCCACTAGAAGAGCTGGCGCCGAGCGAATACAGAAGTAGCGCGTATTGGTCGGTCGATATCAAACGTGTTGTGCCCAAATTGCAGGTAGAACGCTGGATTCCCGCTCATAAAGGGCAGAATCCTCCCGACCTACAGGGGGTAATGCACCTCGAATAAGGAGCTTTGGGTGGCAGATGTTGTGAAAATGCTATCCTTACTTGCTAACCAATAGGTGAGAAGCACCAATTCTCTACGAGTCATTCATGAAGAACCGAATCGCAGTTTTCGTCTCTTGTTTTTTAATCACGATTGCCGTGACGAATCCCGTTCTGGCAAGCGGTGGTGCCGCACCTACCGTTTCACCTGTATTGAGAGCGCTAGGCGCAGATGACAGCGGAGAAATCAAAGGCGATGCTTTTGACAAGCTGCCGGACAGCGTTAAGGCCCTCGATGCGAACGAAGACAAGTCGCTGGTTGGTGATGAATTAGCTTCGTCTGGCGGTAGTGGAGACCCACGTGATTTGTTCATGTGCGTTGTCTACGCGGCGATCGCTTTGTTGTTTTCGTCACTCTGCTCCGTCGCTGAAGCTGTGTTGTTGAGCGTTTCGCCGTCGTACGTGGCAAATCTTGAAAAGGCAGGCAACAAAAATGCCAGTCGAATTAAGGGCGTTAAGACGAACGTTGATCGATCGCTTGCTGCGATTCTGACATTGAACACGATTGCACACACGATTGGCTCAGGAGGCGCGGGTGCATTCGCCGCCAAGTACTGGGGCGACAATGCGGTCGGCATTGCAATGATCGTGCTGACACTTTTGATCTTGTTCGTGTCAGAGATTATTCCGAAAACGATCGGTGCTGTTTACTGGCGTGGTTTGGCGCCTGTTACGGCTCGATTCATTCAGTTCCTGAACTTTGTCTTGTATCCGTTCATCTTCGTCTCTGAATTGATTACGAAGTTCCTCACTGGCGGCCATAGCCATCATGCATTTAGCCGCGATGAATTCACGGCGATGGCGGATATTGGTGCCGAAGGTGGTCACCTGGACGAGAAAGAGTCGCGGATTCTTAAGAACCTATTCCGCTTTCCTGAGCTCTGTGCGGAAGACATCATGACACCGAGCACGGTTGTCTTCGCGTTGCAACAAGACATGTCGGCGCACGACGTTGTGCAGAAACACGAGAAGATCTTCTTCTCTCGCATCCCGATTTTCGGCGAGAACCGTGACAACATCACAGGGTTTGTGCTGAAGAACGAGTTGCTGATGGATGACATTCGCAATGAAGGCACGACCAAGCTCAAGGACTTCAAGAAGCGAGAAATGCGAGCTGTCCTCGACGATACTCGCCTGAGCATCGTTTTGGAGATGCTGCTGGACAATCGCGAGCACATCTTGCTGGTCGTCGATAAGTACGGCGGAATGGAAGGCGTGGTGACGCTCGAAGACGTAGTCGAAACACTAGTCGGCATCGAGATCGTTGACGAAGCCGACAACGACGTCGACATGCGAAAAGTGGCTCGCGAGAAATGGGGCGGTCGCATGGAAAAGCTTGGGATCGATGTTTCGCAGCTTTCTGAAAACGAAAATGCGGAAGTCGCGAAAAAACTAGTGAAAGAGACCGGCGAAGCGTAGTCAAGGTAGCCGACGCGAACTGCCACTAAATCCAAGCCCGAAGGGCTGACACATCCGCTGCCGGTGGTGTAAACCACCGGTTAAGTTGGCAATTACAAACAAGCCCCAGCGGGGCGACACATAAGATACGCGTTCTATGTGTCGCCCCCGCTGGGGCTTTGGCGGTACCGCAATACGAAACCGGGCCCTTACGGACCCGGCAGGGATGTGTCAGCCCTTCGGGCTTTCTTTAATCGAAAATGTACTGCTCATCATACTCGACTTGATGCTTCTTCAGTAGCAACAGGTATTCGTTTTCAAAGGATTCAGATGCATGATGCTGCATTTGATTTTCAATGTAGGCAGCAACTCGATCTCTTTGCGAAATGCTAACCGTGAATGCTCCAAAGCCATCTTGCCATCCGAATTTGTAGTTGTTGCCAGAGGAATCATTGATGTGCTTGCTTGTGTTGGCTTTCACTCGGCCGACGAAGGATGAAACATTGATTTTTGCAGGGATGCGAATTAGCAGATGTACATGGTCGTAGTAGCCACCGATCTTCAAAGCAAAGCCGCCAAGCTCTTTGCGAACTCCGGCCATGTAGGCGAAGGTTTTTTCTCGGAAGCCGTCTTTCAAATACTGTTTGCGATTCTTTGTGCTAAAGACGATGTGGTAGAGCAGTTGGTGGTGGTTGCTCATTGTTTTCTCTTGGAGGAACGCGTTTTGTTGTGTCGCCCTTGCAGGGCTTTATTGAGCGATGATATTGGCACCGGGCCCTGACGGGCCCGGCAAGGGATGTGTCAGCCCTTCGGGCTTCAAATTGGGCCAAATTGGTGATCGCCATAGTTGGCTTCATCATGCTGTTTTGCCGATTCGAAATTCAAGAGTTGGATGGCCCGTTTGGTTTTTTTCTTTGAAATAGTTGTCGTGAAGTCAACCAAGCGAGTTATTTCAAAGATTGTTCAACGTGCCATGATTGATCGAACTGTTGCTTTTAGCCTTTTGCAATTCGTATTCTTGAAGATAGAAAAACGAACCGCCGGGACGGATGCGTCTTTCACAGGCGTCGTTTTTGATGAGAACCTTTAATTACAGAAAGAACTGATGGTTTATATTTACTGCGATGGCTGCGGTCATTTGATTGTCGAATTCATGGATCTCTGCCGGGAGGGATGACGAGAAAAAAACTGTGTGCCCAGACTGCGGCTGGGAGCACAGTTGTGAAGAGTGATCATCCAAGATATCAGCTGAATATTGGCGCAAAAAAGCGGGCACTGCCAATAGCAAGTACCCGCTTTCGAATTAGCAAGGCTGCAAGGGGACTCCGTCCCCGCTCCGTTACGAGCAGCCCATACTGTTTCCGCAGTTATGACAGAGATAGCAATTCCCATTACGGACGGTAATCGATCCGCAGTTGTCACAACTTGGTGCGTCGCTTTGGAAGCGAGCGAACTGTTCGCCTTGACCAGATCCGCCTTCGGCTAATTGCAGTGTGGCTTCGGCTTCTGCCAAAGCTTTTGCTGCGTGTCCGTTGGTTGAGCCATTCGATGAAGGCTTTGCCACACCGTTCGTCGAGGGCTTCACTTCCAATTTCGACTCTTCTGCTTTGCCGTTTCCGTTCGGAGTCGGTTCAGCTTTAGCTTCGGGAATCGGATAAGTGCCGGCTCCGTTGGTCGATTGGAAAGTGAGATCTAACCAGCGGAAGATGTAATCCACCAAGCTCTTCGCAATACGAATGTCAGGGTTTGAAGTGTGACCCATCGGCTCGAAACGAGTGTGCGAAAATTTGTTGACCAGCACGCGAAGCGGAACTCCGTACTGCATACAGATCGAGATCGCTGTACCGAAGCTGTCCATCAGACCGCCAACGGTACTGCCTTCTTTTGCCATCGTAATAAAGAGCTCGCCAGGGCGACCGTCTTTGTACAGACCCACGGTTACGTAGCCTTCATGGCCCGCAACACTGAACTTGTGAGTCATCGATTGACGCGTATCCGGCAATCGTTCGCGACGAGGTTTTCCAACAGCTTTGGCGTCTTCCTTGTCGCCCTCGGTTGTGGTGCTGAGAGGCTGGCTTTGCTTTGATCCATCTCGGTAGATGGCCAATGCTTTCAAGCCTAATTCCCAACCCCAGCGATACGCTTCGGCGATGTCGTCTGGAGTCACGTCAGCTGGCATGTTCACCGTTTTCGAGATCGCTCCCGACAGGAACGGTTGCGCGGCAGCCATCATCGAAACATGAGCTCGCCACTGAATGCTTCGCGTTCCATTGGCTGGCTTGAATGCACAGTCAAACGCCGGAAGATCGTCGTCACGAAGACCAGGTGCGCCTTCGATCGTGTCGTTCTTGTCGATGTAACTGACGATCGCATCAATCTGTTGCTGCTTGTAACCCAACGTATCGAGTGCAAGCGGCACAGTTTGGTTGATGATCTTCAGCATACCGCCACCGGCGAGC
The DNA here is from genome assembly GCA_964397295.1 of uncultured Pirellulaceae bacterium. GTDB lineage: Bacteria > Planctomycetota > Planctomycetia > Pirellulales > Pirellulaceae > CAYNJG01. The sequence continues at coordinate 24,739 of CAYNJG010000014.1, forward strand.
TGCTTGTATTTCACCAACGCGATGTCAGGCTCGATACCAGTCGTATCGCAGTCCATCAAGAAACTGATGGTTCCCGTTGGAGCAAGCACCGTTGCTTGAGCGTTGCGGAAACCCTTCTTACTGCCTTGGTGTATGACTTCGTCCCACACATCGCGAGCCGCGTCTTTGATGTACTTCGGACCGCTGTCGTTTACTTCTTCGACCGCGTTACGATGCATTTTCATGACGTTCATGAAAGGCTTTTCGTTTTCACGATAACCCTCGAACGTACCAACTGCATAAGCAAGTTCGGTGCTCGTAAGGTTTGCTTGGCCATGGAGAATTGCCGTTAGCGAACCACAAAGTCCTCGAGCCGCATCTGAGTCGTAAGCCGCTCCGCTGGCCATGACCATACTGCCGAGATTCGAGTAGCCCAGTCCGAGAGGTCGGAACTTGTGGCTGTTCAATGCAATTTCTGCAGTGGGATAGCTCGCGTGATCGACGAGGATTTCCTGAGCAATGAAGAACAATCGACATGCAGTTTTGAACCGATCAACGTCGAACGTTCCATCTTCGCCTCGGAACTTCATCAAGTTGATGCTCGCAAGGTTGCATGCAGTGTTGTCGAGGAACATGTATTCCGAACAAGGGTTACTCGCATTAATGCGACCGGTGTTCGGGCAAGTGTGCCACTTGTTTATCGTCGTGTCGTATTGCACGCCTGGATCACCACAATGCCAAGCACACTCGGCCATGCGGCCCATGACTTCTTTTGCTTGGTACTTCGGACCTGGTGTGTTGCTGTCGGTTACCCAACGTGTTTGCCATTCGCCATCTTTTGCAAGCACGTCCATGAAGTCGTCAGTGAGACGAACCGACAAGTTTGCGTTCTGGAAAAGAATCGAGCTGTAGGCTTCACCGTTGAAGTTCGACTCGTAACCACCTTTTTCGATAAGGCAGTGAGCTTTCTGTTCTTCTTTGTGCTTGCACTCGATGAATTCCATTACGTCCGGATGCCAGACTTTCAATGATTGCATCTTGGCAGCACGACGTGTTTTCCCACCAGACTTCACGACCGCAGCGATTTGGTCGTAGACTCGCATAAAGCTGAGTGGACCGGATGGGTTTCCACCACCCGAAAGTTTTTCGCGCTGTGAACGGATGGTTGAAAGGTCAGTGCCCGTGCCCGATCCGAACTTGAAGAGCATCGCTTCGCTGGTCGCGAGAGCCATGATGTCTTCCATGTTGTCACCGACACTTTGGATGAAACACGCCGACGCTTGCGGGTACACGTAAGGATTTTCGGGTTGCTGAATTGAGTCAGTTTTTGCGTCCCAGTGCCAGTTGCACTTCGCGGACGAAACACCATATTGGTGGTACAGTCCAACGTTAAACCAAACGGGGGAATTGAAAGCACCATGTTGGTGTAGGCACAACCAAGTGAGATCGCGATAGAAACGGTCGCCATCTTCTTCCGTCTCAAAATAGCCGTCTTGCTTGCCCCAATCCGCGATCGTGCGTGTTACGCGGTGAACCAGTTGGCGAACACTCGACTCACGTTCTTCCGTGTTGATCTCACCATAGAAGTATTTGCTAACCACGACGTTTGTCGCGAGCTGGCTCCAGTCAGCGGGAATCTCACAGTTCTCTTGCTCGAAGAGAACGCCGCCCTTCTCGTCTTTAATGGTTGCTTTTCGAAGCTCCCATTCAGCTGTGTCAAAGGGATCCGCAACGTCCGTCGGACAGAAGGTGGCAGGGACCGATAACCCTTTTGGATTACGCTTGGAAACTACAGATTCGGTTTGAGGTAAACTTACGGTTGCCATCCTGACGGCACCTCCAGGTCTTCGTGACGGGATTATGAACTCAAAAATACAAAGATCGTGGCAGGGAGGTCGCGTCAGCAGTAACCTAGCTAAATAATGTTAATGTCCCCTGCCGTTCACCACTATATATTGTGTACTCGGCATTTCGAAACACAACATTTAGTGATCCGGGAAATTCTAGAGATTCGGCGGTCGCCGTCAATGAGTCTTTTTAAGATTGGATAAACACGACCTAAGTCGTTAACCCATATGCGTTTACATCAACACACGAAGCAACGCGACTCCTGGGTTCGAGATCTTATCAACCCGGTCGAGCGACGTCAATATCGTTTGACAGCACCGCTAGCAGCTGGAATTAGGGTCAACAGAACTAGTTTTGCAGCGGTCGAAAGACCAAGGCAGAAATCATGGAAACTAAACCAACTGTCGCCAGTCCCCCGAATAAATAAAGAAAATTGTCCATTCGCTTGACTTCGTCGCGGTAAAGCAAGTGGGTTGGTTTACGTCGCGAAGTCAGCTCTTTTCTTTTCAGCAATTCGTCCCACAGGCCCCAACTTTCATTCAGTGAAACTTCCTGAATGTCCAAGTCGAAAACAAAATTGTCGACGTTCGGCTCTGTGGTAAACCGCTCGTAGTCCGACCGCAGCATCGAAACGTAAATCGCCGCACCGACGGCAATCGCTAGCAACAAAAGACCGAGAGAAAACAGAGTACCTGACAATTGGCTCCAGCCTCGTTGCCGGCGGGACTGCGCTGCAACGTTGATCGGCTCCAACTGCCTAAGCTCACGGAGCTTAGGCACATCGACGTCCTTGCCGCATTGAGGGCAATTTATCGTGCTCCCAGCGTGTCGCGGCTCAATCGGCACTGTTTCGTTACAGTTTTGGCAGGGAAGTGCGTATTGCTGTTTCATGCGCCCATCTTACTTCGAGAGAATGCCCATTGGTTCGGGAAAAAGTACTATCCTCAGACCGGAAACGCAACCTAAAGAACGGAATCTGCAAACCTTAACAAATCCTGAATCGGCCGACTCCACAGAGGTAGTTCGTAAATTGAACAAATCCTTAATCGGGACTGGCTAGCACATGATGTCAAGAGTATCAAAGTAGTTTGGCACTAGACCGGCCAATCCATCTGATTAGAATTGGGACACCTCGCACAAACGACTCGGCGGCACGGCGACCAGTCAACCTTCCTTCACAACAGCCATCATTGGCACCTGTGGAACCTCAAGGCCGCAAAATGAGCATTGCTTGCGAGACACCGGGGAGAGTCATCTCACTTTTAAAATAAGTCAAAGGCCGCAAGGTTGCTCGCCTAAACAAGAACCTTAAGGGAGCAACTTCATTCGCGTGCGAATGACTAAGTGTGACGATGATGAGAGTTAGGCAGTCGGTTGATTTTACCTATCTCTAACGGTTGATGATCTTGCTTCAGTCGGCTTGATCGCAACCTTTTTCCAAATCACGAGCCCAACCAAAACCAAATAATTTCGGTGGTAGACTTGCTTGGCTCGCAGGTCCCACGGGGTCGACTGCTGTCGTTGAACTGGAAAGTAAGCATTGTTTGTTAGTTGAACTCAACTGACATTCGCGTTGTTAACTTAATCAGTTTGTTGGTCGTTTGTTGTGTCCTAACCTTCCCGAAGGAGCTAGGCGTTGTTTGACACATTGTTAGAAGATTTTGAGGAAGATTCGACTCGTCGCACAGACATTAGGTCGAAGTTCCAATCCGCCGAGGCTGAAACGCCTGCTGCAACTACAACTGCTGATCCGTTGGCGAACGTCAGAGATCCTACTCCCGAGCAATTGGCCTCGAGTGAAGCGGAAGCAGAAGCAGCAGCAGCTGAGTCATGGTCGGATGATCCAGTCCGTATGTACCTAACGCAGATGGGCGAGATTCCACTGCTTACGCGAAAAGAAGAGATCGCGTTGGCAAAAGAAATCGAGGTAACCCGACAGCGGTTCCGTTCTCGATTGCTTGCCTGCGATTACGTCATACAAATCGCGTACAACATCTTGTGTCGCGTGCATCAGGGCGAACTACCTTTTGATCGCACGGTGCAGGTGTCCGTGACGGATCGATTGGAAAAAGAGCAGATTCTCGGTCGTATTCCACATAACCTCAAGACGCTCGATGTCTTGCTTCAAAAGAATCGCCACAACTTCCAAACGGCGATCAGCAAGTCAGCACCAAAGAAGAAACGAGCGGAAGCTTGGCGACAACTCGGTCGTGGACGCATTCGTGCCGTGCGACTGGTGGAAGAGCTGGGTCTGCGGACACAACGAATCGAGCCGCACATTAAAACGTTGCAAGACTTCAGCCGTCGTGTTGATTTTTTGTTGGGCGAAATTGCGGCACACAAAAAAGCGAAAAAGCCCGAAAGCGAACGAGCTGCGTGGACCAAAGAAGTGCATGGCATTTTGATTGCCACGCAAGAGACTCCAACAAGCTTGCGATCTCGAGTTAATTTCCTTCGGAACGAATACGCCTGCTATCAGCGAGCAAAGCGTGCTTTGTCCGAAGGTAACTTGCGACTGGTAGTTTCCATCGCAAAGAAATATCGCAACCGTGGACTGAGCTTCCTGGACCTTATCCAAGAAGGTAACGCAGGCTTGATGCGAGCGGTCGACAAGTTCGAATACCGTCGTGGATTTAAGTTCTGCACGTACGCCACCTGGTGGATTCGTCAGGCGATCACACGGGCCGTTGCGGACCAAAGTCGAACGATTCGTATCCCTGTCCATATGGTCGAAACGATGTCGCGAGTGCGAAATTGCTCACGACAGCTGTTGCAAGAACTCGGACGAGAACCAACGATCGAAGAGACTGCCAAGCGTAGCCAGACAACGATCGAAGAAGCACGTCGCGTACTCGCGATGAGCCGTTATCCGATCAGTCTTGATCGACCGGTTGGTAACAGCGAAGACAGTCACTTCGGCGACTTGCTGCCTGACGGTGGTGCCGAAAGCCCAGCAACGGGCGCGACGCAAGAGATGCTTCGTGGTCGGATCTCGAAAGTTCTGAAAACACTGAGCTATCGTGAGCGTGAAATCATCAAGCTGCGTTACGGTCTTGGTGACGGTTACAGCTACACGCTCGAAGAAGTGGGTCACATTTTCAAAGTGACTCGCGAGCGAATTCGACAAATCGAAGCGAAAGCAGTTCGTAAGCTACAGCAACCAAGCCGTAGCCAAGAGCTAGTTGGTTTCCTCGACTAAACGCGAACGACACAGTATTGATTCAGTAAAAAGAGCCGGCCAAATTGGTCGGCTCTTTTTGTGTACTGGTAGCCGTGGCTTACAGCCGCCACAATTGCAAGTAAAGCCGCCAGCGATCGCCGAACAAACTATGAAACCTGAACGCACCGCATTCACTCTAGTCGAGCTACTAGTCGTCATCGCGATTATCGGCATGCTCGTTTCTATTCTGCTACCGGCAGTACAAGGTGCAAGAAGCGCCGGACGTCGAACGGTCTGCAAGAACAACCTGCGACAAATTGGTATCGGCCTTCACTCGCACCACGAGGCACAGGGGCACTTCCCAGTCGGTGGACTAGAGTGGCGCCCGCCGCACGACAAAACGAAGCGACAGCTTGCGTGGTCAGCGTTCCTACTGCCATATGTCGATAGCCCAGCGGTGTTCGATCAATTGAACCTAGACACAGCTTTCGACAGCGTAGAAAACCAGCAAGCTGCTGCGACGGTACTCCCTTTGTACATCTGCCCAACCAGTGAACGCGGTGAGCGGTTAGTCGACGGCCGAGGCCCATGCGACTACGGAGGCATTTACGGCGAGCGGATAACTGGTCCCAACGATCCTCCCAAGGGCACGATGCTTTACGACACACCGATCTCCATCGCTCAAATCAAAGACGGTATCAGCAGAACATTGATCGTGGCCGAGGACTCGCGCTTTCCCGATGGACAGTGGATCAACGGACGCAACATCTTTGATCAAGCAATGGCGATCAACGCGGCTGAAGAATGGGAAAACGATATCCGCAGCGATCATCCCGGCGGAGCTCAGGTCGTGCGAGCGGATGGATCGGTGCACTTCATGGAAGAGTCGACAGATTTGCAAGTCCTCGCCGCGTTTTGCACGCGAGACGGCAACGATCCACTTCTCTCCAACGGCAATTAATGTCCGCTCACGAACACAATCGCCGGGCGTGGGATGCGATGGTTCATCGCAAGCAACGATTTGCCCGCCCCGCCAGCGACGACGACTTTGCCACGAACATCAAGGAACTCGACCCGCGTGGCTGGCTAGGCGACGTCAGGGCGAAGCAAGTGTTATGTCTCGCGGCCGGTGGCGGACGTCAGGGACCGATCTACGCAGCGGCTGGTGCCTCAGTCACGGTCGTCGATATCAGTGCAGCTCAGCTAGAGCTCGATCGTGAAGTAGCGGCCGAGCGAGGTATCGATTTGCGTACGGTACAGACCAGCATGGACGACCTATCAATGTTCAAACCAGGCGAGTTCGATCTGGTCATTCAGCCGGTAAGCACTTGTTACCTGCCCGACATTCGATTGACTTATCAACAAGTCGCGCGAGCAACACGCGTTGGTGGCATTTACGTAAGCCAACATAAGCAACCGACCAGTTTGCAATCAGCAACGGAAGCAACGACTAGCGGCTACGAAATAACCACCCCGTATTACCATGAAGATCCATTGCCGCCGGTGGTGGGAAGTTTGCATCGCGAAGAAGGAACACTTGAGTTCCTGCATCGATGGGAGCAGTTGATCGGCAACATGTGCCAATCGGGTTTCGTCGTAGAAGACCTATCCGAACCACTGCATGCAAAAAATGATGCGTCACGTAATTCGTTTGCGCATCGAAGCCAATTCGTTCCGCCCTACGTTCGCATCAAAGCGCGACGCGTGGGCGAGACGGAAGGTCAGGACCAAAAACAAAGTCCAATCGTTTTTTGAAACTACTCTTCGGCGACATCGCCGTCCGCTTGTTCGCCGTCTTCCACTACTTCTTCAACGGGCGGATTCGCTGCGGCGTAGGCTTCTGCAGCTTTCTTTTCTTTGCGGCGATTTCTTTTGTCCTCCGCTTTTCGCTTTTTTTCCATCTCTCGTTGCTTCTTCGCGAATGTGTTTTGATTCTTTGCGATGATCGCACCCCAATGTTGCTTGGCGTTAGTCGAGTGAAGCGGAACGTACCTCACAGTAATCTCTAACACGCGATGACGAGCGTGTCTCCGACGAAGATCGTTCCGTCGCGACGACCAAGGCAAAGCCATGCGGTCGATTCATTGCCGAACTCAAAAAGCTGCTCCGACAATCGAACCTGGCCTAGATGTAGGCACCAGCCAGTTCCGGCGATGGGCGACTGCTTGAGCCTCACCATCAATGCGGCGGATAAACGTGGAACTCGGCAAAAGCGACCGAGGACCACGCATAGGATTCCCTTTTAAGGTCCAACAGTCAACAGGAAGTTCCAAATTCAGCCATTATGGCCGATTAAGTTCGCCGCTAGCGAGGTGGACGCTATGTCAACCATCAGGCCGACGGTAAGCACCTGACACGTCGCAGAATCTTATCAGGACTTCACTTGGAAGATGGCTTCGATTTCGACAGCAATCCCACCAGGCAGTGCATTCGTGCCCAACGCACTGCGACACGCTACGCCCTCGTCTTCACCAAAGACATCTCGGAAGAGTTCACTGCAACCATTAATCACTGCTGGCTGCTGATCGAATTCGGGAGTACATCGAACAAGGCCCAGCACTTTTACCACCCGCTCGATTTTGTCGAGGCTGCCCAGATGACTTTTGAGCGTCGCCAACATGGCTAGCCCTGTTTGCCGCGCCGCGTCGTAGCCCGCTTGTTGATCCATGTCGGCACCCACGCGTCCAAAGATCAATGTACCATCGGACTTCAACGGACCGTGCCCCGACAAGTAAACCATGTCGCCCACCACCAGTGCTGGCTTGTACACTCCAACCGGCTTTGGCGCGGGCGGAAGTTCGATTCCCAGTTCGGCAAGTCGCGAATCAGCGGACATGGTGAGTACTCCAAATGAAAAAGATCACAAAATAAGTCAGCGAACAATGTACAGGATTGTCGTGAAGGAAGCGACGAGCTGCAGGCTCAGTCTTGCTACGAATCATCGTCTTTGCATAATCGGTTTGAAAAGAACCGAAAAGAGGTAAATATGAGTACCGTCATCAGCCTGCCGTCACGCTCCGAAGTCAAACCAGAAGATACTTGGGATCTGTCGAAACTTTTCCCCAACGACGATGCGTGGGAAACAGCTCTTACCGATTTTGAAAACCGTTTGCCCGGCTTCGAACAATACAAAGGTAAACTCGGCGACAGCGCGGAAGAACTCGCCGCGTGCTTGAAATACGATAGCGAAACAGATCGCTTGGGCGACCGACTGGGCAACTATGCCTATCTGAAAACGACCGAAAACCAGACCGACAGCAACTATCAACGGATGATGGGTCGCTTTCAAAATATTGCAACACGAGCGGGCGAAGCGGCAAGTTTCATTCGACCAGAAATCCTCGCGATCGACGACGACAAGATCACGACCTTCATGGACGATCCAGCAATCGAACCCTATCGATTACTTGTCGAAAGACTGCTTCGATATAAGAAACATACGCTTAACGATCGCGAAGAACAGCTGCTCGCGATGCAAGGCGAGATGGCCGGCGCCGCAGGACGGATCTTTCGCCAGTTGCTCGATGCGGATCTCAAGTTCGGATTCGTCGAAAACGAGAAGGGTGAGAAAATTGAGCTCTCACAGTCAACGCTTAGCCAATTTCTTCAATCACCGGAACGTAGCGTTCGCAAAAAAGCATTCGAGCAGTTCTACGAACAGTTCACCGCCCACGAAAATGCTTTCGCAGCAACGCTCCAAGGTTCCGTACAAAAGGACGTCTACTACGCAAGAGCACGCGGATACGAGAGCTGCCTACAGTCAGCACTCTACGCTGACAAAGTACCAAAGTCAGTTTACGAGAACCTGATCGCAACCGTTCGCAACCACTTACCGACGGTGCACAGCTTTTACGATCTTCGTCGTCGCAAAATGAATCTAGATGAGATCCATCACTACGACACGTACGTTCCGATCCTGAGTGACATCGAAAAACATCACGAGTGGGATGCGGCAGTGGATGTCGTCATCGATTCACTTGCTCCGTTGGGCAGCGAGTACGGGAACGTACTGAAGCAAGGACTTTCCGGTCGATGGTGTGACCGCTATCCAAACGAAGGCAAGCAAAGTGGCGCCTTCAGCTACGGCACATACGATGGCGATCCGTACATCATGATGAACTATAAACCGTCGGTCTTGCGAGATCTGTTCACGCTGACGCATGAGGCCGGCCATTCGATGCACACGCACTTTTCGGTATCGAATCAACCTTACGAGTATCACGACTACACGATCTTCGTCGCAGAAGTTGCAAGTACTTTCAATGAACAGTTGCTAACCAAGCACTTGCTCAAGAACGCGTCTGACGATCGCGAGCGAGCTTACTTGATCAACAACGAGATCGACGACATCCGAGCCACGATCGTTCGGCAGACGATGTTTGCGGAATTCGAGATGATCATTCACGACATGGTCGAGTCGGGCGAACCGTTAACCGTCGACGGATTGAAGGAAACCTATCGCAAGCTGCTGGAAGATTACTTTGGGCCAGAATTCGCGATTGACGAACAACTCTCGCTTGAGTGCCTACGGATTCCGCATTTCTATCGTGCGTTCTACGTCTACAAGTATGCCACTGGATTGTCTGCCGCGATTGCACTCAGCGAACGAGTACTTGGTGGCGGAAAACAGGAACTCGAGGAATACCTCGGATTTCTCAAAGGTGGCTCGAGCCAGTACCCACTCGACTTGCTTCGCGGTGCGGGCGTAGACCTTGAAAAGCCTGAGCCCATCGAAGCGGCCATGAAGAAGCTTGGTGACTTAGTTTCACAGTTGGATAGTTTGCTGTAAGCCTAGCTTCGCCAGACGCAAAACTACCACTGAAGAATTGCAGTGCCCCAAGTTAGCCCTGCTCCAAAACCGCAAACAAGTACGCGGTCGCCATCTTTCAGGCGTCCGTCGTTAGCGGCTTGATTCAGCCCAAGCGGAATACTCGCAGCCGAAGTGTTTCCGAATCGATCAAGATTGATGACCAGTTTCTCGCGAGGTATGCCCAAATCATCCGCAGCGGCATCAATGATCCGTAGGTTTGCTTGATGGAGAACGATGTGATCTAGGTCGTCGATAGTGAGATTCGCGTGCTCCGTTACGTTGCGAATCGTTTCCGAAAGCATTCGTACAGCCCATTTGAAAACACTTCGCCCGTCCATCTGCAGAAACTGTTCGTCGGTACCGATCAGCTCGTGTGTCATAGGCTGTCGTGAACCGCCTGCTGGCAAGCAAAGCAGATCCTTCCCTGTTCCGTCCGCACCCAAGGTGTACGTTGTTGTTCCTTCGCCATCCGCTCGGCTCCCAATCAGCACAGCGCCGGCACCGTCACCAAATAATGGAAAGGTCTTTTTATTCTCAGGATTGACGATCAACGAGTTCTTATCCGCACCGACAACTAATGCGAGTTGGCTAGCCCCGGACTTCACGAACTGCATTCCCGTGACCAAGCCATAGACAAAACCAGCACACGCCGCATTCAAGTCCATCGCTGGCGCATCGATGCCTAATTTCTCTTGCACAATGCAAGCCGTCGAAGGGATCGGTACGTCTGGCGTCATTGTCGCCACGATCAACAGATCAATTTCTTCCGACTTCGCATCAATTCGATCGATGCACTCTCTCGCGGCCTCGACTGCCATGTCGCTGGTCGCCATATCGGTTGGGGCATGACGTCGCTCGCGAATACCAGTTCTTTGCAAGATCCAATCAGCGTCGTAACCCAGCGCGTCTAAGTCTTCATTTCGAACAGCGTTGTCGGGAACGAAGCCTCCGGTCGACAAAATACGAATCCCATCGAGCGTTCGAATTCGGGGATTTCGATCCTGCGTATGAATGGACGGATTAGATGCCGTAGAACTCATGAATTACGCCGAAGGTGAACCGGAAAACTAAATCGAGTTATACCGTAATCATGAAGTCTTTTGGCAGATGACTGAGTCGCAGCGAGGCAATCTACACGTTCGCACGTCGGTAGAATCGACACAATTCGATTTATTGCGATGCAAAGGCCCAGACAAGGTGTTAAATGTCCTGAATACCGTTCAATCAAAAGCGGGCACATGTCCCAGCTGGTTGACGAAATGCCCATAGAAATGATGCGTTGTTTGTGAAAGTGACCGCCTTTTTGAGGAAGAAGCTTGCCCTAGCATGCCTGGTTGAGAACAATGCCTCGTCGTGATTACTGCCGGACTACCGTATCGTTTTCCGATGCATTACCACCGATAAAGACTCATCTGTAGCTGTGAAGGTTCAAAGCTTCTGTTGTGCACGCTCACGAGACCCATTCGTCTCTTTGCCCAAACAACCTAGGCCGAAGGATTCGAACTTTGGCCCGGCGAAGTGAAGGTTTTATTTGCCTACACCCCCCAATAAGGGGTGTTTAGGTAAGGTTGATGCCAGTACATTTTGGGACCGGGCAAGGTTGCCCACCAGACCTCCAAGGATCTTCGTAAGTATTTAAATCATATGTGTTTATTGGCAATCCAGTATCAGCTGGTACCTGAATCTCCTGTTCTAGTAGCTGCTAACCGCGAAGAGTTCTACGAGCGACCGACTTTGCCGCCGAGTATTCAATCGGGCAAACCTCGCGTGCTTTGTGGAATCGATTCGCAGGCCGGCGGTAGCTGGCTGGGCGTTAACCAAAACGGGATGTTCGTCGGCGTTTGTAATCGCCGACGATCGCAGCCCACCTATCCTACTCGTTCGAGAGGCGTGCTCACTCGTGAGCTGTTAAAGTCCGAGTCCGCTCTAAACGCTCGAGACCGAGCGATGGACGAGATTGCTTCGGGCAAGTACGACGGGTGCAGCTATGTATGCGTCGACTCCGAGAGTGCATGGGTCGTTCACGGTGGTGATGAGCTCGAAGCAGTAGAGCTCCACGAGGGACTCAATATCATCTCGAACGGGGACGTTAACGATCCTCGGGATGAGCGCGTTCAACTCGCAAAACGATTGCTCACACTACAAACGCTAGACTCGCCAGTAAAGTTCTTAGCGGTTGCCAGTAAAGTGTTCGCTCGAGCACCAAGCCCACCAGGTCGCCCAAGTATGGTCGTCCGCGACAAAGATCGAGGAACTGTTTCTTCGACTTTGATTTCGCTTGGAAAGAAGCCACGTGACGCGATCTATCAGTACGCTCCAGGAGCACCGGATCAGTCGAAATACGAAGATTATTCGCCTATGCTGCGAGATATCTTGAGCCGCGGATTGCGTGAAGCAAAGTCTAAAGCAGCAAAGACGGCTTAGTCGAATCCGATTCAAACCCTCAAAGGCCCGCTTTCAAGCGGGCCTTTTTTGTTGACGGCCCAGCTCTTTCCTGCCGGATAGACACGATACGTACGATCGTTCGCCAGAAGGGACCTGCAACAACGAAACGAAATACTCAACCTAGCGTGCAAACAACGGAAGCAATTCCGAGAGGTCACAAATTTTGACGACGTTGTCCGACACGTCTAACTCTGCATGTGGATCGTACGCATACACCTGCATGCCGGCCGCGACGCCTGCTTCGACACCAACTCCACTGTCTTCTACGACCGCGCACTCACCAGGCTCGAAACCCAATTGTTTGGCGGCGTGCAGAAACAAATCTGGCCGTGGTTTCCATACGTTGATGTCGTAAGCGCTGAAGATACAATCCGATTTCACGAATGGTAAAAGCCCCGTCGCCTCCAAGCAAAGTCTGACTTTGTTTTGTGGTGCATTGGATGCAACGCAAAAAGGCAACGTCAATGACTCCAACAACTCTTTTGCGCCGGAGATCGGTTGAACTTCGGCGCGAAGCCGCGCCAGCTGATGTTCGCGAAATATGTCGAGGAAGTTGTCGGGTAGTTTGCTCTGCAATCTGGATTCGATTTCGACGAACACGTCGGCGAGGTCACAGCCAGACCATTTCGCGACGGCCTCTTCGTGTGGAATCTGCAAGCCTCGTTCGGCAATCAATTCGACGAGAACCTTTAGGCTGATAGGTTCGCTATCGACGAGCGTGCCGTCGGAATCAAAGATGACAGCCTTAATAGAATCGGCTGGGCGAAAATCGTTGGGGGCCATTTAGGCGACTCGTTTGCGGCGGCGTTTTTTTCGACGGGTAGGACGGGCAAGCCTGTACAGTATGGCATTCCCTTTCTTTCCTGTCTCGGTGATCGCCTTCATATGCCGCAAGCAATAGGCAACTTTTTGAGCAACGCCACGCGGCTGATCAAGCGCCGTCGCCAAATCCGCGGTATCAAATGTCGCGGGCAGCTTACCCGGAATCAGTTTCAACAAATCACGTGCGTTCTTGAATTCAAGCGTTTCGACAACATCCACCAACTTTTGATCTTCAACCGTGTACTTCTTCGGCGGTCGACGTCGTCGTTTTTTCGTTTTCGGTGTCGGGTAGGACCATTCTTCGATGTTGATCAGAGGTACTTCCAACACCAAATTTCGATGAGGAAAGACCCTGGTGAAGTAAATCAACTCGTCGAAGATATCCAGGACCTGACCGCGCTTAGGACTCTTTCTTCGCCTAACGGGATCTTCGCCCTTAGCGGAACAACGTACGAGTTGCTTTCGCATCACCAGCGGCTTCACAACACGAACTTTGTGATCCTTCAGAAGTTCTTCGATCTTGCGATTAATGGCTGACAGCGAAGAAAACTGAACCTCGATCAATTCGTCACCGCGAATAGCATCGATGATATATCGCCCGACTCGTTGCTCGATTTGGCACTCGTCAGGTGCATACATCCGCTTCATACGCTGATGGAGGGAGGTTTCCATTCCGTGCCCGTTGCGAGTGCGCTAGCCGTTTCCTATCTCGTCCATGTGAGACCGCTACTTACGAACCGATCGGTCCTTGCGAGCATTCTGACTGGTTGGCTCCGACAACAACTCTTCGATACGTTTTGTCAGCTCTGGACCACGGACATGAATATCTACGACCTTTCCATCTCGGCCTACCAGCATGACAAACGGTACGGCGCGGATGCCGTATCGAATAGCATTCGGGTTGCCATCGAGACCATTGGAAACCTCATCGACAATTGTCGGCCAAGGTAATCGTTCCCCACGAATGTATTCGTAGGCCCGTTGACGATCACGATCGACGTTAATCCCAAGCACCTCAAAACCATCGCTATGAAAACGATCGTATGCGGACTTAAGACTCGGCAGCGACGAGACCCATGGCGTCGAGGTGCTTGCCCAAAAATCGACGAGTACGACCTTACCTTTGAACTTGCTCCAACTAAAGTCGGTGCCGTCGATGTAGTTGCCTTCCAAGTCGACTTCTTCGCCGACCATTCCAAGTCGCTTTTCGGCGAATTGGACGGACAGCTTCGCTTGCTTCGCGAGTCGATCGTCATCCGATGTTTTGTATGCCTTCTTGATTGCAGCGAACACTCGGCTGGCCTCCTCGAAGTGACCGTTGAATTCCAGCACTTGCGCGGCGTTCAGTGTGTTGTCGAGTGTTTCGACGTTCAGCTTTTCTTTGTTCTTCAAGAGTTCGGCGATGCTAACAAAAAGATCTTTGATTTCTGGTCGACCACCATCCATCGCTGCGATGACTTTCTCACGGAAGGCTGTCTTTTCGAGCAGATCCTTGGCTTCTTTTCCAAGCTCTTCGTGATCCTGGAAACGCTCACCAATCAACTTCAACGCCTTTGTAGCTTGGCCAGCGTAGCCACGGTCGTTCATCACAAAACTAGCATCTTGTGCTGCTAGAAATTCCGCTTCACCAGCCTCTTCGTCTGCCAACAGCTCTTTCAATTCAGCCATGAGGTCGTCCGAGTTTTCGGTTTGTTCATAGACAAGTTTGTCTACTTCAAACCAAAAGTTATTGATCTGCCCCATCCGAGCAAACTTTGGAGAGTCACCATCAGCGAGCGCTTCAACGAACGGCGCGAAGTGAACGCCCAAACCTTTGGAATCCAAAAGAGCCAGCATTCGCAATGCATCCAGTTTTGCCTTGACGCCAGCTTCCATCAATTCCGCCGACGTGCCTTTTGAAAGAATGATGCGATCAGCAGCAATCAAACGCGAACGAGCACGTTGTACTTGATCAGCAATGTACTCGTCGTCATTCTCGCCTTGGGGCTCGGCAGTCACGAGTTGATTGATGTAGTTCACCAACTGATCTGGAGCCCAATCGGGAACCGGATAGTTCGCGTGCGGCTCGAGTCCTGTGTCGATCGGACCCGTTGCTTCAACGACCTGCTGCTGAGTGTCCTGAGTTGTTGCGGGCACTTCGTTGTTGGCCTGAGTACCTGACTTTCCACAACCACCTAGGACGACAACAGCGGAAAGAATGGCAGAAGCTGTAGTGAAACGCATGGAGTCCTCAGTTTTCAATGTGTAGCGGTATCCGACCTGCGGAGATTTTACGGAAGAGTGCGTGTTTTTGCATATCAAAACACTCGAACGAAAACCAAAACGTAAATGTCTTAACAGCTGGGTGAAGAATCTACCTCTGTTGGTGCTAGCGGGCTGTTTTCCCCACGGAAATAGCCGCTTGGCAAACATGGCAAATAACTTCATTGGAGTCGGGCCAACTACCTGAACCGACAGAAACGCTTGACACTTTCGTTTGTTCGCACCGAATCCCATCAATCTGAGCTATATGGCAAGCCAAAATATTGATGCAGATAAGCGACGCGATCTCCCTCGTCTCGAACATATTCGACTAGTGCCAGCAGTTTCTCCTGCCCAGCTCTGAGTTTTCGGGTCAGTCTGTCTTGGTCCTGGAGCGCATCCGGCAACGCCGACAAAACGTTAACCTGCGATAGATCCCGCACATTTTCCAAAACGTTGTGGCGGTCCATCATCGACAGTGCCGTCTCCAACCGATGGTCATGCTTGTCCTTCGCATGAAGCCGCTCGCGAAGGTAGTCGATTCCGAAAGCGCGAACTTGCTCGATTTCCGAAGTGAGCATGTCGTAAACTCGGTAGTAAAAATCAGCGTCGGGATTGCTCCATTGCATGAATTCCATTTGTGTCGCCAGATCTCGTTGATCGTAGATCAACTCGCACCGACTCGGTTTTCCATCGCGTCCCGCGCGGCCAATCTCTTGGTAGTAGGCTTCCATTGAGCCCGGAAGATCGGCGTGCATCACCAGCCGAATGTTGGGCTTGTCGATCCCCATGCCAAAGGCGTTCGTTGCCAACACTAGCGGCGAACGACCTTCCATGAAATCCTCTTGGATTTTTCGACGTCGATTTCGATCTAAGTCACCATGATAGACGACATGGTGAATGCGATCTTCTCGCAAACGATCACTATATTCCATCAACGTTCGAATCAGCGTGAAGTAAATAATGGCCGAACCAGATCGAACCAGCGGATCCTCGATCACTCGGTTGATGTGTTCGTACTTCTCGTCGGGTGAGTAAACCTCATGCACGATCAACTCAAGATTCGGTCGATTAATGCCTTCGTGAAAGAGTTCGATATCGTCCGGCTCTAGTCCGAGTTGTCGAACGATATCTTTTTGCACGTCCGGCGTTGCGGTCGCAGTCAACGCAATCGTCGTTGGGTTACCCAACTGCTCACGAAATTCAGCAAGTCGAGTGTAATCAGGCCGAAAGTCGTGGCCCCATTCGCTAATGCAGTGAGCTTCATCCACCACCAGCAACCGGATCGTACGCTTTGCTAGAACCTCCAGAAAATCTGGCTTACGAAATCGCTCCGGCGTAACGTAAAGCAGATCGTATTTTCCTTCAGCGACGCTTTCGTAGCGCCGGATTCTTTCCTCCCGATACAGCGACGAGTTGATAAACGCTGCGTCAACGCCTTTGCGTACGAGCGCGTCCACCTGGTCTTTCATCAAAGCGATCAACGGAGAGAGTACAAGCACCAGATCATTTTCGTTTGCCTCACGCCCCGGCCAGTCCACAACCGCGGGGATCTGGTAGCAAAGCGACTTGCCCATCCCCGTTGGCATGATGACGAGCGCATGTTTGTCCGAAAGTACGCGATCGATGATCTGCGATTGGGTGGCGCGGAATTCGGCATGACCGAAAACTTGTTGAAGTGCTTCTAGCGGCTGCATGGGTTCACGATTTGTCGATGAAGTGAGTCGTGGATCGTGGCGAATTTCGGTCTCGTACGCAACGGGGCAAACTAGGTGGCATCCGCTGTCGAGTACAGATTTTCACCCAATGCTTCAGCCAACGGATCGTCATCTCTATCGCAAAAACCCAAGTGAAGATGCTTTCGCCAGCCTTCAGCATGTGTGAATCGCCCCGACATTTCTCCAGCCTCAGCATCCAAGTTTCGTAACGTTTGCAGATAGGACTCGAGCCCCTGGCTCTCATCCAGCCACTTCTTCTGTGATTCATGCTTGGCAAGCATGGCGACTTTTCTTTCGATTAGCCCCGACACATCGACAAACTGCTCCGGAACGACAAGCTTGCCCAACGGATCATGATGGGAATATGGTTGAGCATGATAGATGGTTGCCTTCTGTTCGATCGCCGCCCGAGGTGGGTCGACAGGAAAATTCGGCATGCCTCGACTGAACGTGGCGGATACGACAAGCCTGCACGTATTGGTATGGTCTTCAAAATAGTCGACGGGCGAATGGGTCAAGACGATTTCTGGCGAAACTTCGCGAATCACCGATGCAACCTTTGCGAGCGTCGGTTTGTCGTAGAAAATCTCCAGGTCGTTACAGATACTCTCGTGGAATGTTGCCCCGACACTCTCCGTTGCAGCAATCGCTTCTTTGCGCCGAATAGCCGCGATTTCTTCAGTCGGATATTGAGTTGTACCACAACAACCATTCGCGAGATTCCAATAGTGAATCTCGTAACCGGCTTCCGCGAGCAACATCAGTGTTCCCGACATTAGGAATTCAATGTCATCGGGATGAGCAGCAATAGCAAACGCATTTTTCATGGCCAGATTATAGCTACTCGCCAAGTCTGACCGTATCGATTACGCTCATCTCGTTCTCAACAAATGTACCGAGGACGAAGTCAGGGAAGAGCCTCAATGCCATACTTAATAGGAACTGACGAAGCTGGATACGGACCGAATCTAGGTCCGCTGGTTGTTTCAGCCACGGTCTGGCGAGTCGATTCGGTCAAACACACCGACCTTTTCTCGCGTCTCAGCGACGCTGTACGCAAGCCTGCTGACGAAGAATCCGAAAACGACGTAGCGATCGGCGACTCCAAAGAACTCTACAAACCCGGCAAAGGTTTGGCCGGGCTTGAGCAAGGTGTGTTTACTTGTCTTGCGGCAGTGAAAAAGAAACCACGTACATGGAAGAAGATCTGGAAAGACCTCGCGCGTGAGGACTCGAAGTGCATCTCGGATCTGCCCTGGTATCGCGATTTCGACGACCGACTTCCCGTCGAACTGCCAGCCCGAGAAGTCAAGAAACGCGCGGATCGATTATTGTCCGCATGCGAATCTGCAAAGTGTATTCCAACGCAGATCAAAAGCCGCGTCGTCTTTCCGCCAACGTTCAACAAGCTGTGCGAACAATACGGAAACAAGGCATCCACACTATCACAGACGACGTTGCAACTCGTTCGATCCGTCTTAGAAAAGATCCCCGAGGATGAACCAACGTATATCCTTTGCGACAAACACGGCGGGCGTAACAAATACGGGCCGCTTCTGAATGAGATCTTTCCAGATTCCCTGGCGATGGTGCGTGCGGAAGGACGAAGCGAAAGCGTCTACCACTTAGGATCTGGAAACCGCCGCAGAGAAATCGTATTCCGCGCGAAAGCGGACGAGAGTTTTCTGCCATCCGCACTCGCGTCGATGGTCTCGAAGTACCTGCGAGAACTTGCGATGCGAGCATTCAACGACTACTGGGGATCACAAGTGGAAGACCTCAAGCCAACGGCTGGCTATCCCGTCGATGCCAAGCGTTTCAAAAAGCAGATCGAACCCGCACAGAAGAAGTTGGGCATCGATGACCACGTTTTGTGGCGTGCTCGATAGTATCAGCGAGAGATTGTTTCTTGCGCGGATTTAATGGCCGCGACAAGTGCATTGATATCTTCCGGGGTGTTGTACAGTCCAAAACTTGCGCGCGTAGTAGCCGGAATTCCCAACCGCTCATGTAAAACCATTGCACAGTGGTGACCGTGCCGCGTAAATACGCCGTGGTCGTCAAGCTTCATTGCAAGATCTTCCGTTGAGATGCCGTCAATCGTGAAACTGACGATGGCCCCTTTGTTCTGCTGATCGGGACCGTAGATCGTGAGTCCGGGTATTTCGCTCAGTCGATCATGTGCGTACGCCAAAAGCTCTCGTTCATGTTCATGAATCGCTTCGTAGCCGATGGACGCTACGAAATCGATTGCGGCTCCCAAACCGATGATTGGCACGATTGGTGGTGTTCCCGCTTCGAACTTGGCAGGCGGTTCCGCAAATGTCGATTCTTCGCGACCAACAGTTTCTATCATGTGTCCGCCATACATGAACGGATTCATACCTGAAAGCAGCGAGTGCTTGCCGTACAACACGCCAACGCCAGCGGGTCCGTAGAGCTTGTGACCGGAAAACGAAAGAAAATCGACGTCTAGATCCGCCACCTTCGTCCGAGCGTGCGGAATACTCTGAGCGGCATCGACGAACACCAACGCGCCATGTGCGTGTGCTTTGGACACGATCTGTTGGATAGGATTAATAGTCCCTAACACATTCGACATGCTGCTAACAGCAACGATTGCAGTGCGGTCGTTGATCATCGACTCTAGGGCTTCCAAATCAAGCTGACATTGGTCGTTAATCGGAATGATCTTCAATTCGCAACCGCGTTCTTTGGCGACCACTTGCCACGGCACAAAGTTAGCGTGATGTTCCATTTCCGTGATTACAACTTCGTCGCCAGGATTCAAGAACGTACGTCCCCATGCCTGAGCGACGAGGTTAACCGACATCGTAGTGCCGCTCGTGAAGACGACTTCGTCCGTTCGATCCGCACCGATCAGACTGGCGACTTTGCTGCGCGTGGCTTCAATCTCGTCATCAATCCTCTGACCGAAGTAATACTTGCCACGAAAAGCATTCGCGTAGTATTCGTTCTGCACCTCGATCATTTTGTCGATCATGCATTTCGGTTTTTGTGCCGAAGCGCCACTGTCCAGGAACACAGGTAAGCCACCAGTCGGCAACGCTCGCTGCAAAACTGGAAACTCTTTCGCAACGCCCTCAATACCCCGAGACGGTTTCGGGAAAACCGGTACAGCAACATGGTTTAGCGACTCAACAACTTCTTCCCCCAGCGATTGCGCACAGAAATGCCGAATCGTTTTCACGAGCGAGTAGAGCCCGTTCTTGCGTTGCGGAAGGATTAGTTTCCCAACACCCAAACGATCAAAGATTTGCACGTAGTCCGTATCGAGAATCTTCTTTGGCGTCGCATCGCGATACATCTCGAGGACGATGTAAATCAGACCTTTGACGACGAACGCATCGCTGTCGGCTTGGATTTCAACCGTCTTGTTTTCGCGTAGATGATTTTCGACCCAAACGCGACTTTGGCAGCCCGGTACGAGATTACTCTCGTCGTAGACAGACTCTGGAATCTTTGGGATCTGACGTCCCAATTCGTCCAGTGCTTCGCATGCCTCGCGTTCATCATAGTCCGCAAACTCTTCGATCAGATCCTCAATCGCGTTCAACACTCGTCTCCCAAGTTAGGGTTGGTGAACGTCGGGTCGTGCATGTCATCATCGATTGGAGTATTCAGTGCGGCCTGAATCCCAGACAAACCAAGGCGACAGCACTCTTGCTGACCAGAACCAACACTTAGATTCAGCAACTGAAAAGCGTCATCAGGTTTCATGTCGATCACATCACCGACCGTTTTCTCTTCCAGTTGTTCGCACAACATCGAAACCGTAGCTTGGCTTAGTTTGCAACCTTCGCCTTCAAACCAAATCTCATTGATTTGATCGTCGACAACACGCATCTCAATCGCAATAACGTCGCCGCACTGTTCGTTTCGAGTCTCCGCGTAGTGCGTTGGACGTACGCATCGCCCACGGTGATACGGATCTTCGTAGTGATCCTGAATTCGCTGCTGTTGGTCTTGCTCGAGTGACATACCTGTAGTGTATGCAGCGACTAAGCGTTGGACTACGGGCACTTCCGTGGGATGGCCTGAGCCAGCAATGATATTCGTCAAGCCGATTTCGGTTTGCCGACGAAGTTGTAGTAAGGCACTCGAATGAGCGGGATGTACGGCACCTTGGCCCGGTGTTCGGTGAATCGCTCAGTTTCGAAATTCCGCGTCAGAAAGGGCACATGGTCGGCCGACGGAAAGACGTTGTCATTGCTAAACCACATGGGCCAGAAATTTCGCGTAAACCAGTTGTGGCGAGTGTGTGTTTCAGCAGGGAATTTGCGTGACACATAGAAATCTACGACGCCAAGCTTCCCATCTGCTTTGAGCATTCGCTTCGCGTTTTCGATCGCTCCAAACCAGTCCGGAATCATCGTCAGCGAATACGAAAAGGTAACAACATCCGCGCCACCTTCGGCTTGCCAAGTTGTGGCATCAGCGGCGACTGCTTCGACGTTCGTCCAACCTCGCTCTTCGGCGCGCTTGCTCGCGACATCTAGCAGCGACTCCGATAGATCAACAACGAAGACCTTTGATAACTTATGGATACGATCACCGAGGTACTCCAAATTGGAGCCGGTCCCGCCACCCATTTCGACCCAGACACCTCCATCTGGAATCTCAATCTGATCGTAGAGTTCCCGTCTTCCTTGGAGCAGACGTTTGCGAAAGTCGTCGTACGCTCCCGCCTGTCCGCTATAGAAACTCTCCATGCGGTCCGCATGACTATCACCTCGAACTGGTTTCAGTACGAGGTGATACAACACACGCAAATCAGCAAGAAGTGCCATGTCGTAGTTACGCCGCCAAGTCCGCGATGTAGAAGCTTCCGTACGTATGCACACGATCGAGTTCGTGCAGCTCGGCCGCGAGTTCTTTGTTGTAGTTCAAGACTTCGCCAAGCTCACGGTTTTGTCCGTTTAAGCGTACGTTCACTCTATCAACAAAGTCTGTCTTCAAGCCGCCACTTCGCCAAAGCACACGTGCATCAGGAGTCGCACGCAAAAGGATGGCTTGCCACTCTGACTCGAGTAGCGGATAGAACTGTGTTGATAGCCAGTCCATGTGATCTAGCAGAACGAATCGCGAGATCTGGACATCATTCTTTCGAAGGAAGCCTTCTACCGAATCCGTATGGGTCTGAACCCGATCGACAAGACCGTTCTTCAGCAATTGGAAATTGTCCGGCTTGAGATACTCGGGGCAACAATCGTCGGTGTACTCGCCCGTGAGATAGACTCTCCAAAAATAGTTGTCGGCAATCGGAAGTTTCGCAAAGACCGATTCAACCGAGTCTTGCACGAATTGAACAATGCCACCTTCGTAGTGCATGTCGACTTGCTGACGTTGAGCACGAGGAACACCAAGCATCGATAACGTCGCGTTTCTTCCCATCGCGAAGTTGAGCGGCTTCGTCCAAAACTTGTCTCGAATTTCACCGTCATAGATATCACGCTGGACATCCACGTCCTTCGCTGACAGTAGCTCGTTAATCCAAGGTCGTACTTTTACGATTCGATCAACATAGAAATTAATAAAGCGTGCGAATCGACCAGACGTTCCAAAGAAGTAGAAAGACTTACTGCGATCAAACAGTTTGATTCTCTTGTCCCAGTAAGCCTGAGCCCACGGCGAAAGCGAAGATCGCAAAGCCATCGTGTAAAGCTTGCTCGCATGGTCGTGACTCCCACGACCGAACAAGCCAAAGAAATCTTCGAACTCGAGGTTGCGGATGCCAGCCATCTTCAGCTCGAGCAACGCATTTTGTCGCGGGTTCATGTCGACCGCGTGCACAGCGTTAGGATTGTTTAGTGCGTAGTCAAGTGCGTTGCAGCCGGCTGAGGTGATGACCAGGACGTTGTCCTTAGGACCAATATCCATGGCAACTCGGTCAAGCCGCGGGTCTTCCCAACACGTATTGTAAACGAGGTTGTTTTTATGAACGAAGTTGAACATTCGCACGTTCAGCCAATCAACGAGTGCCATGCCTGGCTCCTAAGCTTCAATGAAATCGGTTTGCCGACCACGCGAATCCGTCCAGTCGTGTTTTCCGTACCTAAGGTCAGAATCCTTTAACTTTGCTTCGCTGCGAATTCTAACGAAGTTAGTTACGGATCGGTAGCGCCCTGGGGATGACCCAAATCTAAGAATTGCAGGTGAAAACCGACCCTGCATCCGCAAAACGACAGCTATTCACGGCTAACAGCGTGATCTTTTACGGAGCGAAAACATAGCTAGAACAAAACTCGCACAAGGCGAAAGCGTTCTATTCAACAGTCCACGTTTCACCTGAGTTGAAAAGCGTGTTCAGGTCGCCCGCACCTTTTGCCGCAACCGCCTGATCCACCTGACCGTTAAGCTCTTCGTCGTACTTCGGTCGATCAACGGCACGGAAGACTCCGATGGGTTCTGGGAAGTCAGGGTATCGCATGCGACTCAGTATGTACGCCAAACTAGGCTCAGACGCTTTCTCATCGTGGAACACCAAATCATCTTCGGTGATTCCTTTACCGAGCTGAACGACTTCTGGTTCCATACCGTTGAGGCGAATACCTTTGTCCCGGTCTTTGCCAAAGATCATTGGCTTGCCGTGCTCGAGCTCCAGAACAGTATCTGCCTTGGTTGCTTTGTCGGTTGCGTAGCTGAATGCCCCATCATTGAAGATATTGCAGTTTTGGTAGACCTCGATGAAGGCGGTGCCACGATGCTCAGCTGCTCGTTTCAGGGTCGCACTGAGGTGTTTGATGTTCGAGTCGATTGACCGAGCCACAAAACTACCTTCGCAACCGATAGCAATCGAAGCTGGATACAACGGATTATCAACAGATCCCATCGGAGTACTCTTTGTTACCTTGCCAAGCGGCGAAGTCGGAGAGTACTGACCTTTGGTGAGGCCATAGATGCGATTGTTGAACATCACGATATTGATGTCCAAATTTCGACGAATCGCGTGCATCAAGTGGTTTCCACCGATGCTCAGTCCGTCACCGTCGCCTGTGATAACCCAAACCATCAGTTCGGGATTTACAACCTTAAGTCCAGTCGCCACAGCGGGTGCTCGGCCGTGAATACTGTGGATACCGTACGTGTTCATGTAGTACGGGAATCGGCTCGAACAACCGATGCCAGAAACGAAGGCGATCTTCTCACGCGGAAGGCCCAGCGTTGGCATGACCTTCTTCATTTGCGCCAAGATCGAATAGTCGCCGCAACCGGGGCACCAGCGGATATCTTGATCGCTTGCAAAAGCTTTTGCGTCGAGGACGGGCAGATCAGTGGACATGGTTGACTCTGTTTTGAGTGGTTAGTTTTTTGTGGGAGACGAGTTTGCCGTTAGCTTTCGAATCTAGCTTTTGGCGGTTTCTTTGATTTTTTCCATCACTTCCGCGACGGTAAACGGCTTACCCTTCAGCTTGTTGAGCGCGATCGCATCGACAAGGAACTCTGAACGAATCAGAGTGCGAAGCTGACCTAGGTTCAGCTCGGGAATGAGCACTTTCTTGTAAGACTTCAAAACTTCGCCCAAGTTCTTCGGGAATGGATTGATCCAGCGAAGGTGAGCGTGAGCAACCGAAAGCCCTTCGTTTTGGCATCGTTTTACTGCGGTGTAGCACGATCCGTACGTTCCGCCCCAGCTAAGCACCAGAACATCGCCGTTCGAAGGACCGGTAACTTCCTGGTCTCCGATGGACTCCGCGACCTTCTCAACTTTCTTCTGTCGCGTCACGCACATGTAATGGTGGTTGTCGGGATCGTAGCTAACGTTGCCCGTGCCATCCTGTTTCTCCAAGCCACCAACGCGATGCATCAAACCGGGCGTCCCGGGCGTTGCCCACGGTCTGGCAAGATTTTCGTCTCGCAGATAGGGCAAGAACTTGTCGCCATCGTTGGGCCCCGTTGGGTGATCGATTTTGATTTTCTCAAACGAATCAAAGTCAACAATCTTCCAAGGCTCAGAACCGTTCGCGATGTAACCATCAGAGAGGATCATGACAGGTGTCATGTACTTCACTGCAATACGCCAAGCGTCGATGGCAATTTGAAAACAGTCCGACGGGCTTCGCGCCGCAATGATTGGCAGCGGGCATTCGCCATTGCGGCCAAACATGGCTTGATACAAGTCCGCTTGCTCGGTCTTGGTCGGCAATCCTGTACTCGGACCACCACGCTGAATATTGATAATCAGCATGGGCAACTCGAGAATCGCGCCCAAGCCCATTGCTTCACCCTTCAGTGCGATACCAGGACCGCTCGAAGTAGTGATCGCCATAGCACCGCCAAAAGCAGCACCCACGGTCGATGTCATCGCGGCGATCTCATCTTCCGCTTGGAAGGTCCGCACGCCAAAGTTCTTGAAGTTAGCTAAGTAGTGCAGGATATCGCTGGCTGGCGTGATGGGGTACGAGCCGAGGAAGAGATCCTTGTCGCTGAGTTTCGATGCAGTGACGAGTCCCCAAGCCAATGCTTCATTGCCCATCATGTTGCGGTACTTGCCCGCGGGTAGATCAGCTTTTTCAACTTTGAAGCTACTTACGAACGCGTCGGTTGTTTCTCCGTAATTCCAACCGGCTTTCAACGCATTGGTGTTCGCGCTAATGATGTCGGGCTTCGTGGCGAACTTTGTATTGATGAAACGGAGCGTCGGATCGAGACTGCGGCCGAACAGCCAGTAGACGAGACCCATCGCAACAAAGTTACGGCATCGGTCTGCCTGCTTTTGGCTAAGTCCCAGACCATCGACCGAGTTGCGCGTTAGTTTCGTAATGTCGACTTTGATGAGCTGATAGGAAGCAAGACTGTCGTCTTCCAGTGGATTCTTTTCGTAGCCCGCTTGCCCCACACCTTTTTCAGTGAACGAAGCTTCGTCAACAATTAACGTACCACCCGGTCGCAAATCAGCGAGGTTCGACCGAAGAGCAGCCGGGTTCATCGCGACCAATGCGTCGACCGTATCACCAGGAGTGAAGATGTCGGTGGACGCGAAGTGAATCTGGAAACCGCTGACACCCGCGAGCGTACCACGTGGTGCGCGAATTTCTGCCGGAAAGTCTGGGAACGTGGCAACGTCGTTTCCGGCCAGCGCTGACGTGTTCGTCAGTTGTGTTCCCGCGAGTTGCATCCCGTCACCGGAGTCTCCTGCAAAACGAACGGTTGCTTGTTCAAGACTGACCACGTCTTTCGCGGTCTGTGGAGTTTCAGTCGTCATCGACATGAGTATCGCCGTTTTTAAAGTGCGTGTGTTAAAGGATTATTGAAGGACTGCATGCAGTGGGCAACAGATGGAATACCGCTTTTTGCAATCCAATTGATTCGGCGTGTCCGCGTATTTGATCCACATCGGATACCGAGGGGCTTATTAGCCACCCAAGCGGGGACAACTGTCTCATTTTGCGAAGCAATTCTGAACAAACTGCCAACATTGCTTGCACTCTGATATCGGCTGTTCGGCGTTCGGATGCCAGCCATTTTGAGCGAACAGCAGAATGCCGCTTTTAGCTTGTTACTAGGAACGCTTGGTGTTGTTTCGCAAGACGTTGCATTGCGAGCAGGAAAAACGAACATTGGAGCAAATTCGACTTACTCGGATGACTCGACAGTACTGGCTCTGTGGGTGTCAGACAAGTTTCACATAGCTTCAAAAAAGCGAAGAGGAAACAGTAGGACACTCGATTGAGCGATGGTCGGGGTCACCCCGAGAGTGTGCAACCTATTCAAAAAGAGGAGAACAGAAAGGTGAAGCGACATGAAGTAAATCGACTGCACTAGACATGCACAATAGCCTGCCAAGCTCGCTGATAATACACCTGGTCTCGGTTGTATGAAAGCACAAAAGCTTGCGACGGCGATTGATTTGCAGGTTTTTTTTTCAACGTTCAATTTCCCACTAACTTGCCGCTTCAGCTGGCACCGGAAGGGCCCCCGGATGACGAACCGGGATTATAAAACTTTGTGATATCAATCCCGCCCTGCTGCTCTTCTTCGAGTAGCTTTATTCGTTGTTCTAATCGCTCCATCCTCCGAATCATTATTGGTAGCGTTTCATGCGGCCTCTCGACCTTTTCCATTCGCGGTGCCGTTGGATAACCCAAATGCCGCTGGAGCGCAGCAAACAGCAGCAACGGATCTCGTTTTCGATTCGCCAACGCAATCTTGCCTTCCTTCTCACCGAACAGAATAGGTTTCTCCGGCTGAACATCTGCGGATTCACGCGATCTCCGGTGATGCATGTATTGCTCGCTACGAACGTAGATCATTTCGCCCAAACCAACGATACCGAGCTGCCGCCTGGTAGTGGTGATCCAATCTCGCCAGTCTGCCGGATAGATAGGATCTTTTGACATTGCGTCTAAGCCCTGGTCGTAACGCAGCCGGTTCCGACACAGCACCTCGAACTGATAGAGAAAAACAGCTTGCAGCGTGGGTTGCTTGGAAAGGAACTCGGCCAGAAAACGCAAGATGTTAATCGCCACTCGCATATCAAAGCGGCCCGTCTCTTCTTCCGCCGCAGATATAACGAACGTTTGGTACGGACTAAAGTAGTGACTCAATTTTGCCATCGCTGGCCCGAAGCAACCGGAATGCTTCAACTCGCCGTACATATAGTCAACCGCGATCGGCAACTTCGTCGTCGAAAGCACTTCTTCGCGAAGTAGCCTGAAGAGTTCCTGCATCGGCACATTTTCGCCGAGTCGTTCCGCCAATACGCGGAAGAAATAGGCCTGCTCGATGTATTCTTCCTGTTCCAACATGGACGGTCTCGTTCTCGAATGATCAGCCTGAACGTTTACTCTGAAGTTCGTTCTGACATGGGGCTCAAATACTGATCTAAGAACTGTATCGCTTTCTTCCGCGCAGTTTTGTTGATGAAGGCTTCCATGTGGCTCGCGTCATCCACTAAATGTAACTCGTTTTTTATTTCCGCATCGTCGAGTTCCTGCTTTAGTTTTTCTGGGCTTAACACAGGAACAATGCGATCAGCCGTTCCATGGAAGAGAAACACGGGCGGATCGTTCCGATCCACGAATTCGATGGGGCTCGCAGAAACATAAGCTTTTGGAACAGCTTCTCGCGAATCGCCCAACCAATAGGCCAGCGCCTTGGACTCGTCGGGAATCCACGAAAACTCGCATGGCGTGCCACCAGCCACGATCGCCCTGATCTTGGGAACGTCATCCGCATCGGCTTCAATTGTGGAGTTATTCGAACTCAAACCGACTAAACTCGCCAAGTGAGCCCCGGCCGAATAGCCATACACGCCGATTCGTTGTTTGTCGAACTGATATTCGTCCGCGTTTTCATGGATCCAAGTAAGAGCTTTTCGGCAGTCTTCGACCTGGGCGGGAAATTTGTGCCTCGGTGCCAAGCGGTAGTTGATCGCAACAACAGCGTATCCGTGTTCGGCCGCAAACGAAGCATGGTACGCGACATTCGCTTTATTTCCTGAAAACCACGCGCCGCCATGGATCATCAAAAGCGTAGGATGTGGCTCATCCGTCGACGGGAGATACACGTCCGCCAGCAAACGGCCGCCCTTGTTCTCCTCGGTATAAGCAATGCTTCGTTTGATTCGGATTTCGTCGTCAGCCAAGGCTGGCGACGGACCAACGAACCATGCCAGCAAGAAAAACAAACTAAACCAAAACATTTCGCTCACCTATCCCTCGCTCTCTGCTCCCTATAATAGACAGCCATCGACAACCGAGTAGACATCGTTTTCGCCGTGGGGCGAGGAGTTTCTGAATTGAGCGACGATTTTTCACAAGTAGACGCGGCTATACAAGCTTTAGCAGCCGGCAAAATCGTGGTCGTTTTGGATGACGAAGATCGCGAAAACGAAGGCGATTTCATCTGCGCAGCGGAAAAGTGCACACCAGAGATGGTGAACTTCATGGTCGCCACTGGTCGCGGCATGCTCTGCGTGCCAATGCTGCCAGAACGTGCTCAGCAACTGCAACTCGAACCACTACCCTCAACGGGCCCGACCGCCGCATTTCGTACAGCCTTCACCGTTGCCGTCGATCACGAAAGCGTACGCACTGGCATTACCGCTGAAGAACGTTGCCGCACGATCCACGCTCTGGCGGATCCAAAATGTACAGGTGACAACTTCGTCAAACCTGGCCATGTGCATCCCATCATTGCGAAAGAGGGAGGCGTACTGCGTCGCGCCGGGCATACCGAAGCTTCGGTTGACCTCATTCGCTTGGCTGGTTTTGACGAACCGATCGGTGTACTGATCGAGATTCTGAACGACACGGGAGATCGAGCTACTCGCGAAGAACTCAGTGCACTGGCCGACCAATACGATTTGGTCATGATCACGATCGAACAACTCATTCGCTACCGCCGCCGTAGCGAACGATTGGTTCATCGAACTGGCGAGGCTGACCTACCGACAAAGCGTGGGCTCTTCCGACTCATCGGATATGGCGTGGCCTACGAAGAGCAAGAGCCGGTGGCATTGATTTACGGTGACCTATCGAAAAGCGATGCGCCGCTAGTTCGCTTGCACTCGTCGTGTTTCACCGGAGATCTGATTAGTTCGCTGCGATGTGACTGCGGAGACCAACTTAATCTGGCCTTGGATATGATCAGCCAAGAAGGATGCGGTGCGCTGATTTATTTGCCACAAGAAGGCCGAGGCATTGGGCTTAGCGAAAAAATCAAAGCGTATGCGCTACAGGATGAAGGTATGGACACCGTTCAAGCTAACCTCGCACTGGGCTACAAAGCCGACCCTCGGGACTACGGTGTTGGAATCCAAATCCTCAAGGATCTAGGCCTGACGCGAGTTCGCTTAATGACAAACAATCCCAAGAAAACGGACGCGTTCATCTATGGGGGGTTTGAGCTAGAAGTAGTGGATCAAGTACCGATCACTCCGCCGATGAACGAGCACAACGCGGACTATCTAAAGACAAAACGCGATAAGATGGGTCACCAACTTCCCAGCGACGAGTGACTCGTCTTTAGCGAAAATCGAAACGCCATCCTAACCCGACCAATCTTTACGAAGGTCACTCCGGCGCGCTGTTCGCCCGAAATCTCTACGCGATCGCCAGTACCGTCGCTTCTTACCGGTTAGATTTCACCGTCAGTCTCTCTGTAACCGATTGGTAGCCACCCACGCTATGTTGCTGCGTCTACTCACGTACTTGTTAATACCCTTGGCGTTTGCGTCAAACGTGTGGGCTACCGACTTTGATCAGCAATGCGATCGCTTCGTAGAATTCTCCCAATGGCAGCCAGTCGAACAAGAAATACTCGCCGACCTTAGTGACGGGCGGCTCGATCAACGTACCTTGGTGGAAGCGGCGTTAGCCGTCGGCGGCAACGACTCAGGGCAAACCACGGCGTTAAAGTCGTCCTTCAAGCAGAGTTGCGAACGCTGTCGAGCGATGATGAAGGTTCGACCACAAAACGCGCTGAACGACCAGATCCAGTTGTTGTTCGAGTACTTCGTCAGCAATCATCTCTACGGCGAATACACACCCGATCTTTGCGACGTCGGGAAAACGATTTCGACCGGTGAGTTTAATTGCCTAACCGCAACTATCCTATTCCGTGCTCTTTGTGCTGAGTTTGGGATCGAAGTAACCGCCGCTTGGGAGCCTTCACACGTTCGCTGTTGGGTGCCATCGGGCAAAGAGTCAGGCTATCTCGTTGAAACCACGGCCGACAATCCAGCGGCTGGCGTTTCTGGTTTGTACCCTCGATCAAAACTCGATGAGCGTCGCCTTACACCTGAAGAACTTTTGGGGAAGGTGTTTTACAACCGAGGAGTTCGAGCGTTGCAATCGGATCGCTACACGATTGCACTCACATCGACGTGGGCAAGTTGTTTGCTCGATCAGAATGACATCCCTGCCCAGAACAACCTCCGTGCGTGCCTGAACAATTGGGCGTTGTCCGCTTCACGACAAAACGATACTGAGTTTGCGATTCGTTTGCTTGATGCAGGATTGCAACTTGACCCAGAGTACGAGCCGTTTTTTCGCAATCGGCAGTTGCTTCTAAGCAACTAGCAGCCGAATTCTGTGGCTTCTTAAACCGTTCGTTTGACCGTAGGGCGAACGCAACGTAGAAGAATGTTGGTGGTAACTCTTACCGCCAAACTCCGCTGAACTCGCTCGAGGCAGCGCAGAAGCAGACATCGTTCTGCACACGTCGGATTCCCGATTTTGCATCTACTGAGCAGCATCTACTATGAGCATAAGTATAAATGTCGAAACTACGTTATTGTGTGATAAAGACGAGACGAAGCCAGACGAACCGACTTGGAATGTCAGCGGACGATCAGACGCCGAGGTTCGGCATGAAGTGAAAAAGATCGTCGCAAAAACGGAACTTACCCATGTCCCGGAAAAACGCGTGGATCAGCGATTCGCTTTTCCGCGTTTGCTGACGATCACGCCCATTGATGATCACAGCCTCACGCCAGTCGGCGAGCCGATTCAAGTGGTCGGCAAATGGTTGGCCGAGCGAGGGCTCGACTTTTTCCACACCGGCAATCTACCCTTCCGCAGAGCCATTGTTTCTTTCGAAGACTCGGCTGCGCATCTTGTTTTGAACATTTCTTGGTCCCGATTCCTAGCTCCCGGCTGGTACGACAGCGGAGGAAGATTCACGCATATCGTACGATGCGAATCGGACACCAGGGCTTCCGCATAAGCGGATGTAAATAGACCGAAAAAAACGGTGAAAATCGCTCCAAACTAGTTGCCAAGATCCAATGGCAAAACTAATCTTTCATGCGCTTCGACTGAAACACTTGGCGGAGCGTGACCAACGAATGTGGTCTCACCTCTTTGCTCCGCAATTGAGCAAGTGGGGTCATTCTGCAAACGACGGGATTTTTTTTGGTCCTTGTCGATAACGATAAGGGCCGTCCTTCGGGACGGCTTTCTTTTTTCCACACGGTCGGTTCTTGTGCGTTTGGCTGATCGGGGTTCGGTTGGCAATAAAAAAAGCCGCGATCAATCGCGGCCTGTGTTTTCATAATGTCTTGACGAAGAATTTCACTCGGGGTCAAGTTCCGCCAGCATTCGAGTGAGCGTATTCGCATGAACGCCAAGCAATCCGGCAGCTCGCCCTTTGTGCCCATTGGTGGCTTTAAGGGCTTGCTTCACTGCCGTCTTACGCAGCTCTGCTAGATTCAAGAACGGCAGGCTGTTAGATCCAAGCCGAGCTTCACTATGTTGATTCGGAAGTGTGGGAGGGCAACGTAGGACATACGATTGCTCGATGACGTGTCCGAGTTGTCGTATGTTTCCAGGCCAACCGAACTCAGAGAATATCGCGAGCTCTTCCGGTGTCGGCGCCCACTTGGGACGATCGTATTTCTTTGAGAACTGATTCGAGAAGAACTCAATGAAATGCGGAATGTCCTGTGATCGTTCGCGAAGGCTTGGTACTCGCAATTCGACCATGTTCAAACGGAAATAAAGGTCTTCACGGAATCGGCCCGCTTCGACTTCTTCTTCCAGGCGGCGATTCGTTGCCGCAATAACTTGTATGTTCACTTTAGACGGTGACGCTGCACCAACTGGCGTGACTTCTTGCTCTTGCAAAACACGCAATAGTTTGGGTTGCAGTTCCAGGGGCATCTCGCCGACTTCATCCAAGAAGACGATCCCGCCTTCCGCCGCTCGGAAAACACCCATCGATGCGCCGAAGGCACCAGTGAACGCGCCTTTTTCGTGACCGAACAATTGGCTCTCTGCCAAGGTCGAAGTGAGTGCGGCGCAGTTGACAGGAACAAGCGGCTTGTCAGCTCGCGGGCCCTGGCTGTGAATCATCTTGGCCCAGATCTCTTTACCGGTGCCAGTTTCGCCAGAGATAAGAACGGTGCATTCCACCTCGGAAGCACGTTGCGCGTGCTCTCCGACGCGTCGGATAGCAGGATGCTCTCCCAACACGTATTCGCCACGATCGAAAATCGTTTCGCGATCGCACTTTGTCGATTCGAGGGTACTCGTACCCAATGTTTCCTTCATTATTCGACTCTCATCCCAACCGAACTCCTCATTGAATTCGGTGACTATCTCAGTAGGCTCTCACTAGTTGCAAATCAATATGCGGTGGACCTCAACAGATCCCTTCCACACATCGCCCAGTCTATGCCCTCACAACCGTGAACGCAAGGAAAATAGCTGTAACGGACTTAAGCCGTCCAATCGTTACCCAGTCCGTTAAGTGCTTATAAAGCAAAGGTTTACGAGAGCGGAAGGCCAGTATGGTGAAAACGTCAAAACAGCTTGTGTCATGGCTGATTAGCGCAAAACGCTCGGTAATTTTCACGGGCGCCGGAATCAGCACCGAAAGTGGTATTCCCGATTTTCGCTCACCAGGCGGAGTTTGGGCCAAATACCAGCCGGTGTACTTCCACGATTTCATGCAGTCGGAATCGGCACGGCACGAATACTGGTCGCAAAAGTGCGAAGCTCATCAAGAGTTCGCCGACGCTCAACCGAACGAAGGCCATCGCGTGATAGCTGATTGGGAGTCACGCAAACTCATTCGAGGAATCGTAACTCAAAACATTGATGGGCTACATCAACTCGCTGGGAATCGCAACGTACTTGAGATCCACGGTACTGCGAGGGAAGCTCAGTGCATGAAATGCGGTGATCGCAATCCGATCCAACCGTTTGTCGATCAGTTCATGGAAACCAACACTCCTCCTCGCTGCGAACACTGCGACGGACCGTTGAAACATGCCACGATTTCTTTTGGCCAATCGCTCGAAGAGTCGGTCATCCAGGAAGCACACGCGTGGATGAGCGAAGCGGATCTTTGCTTGGCGATGGGGTCGTCGTTGGTTGTTCATCCTGCCGCTGGTCTACCAGCAGTCGCCAAAGCGAACGGTGCGAGGTTAGTGATTATCAATCGAGATGCCACGCCTTTGGATGATGAGGCCGACTTGGTGGTTCACGCACCACTCGGAGAAACATTAGTGGCTTTGGATCAAATGCTTAAAAACGAGTAAAGCGTAGTCCTCGATTTTTTGATCTTTCAGACAAGCCGAAATATTTGGGACAATGAAACGACAGCACAATTAGATCTGTGTCTCACTGTTTCAAGCCTTGTCGGTTTACCCTTGCACATCAAAATCGTTGCCACCATCGCTCTTTTACTCGTGCTGAAAACCGCGACTAGCTACGATCCGCTTGATGTATCGGCAAAGAAAGTCGAAACGCTGGAACTGACCGTCAAAGACAAAGAACGCGATCGCGATATCCCGCTCTTGGTCTATCTGCCTGAATCTACTGATCCGGCCGCTGTGATCTTCTACAGCCATGGCCTTGGTGGCACAAAAAGCACTTCTCCATTTTTGGGCAAACACTGGGCGGCACGTGGCTATGTCGCGGTATTCGTACAGCACCTGGGAAGCGATGACGCAGTTTGGAAAGATGTCCCCCGACTACAGCGAATGCGCGAAATGCGAAAAGCCGCTAGTCTCGGAAACTTGGTCCTCCGCGCCGGGGATGTGACAGCCGTAATCGATCAGCTGGAACGCTGGGCCGACGAAAACGATCATCCGTTAGAAGGTCGCATGGATTTGACACGGATTGGGATGTGCGGACACTCCTTTGGCGCTTTGACGACTCAATATATCGGCGGACAGAACGTTCTAGGTAGCGCTCGCTATGCTGACGCTCGAGTCAAGGCAGCTATTCCCATGAGTCCCAGTGCACCCCTCGTGGGTAGCGCCGAAAGAACTTTCAACAGAATCAAGATGCCGTGGTTGTGCATGACGGGTACGCATGACATGGGTCACATCGGCGGGGCCACTCCCGAGAATCGGCAGGCCGTCTATCCAGCACTTCCCGCTGGTGGCAAATACGAATTAGTCCTCAACGATGCGGAACATTCGGCCTTCACGGAGAGAGCTCTGCCCGGTGACAAGAAGCCGCGAAACCCAAATCACCATCGAGCCATTAAAGCGATTAGTACGGCTTTCTGGGACACTTACCTTCAAGAAGACGTCACAGCCAAATCGTGGCTGAGTACAGAAGAATCTGTTCGCTCGGTTTTGGAAAGCAAAGATCGCTGGCAATCGAAGTAGCAGACCTTCTAAACACCCGGCGCGCGACACTTCGTCGACCGTTTTTAGTCAGCTTTCAACTCACCACATTCACCCAGCGCCATCAATGCGAAGGCGGTACCCGCGTGCGAGATGAAATGGTGTTTGTCGTTGTACAACGACCTAGTGAACCACCGCCCGCTCACACGTTGATTCTTTTTTAGCCATTCCGTACCGCGAACGATCCGTGGGTCGTCGCTCGCGATTCCAATTTGCCGAAGTACGAAGACAACGAATCCAGTTCCGTATCCGTCGCTTGACTGAACGTCTTGTGGTGTTCCATCTTGGCGTTTCCAATCACCCAGCGTGGCGAAGTTCCAACCTCCGTCCGTCTTCTGGAGCTTGAACAACTGATCAACACTCGCTTGCTGCTCTTCGGGAGTCATGAGGTCCTTGTGCAGAGCATTTGCCCAGAGCAACATTGCCGAATGATGCAGATTCTGTGGCGGGTTCTTTTGCAAATATTTTCGCAATGAGCTCATGCCACGCTTAGCGCCCGCTGTCTCGCGATAATCTTCAGGCGCAACGCCAACGGCGACGGCAGCCAACGTTGCACCGTAATGGTCATCGATTTCCATCGGCGGCCAATCGCACTTCAACCAATCCCAACCGCCATCGTCGCGTTGCACAGTCCATATTCGGTCGAGGGCAGTGCGTGTTGTTTCGTGAAGCTTGCCCGAAGTCATGCGATCGTCAAATGAGAGCGCTGCAGCCGCAGCGACAACTTCCGCATCCCAACGCGGCCCTTTTTCCTTCCAACGCTTGTTGACCAATTCCTCAGCGAACGCGCGGACTTCCGCATGTGCAGCTGACTCGTCTTTTTCATAGCCACGCGCATACAAGTAGGCGAAGTTGGTATGGCACGTGAAGCATTTCCGCTGCTTTTGCCAATGCAAGGATGCCGAATCCAGAAAGTGAATTGCCTTGTCTACTGAGAATTCATCAGCGAGCGGTTCATCGGCGGTGTTCGGTTTCGGCGCAACGACTGTAGCGATCGATACGAATTCATCCGTCCAACCGAGGTTGGAAAGGACGGTCGAGTGAAACAAGAGTGCAAAACAAATAGCGATTCGCATAAGACAAATTCCCAGCTACCAGCACAACGGTTGTTCGATGATTCTAGGGCTCATATGTTCGTCTAATCGGACTGCGTCAGATACCCGGAAACGGCATAGACTTCCGTGCGAGAGTACGCCCAGATGATAACTTCACATCAATACGAGTGCCAATCGCTGTCGGATTGCCCTCAACTTTCACGGATCCAGATTCTGCATCCACGCAGAAGCATGGAGGAAATCACTACCGTATACTGCCTTCGATTCACGATGATTTAGACGCACGACGTTAAAATGCAGGATGTTGGTATGACTTCAATCGAAAGAGTTACTACGGTCGATGCCCGTTTTCCACTCAAAGATGGCGCGGGCACGGATGCGGTACATACCGATCCGCAGTACGGCTACGGCGTGACATTGCTCGAGTCCGACAATGGAACCATCGGTACCGGCATCACCTACACGTTGGGTGGCGGTACGAATCTGATTTGTGAAGCCATCAACTTACTCGCCGAACCGATCGTTGGTCGTGATATAGAAGAATTGATGTCGCACTTTGGTGCGGTGCAGCGACAAATCGCCGAACACTCGCAGATCCGATGGCTTGGTCCTCACAAGGGCGTGACACACTCTGCACTTTCGTCGATCACCAACGCGTGCTTTGATTTGTGGGCGAAACACCGCGGAGTTCCGCTGTGGAAGCTTCTTCTCGATTTGGATTCCGAATCGCTCGTCCGACTGATCGATCTCAGCTACTACGAAGATGTGCTCACAGCAAAAGAAGCGATCAGATTAGTCGAGAAGCATCGAGCAACGCGTTCGCAACGAGAATCGGTTTTGAACGAAGGCTATCCGGGCTACGACACGTCCGTGGGTTGGTATCAATACAGCGACGAGAAGATTGCGGACAATGCCAAGCGGGCGGTCGACGCGGGATTTACGGCGATGAAGCTAAAAGTCGGCGGTTTAGATTTGGATCATGATATTCGCCGCACGCATCTGATTCGCAATTCGGTGGGCAAAGACGTTCGCATCATGCTAGATGCGAACCAAGCGTGGTCGTTGCCTCGAGCCGTTGAGGCTTGCTCACGGTTGCGCACGATGCATCCGTTTTGGATGGAAGAGCCAACTCAGCCAGACGACGTTTTAGCGCATCAAACGTTGGCTCGCGTTATTGCACCGATTCCTATTGCGGTTGGCGAGGCAGTGGCGAATCGCGTGATTTGGAAGAACTTCTTGCAAGCGGGCGCGGTTGGCATCGTGCAGGCTGATTGCACGCGACTTGCTGGAATCAGCGAATACTTGGCCGTGATTTTACTTGCGAAAAAGTTTCCTGTTCGCGTCGTACCGCATGTCGGCGATATGGGGCAGATCCATCAGCACTTGGTTTTGTTTAACCACATCGCGCTTGATCACGATCGACTGTTCTTGGAATACATTCCGCACTTGCGAGAGTACTTTGTGAATCCGGCCAACGTCGAAGGC
>CAYNJG010000015.1:0-39971 GCA_964397295.1 uncultured Pirellulaceae bacterium
GTTCATACGTTTCTTACGAAACTGGCGAATACACCATCTGGGTAGCGTGCGGGCTGTTTGGCTGCATGGGGACGTTCTGCATTGGCCAATTCGCTTCGATCGCATTTCCGAGTACTATTGTTGCGATTGCGATCACGCTCGTTAGTTCTATCGCCTTATGGGTGTGGTTATCCGTGTGCGCAATCCTACACATCCCAGTCGGCTTTGGTGAGGATTACGTCACGCAGCAGTTCCCACTTGCTCTCTTACTGAGCGGCGGGTTCATAATAGTCCTTCCGTTGTTGGCCAGTTACCTGAGAGTTTCGCGCTGGTTCCAAGAAACCGCTAGTTGGAAGCAGTGGGTAATTCCGTCGCTACCGATTGGTACTCTCGTGATTGGGCTGCCCATCGTGTTAGGTCTGTGGCGTGTCTATTCGATTCCATCTGC
The DNA here is from genome assembly GCA_964397295.1 of uncultured Pirellulaceae bacterium. Lineage (GTDB taxonomy): Bacteria > Planctomycetota > Planctomycetia > Pirellulales > Pirellulaceae > CAYNJG01. The sequence continues at coordinate 428 of CAYNJG010000015.1, forward strand.
TGAATTACCAAGTGCGTTTGCATCCTTCGACGCCCAAATTGCTGAAACCGAAGGAACACGCGCCTACCGCCAGGTGTTTTCAGATCTCCCCAACATGCCCAACGCCGATTATTCAATGCGTGACAACCTGACAAGCATGCCAATACAGAAATGGTTGGGCGTGCATCCAGATTTCGTTGAAGAACTAACGGAGGCAATAACAGTCGGTGGTCCGATTCCCGATGAGAATCGCATGCGGGTGTACTCTCCAATTCAATTCGGACGTCAGCACCACGGTGTTCACCAAGTAATGATGGCAGCAACCTGCCTGTTGCATTTCGCGAGAAACGAAGCAAAGACAAATAACCTGGAGGCCGCCCTTCAGCACTACAAATCGGCGTTGACGATGGCCGGCCACTTAAACGACGGCAAGTCTAATCCAGGTACACAGGCACATGCATTCGAAATCGAACGCGCCGTATACGATGACCTTGTTGATTGGGCGATGCACAAAGGAAATACCGCGGAGAACGTCCAGAAGGCAGCAGTCTACCTCTTCGATCGTCGGGATGACGTTCCGCCGAACGTCAACGCGTTGTTAGCGTACTACCATCAGCTTAACGAAGCTCTTGCCGACGGTGTTTCTTTGCAGAATGACAATTACGAGACAACGCAGCGAGCTGCAACCATATCCGCATTGATGCCGTGGGAAAAGACTCGCGCGCAACGGTATATGAAGCTTGCCTTCTCGCGAGAGTACGACCGAATCCTTGGTAACTACGACGTGAGCGATGACGAGACAATGCGACAGGAGGCAATGTACGCAGCAACCACACTGGGCGGTGAACACATGGCGGTTGCTGGCTCAAACTTGCAACGTGCGTACCAGCAAACGCGTCGTCGCAGCGCTGTTGCGCAGTTGGCGATGATCGCTTACAAGCTGGAAACAGGCGAGTATCCCGATTCACTGATGGCTGTCCGCTTGGACGGAAAACCGCTTTCCGCTGAGTTTGGTTCGTTCACTTTCGTCAGATCCAAGGCCGAATTGTTTTCTGCTCCGTGCCTGACCTACGACGCAGAAACGATCCTACTACCGCAGGACGACTTCTCGTTGTGGACAGAAGACCAGTTCGACGAACGTCTAGGACTTTCCGCTCCAGCTCAAATCGAATACGAACTGGGGGGCATGTCGGGCTTTGGTAGCTACGAAGACGAGACGGTCGGCAATTTTGCACCGCAAATGTTCGAGCTGCTCTCGACTCTAAAAGACGAGGCGACGGGCGAGAATGCTGCCGAACAATTATTGATCAAGGAGCTGAGACACATGCTCGAAGCCGGCTCCAAAGAACATAGACTCCAGTTGATGGCATCAATGTACGAGTGGGTGCCCGTAGAGATGTTCACGACAGAGTTGTTGAAGAGTCTTGATGGACAGGATGTCGAAGTGGCCGGCGCAGCAGCGAGAAGTTTGGAAACGTTACTGTCCGAATATGACTGGGACCAGGAGACCGTGAACTGGGACCAGGAGACCGTGAACGTAGACTCGGCTGTGCTTGAACGCGCGTCAACGTCCACAAATTCCAACAAGGTTGCCTATCGGCTTCCGATCCGAAATCCAAACAACGGAAACTACTACGAAGTAATCTCGCCAGAATTGGGTTTCGAGTATGGTGTCGCGGAGCAAGATCAGGCAAACCTGAAGTGCATCCGCACGTTTCGCGGAATCCAGGGCAAATTGGCCGACCTGAAAAGGGAAGACGAGTTCATCAAGCAAGCGTTCCCAAATCATCGACGATTGAATCGATTATTTCGAAAAGCACTTGAAGAAGCATATAGAATGCCACGGGAAGTTTTGATTGAATACGTCGTCGAAGAAGCAGAGCAAGATCCGGCGGATGATGACGCGACTGACTAAGAGCCAGCGCCGACGTTGGTAAGTCCGGTTCGAAATCTCTCCGTTAGGTTGAGCGACGGACGCCAGCGCATGCAGCAAAGTAATCTCTGCTCAGCCTCGACGTTTGCGAATCAGCACCCCAATCGTGCCAACCACTCCGCCAGTACAACAACCGAGTATTGCTCCAACTCCCGCGGTAACGAGAGCCGGCATCCAGTGGCCAAACAGGTTGTTGCCTTGGTTCACCGTATCATGCAGACTCCAAGCCACTCCGCCAGCGATACCAAGAAAGGCACCGAAGCATAAACTTGCAAAGACCGTTACGACGTCCTTCCACATCCCGTTAACTCCCTAAAGTTTGCTGCGGCGTTTTCGGCGTCGGTGACACCAGAAAAGACCCGTCGAGTGGACCTGGGGAACCAACCACTCGACGGGCGCCATTACTCCGACCACGAGCCGGATATCAAGTTTGCTGCTGCTATCTCCACCGCAACACCTTAAACATGCCGTTGCCTTCTCTGATGTCGGCGGGAATGCTCAGCAAGCGATCGCGATAGATACTTAGTACCAACGCGACGGCAAAGAAGAATCCACCACCGACCATCATTACCAGCGATACACTTTGCAGCTGACTAGGCCACTGGATCATCGCCAACACCGAAACAAGGTACGTCGTCAGCAATGCAGATCCGCAAATAACTGTTGAACGAATTCGACATGACATACCAAGCGCCAGTAGCGCTAACGCCGCGGCGATTGACGTGGCTTCATGGAAGAACCACCAGTTGCCCCACGTCGCATTGACTTCAAAGCTGCGATAGAACAACAAGCCAACGCCAAGTGGCACTGCAACAAGCAAGCTGCCGCTCCAAAGCGAAAGTGTTGCTACTTCGTCCTGTGTTTCGCCTTCGCGGTACCAGGCGATATGCCCCAGAACCAACAGTGCGATGCCAACCAACAGCACACATAACTCAGCTCGTTGCACCGGGTGAGCATTTATCAAGTTGTTCACCATCGCAACAACTACGAGCACATTCATGACCCCGATCGCTCGGAATGTCAGACGCCAGTTTCGAGACGAAGCCATCAAGCCGGCGACTACGATCGCGGCTATTTGAAATACCGCCAGTCCCAGCAGTTGCAACGACTCTTCACCGCCTATCAAACGATTGACAGACAACAAAAACCCGATGACTCCGCCGATAAAGACCAGTGTGTTACCCCCATCCTCGAACGCTGCCCACTTGGAAACCCCACTAGCCGCTCCCGCTGTTGACTTGCCAAATGCAGCAATCGCCAACACGGACAAACCTGAAACCGTTGCAGACAAGACAAGTGAGTAGTCGGAGCTCAAGCCAAAATGCGCCATCACTCGAGAGACTGCAACCACCGCAAAAAGGTAGCACGTACGACTGGAAATCGGTGCCTTGCGGCCAATCGAAGCTGCGTAGATCACTGCGCTTGCTACGCCCAGAATCCACGCACACGATAAATGAACGTGGGCCGGAGACGACTCAATACCAGCAACCAGAACTCCGAAGAGCAACACTCCCGTTCCGGTGATACTGGCAAGCTGCCAATCTTCCACGCGATCGGGCTTCGCAAGCAGAAGCCCGCCCAAAACGTAGGCAACCGGTGCCACGAAGCAGATCGCAGCAAGAACATTGAGGTTGGACACGTCTAGTGCGGCTGCAAGACTAAGTCCACCCAAAACCGCATATGTGGAACTTGTGCAAAGGTACGCCGTTGGTTTCTGGTCAACGCCCAGATTCTGCTTCCAGCCGACATAGCACACCGCGGCGGTCGCCAACATCTGTGCGACAACTAAGAATCCTTCGGTTGCAAAGAACACATTTCCTGGAGCCACCACGTACTGGGCAAAGAACTGCAACAGAGCAAAAAACGAAATACCAACAATGGATACAACCGAAATATCTGTCGTCGCCAAGTTCGCGCTATCAGACCGGTCGTCCAAGTTCGACTCGGCATGATTTCGTAGCGTCGATGTTATGTAGAGAATTGCCATTCCGATCGCGAAGTGAGGCAATTGCAATTGAATGGAAAACAAATCCAGCGTGGTAAGTCCGGCCCATAACGTGAACGCTATCGCCGCAACCGTGCTGACTTTCGCTCGAGTGCCAGCAATGCGGTCCAATGCACACAATACTGCCGAACCAAGAAGCAGGCCAATCGCCCATAGTTGGTGGGCCTCGCTCGTTGCGACCAGTGGGATTTTGGCTAGTGAAAACGCATCCGCGATGACTCCGGCAAACTGACCGGCAAACAACAACGAGAAGCCGACGCCTACCACCGGCAATCCGGCCCACCGAAACGCGTAGCCGAACTTCTTTCGCGAGAAATCGCTATCGCCTGCTGGAAACAGTCGCTCAGCAAAGAAACTGGCCCAGCCCAACCCAACCAAGAACGAAACTTGCGGCATCAATTGCCAGAAGACATTGATTTCTTGATCAGCAAGCAGCAACAGTCCCGTCATCACCAGTCCACCAACCAATGTGTAGACGAAGATCGGCTTGCGTAGTATGTGTGCGATGAACGCATAAATGCCGCAACACACAGCCGCTGGCATCCACAAGTGGCCTCCATCGGCAAGTGTCACGAGTCCCTGCGCATCGTAGAACCACAAATTCAATGGCAACGCGAGCGAGGCGAGTAACGTAAGGCCGTTGCCGGCAAGTTGATAGCGACTAAACCGGACGAGACTAATACCAAGACCAAGGACGACCAGATTCGCGGCCCCGATCGTAAACGCCGCGACCAACGGCTCCTTGAAGATCCCGATCGACCACAGCCAACCGACAAAACCCAAAACAAGCAATGCTCCGCTGCACGCCATCATGCGTTGCAACATCTGCGGACTCAACAATTGTTCGATGACCGAACCAGCTTTGGGCGGCGAAACATCCGCCACCTCTGCGTATTCAATTGGCTCCATGATTTCCTCCCCAGGAAAAGTGAATGAACTCTGGGGACGCTAAAGCATGAGGGATGCCAAAACGCATCGAAGGATAAGCAGGAGGCCAAACCCGCGGGAAAAGCGACTATTTCTTAGGAACCGGCAAGAAGAAGGTGTTATGTGGCAAAGCACGGAACGGACAACCATGTACGTTCATTGGACACTAGTCGCGAGACAGGCAATACAGCATTTCCTGCCGGTTTCCATCGTTCATGGAGGCAACTCGTGCGTAAATCCTTCCGCCGCAAATGGCAGGAGTACCGAACACAATATCGCCAAGCTTGTTCTTGCCCAGCGATTCGTATTTCTCTGGTGTCGCCGCGAAAACGAAGGTTTGTCCATCTTCATTAGCCACGTACACCCTTCCGTTTGCCAAAACCGGTGACGAAGAGAATGTGCCACCCAATCGCTGTTTCCACATTTCTTTACCGGTTGCGCATTCCCAGCACATCGCCACACCCGCATCCAGAACTCCGTAGAGATACCCATCGTGCGCAACGAGCGACGGCACGTAGACTCGATTTCGGTTCTGCCAAACAATCTCCCCCGATCCATCGGCACGCACGGCGGACATGTGATTATCGGGATAACCACCGCTCGTATAGATCAGCTCGCCATCGGTCACCGTTGAAGTGACACACTCCGTGGTTGATCCCTCGATCTCCCATAGTTCTTTCCCATCCAACGGCGACAGACCAGTCACAAGTTCGCAACCGGTGAGCAGCAACTGATCTTTACCGGCAACATGCAGCACAATCGGCGATGGATAGTTTGGTTTGTTGGGTCGTTTTCGTTCCCAGATGATTTTGCCAGTGTCCCGATCAAGCGCCGCGAGGGAGCCGGCCTTCTTATTGTCAGCACCAATCAACACAAGACTTTGGTAAAGACATGGCGATGCCGCGTACCCTTGATGCACCACATAGTCCGTAATCTTCTGCTGCCAACGTTGTTCTCCATCGAGATCCAATGAAGTGGCGTAGACCGCACCGTGACTCATGAAGCTCACAAAGATCGACTTGCCATCACTAGCTGGCGTGGAAGACGCATGCGTCGCCTTCTTATTGAGCTTGGACGGCAAACCATCCTTGTGAACGTCTTTCTTCCAAAGCTGCTTTCCCGTTTTACGTTCATAGCAGATCACAAACTGCGTTTTCGATTCTTTGTCGGCCGAGTTCAAAATCACTCGATCCCCAATCACGATCGGCGATCCATGGCCGTAGCCAGGTACCGGCACCTTCCACGCAACGTTCGTTTCGGCATCCCATTCGACGGGCGGGTCCTGCTCCGCATAAGCGACGCCATTTCGATTCGGACCTCGCCACCACGGCCAGTCAGACACGCTCACATCAATCTGATCGTTTACAAAATCGCTGGCGTCTTCCTGGGAATGGGAAACGCGAGCAAACAAGCCGCCGAGCAAGATTGCTAGGACAAGGATAGAACGAGACATAGAAATTGCGATCGAGAGAGGTTTGGTAGGTATCGAGGGAGCCGGGATTATAGCGAATCTTGCATACGAACTTTTTCAACAGAGAAAAACCACTGCCGAGATCACGGGATTACCCGAGAAGTTCCGTATACATTTCTTCGTTAAAGCCGACAATCAAAGTCTTGCCTTTTCGAAGCGTCGGTGCTCGAAGATTTCCCGTTGGCCCCAGCAGAACTTTCGTGATCTCTTCAATCGCGGGGGAGTCCTTCTTCAGATCCAACGTTGTAACCTTCTTGCCCTTCGCAGCGTAAAGTTTGCTGACGTCTTTGAGCAGCGCTAACGCTTCCTTCTCCTTAAACGTTTCCTTCTTTGCGTTGACTTCTTCTTTGGGTTCAATACCGACCTTCGCAAGAAACTCTTGCGTCTTTACACACGTCTTTCATCCAGGGCGGTGATACGACCAATCAATTTTCGCAGCCATGCCTATCTCCGATTCGAATAGTTGATGTTTCTTTTGCTGACAATCGTTGGCATTATTCCCGGAGTGCACGAATTTACGAGTGGGCGTCATGAATTTTTCCCACGCGTGCCAGAGGCACCGTACGCGCGTATTGTGAAGAGTAGCCTTGAACGACCATAATACGCTCCCCAGCCTCCTCTTCGTCTGGACTGAATACCGCCTCTATGAACTCACCCGAAGATTCGCGAAAACCAGCGTCGAGGCTTGGACCAGGCGAGATCGTAACTTTGATTGCCGTGGCGTTGTTGGCGGTCACCTGGTTGCTTAATGGTTCGTCCGAAGACAGCTCTTGGGCATTGCCATTTCTGATGGTGCAGGCAACTGTGATATCGATCGTCATCTGGCAAGCATGCGATCCCTTTGCCGATGCAGCGCAGTGGATCGGTACGAGGCTACGGCTACCTGGATCGGTACGAGGAGCGACGCTAGACGCAATTGCCAGCTCGATGCCAGAGCTGTTTAGTGGCATCTTCTTTGTGGTGTTGGCGCTTTCCGGCACCGAAATGACGCCGGAACAAATGGCGGAAGCCGGAGGTGAAGGATACGGCGCAACGGTGGCGACATGTGCGGGCAGTGCCGTCTACAACATGATTCTGATTCCGGCCATTTGCGCGCTAATCATCGCCAGATTTCGGCCAGACCATCCGACGATCGATGTAGACGATAAAGTCATCTCGCGTGATGGTCTTTGGTTTGTTGGTTGTGAAGTCCTGCTGCTCTTCTTCCTGTTCCAGCCCGCCATGCACTGGTGGATGGGGCTCGCATTGCTGGGCGCCTACTGCGTGTATTTGATCGTGCTGTTTAAAGACGCCCGGAAGTATCAGGCGCAGTATCGATTCGTTCGGGAGCATCTAGCGCTGGATTTGTCCAACGACGAAATCGTAGCAAGCGGCACAGAAAACCGCATGAAACTGTCACGTGACATGATTCAGAAGCTTCGCGACGGCGATGGCGATGAAGAGGACGAACTACCAGAAGCAGCAGGCGTCTTTTTCGGCTGGTACGATGTCGCTCTTAACTTCCGCGCGGCGTGGGTGGTAATCGCCATATCAACAGTCGTAGCGGCGTTCGCTTGCTACTGGCTGGTTGCGGTCACGCAAAAAACTGCCGAGGTACTCGAAGTGCCGGTTTTCTTTGTCGCCGTGATTCTAGCGGCTGCCGCCTCATCGGTGCCCGACACGTTCCTATCGGTCGGAGCCGCGATGCGAGGTGACGATGACGGCGCGGTGTCGAATGCATTCGGCTCAAACATCTTTGATATATGCGTCTGCTTGGCAATTCCGCTGCTAGTTGGTTCCTATCTAAACGGATGGCAGCCGATTCTTCTCACGCAACATGGTGAGCCACTCGAAGGTCTCGTTGGTCTGCGAATACTGCTCTGTTCGCTAACAATCGTGACGCTTCTGATCATGTGGCATAACCGCCAGCTCACCAAACAGAAGGCTTGGATACTAGTGGTATTATACGGAGTATTCGTGGCATATGCCGTAGCTGGTTCATTCGGCTATGGCTTTTAGCAAATCTCGTCTTTTTTGCTTCTTGCTGCAATAAGGCTGCGGATATATCTGGCTAGGCAGGCAGGGCCGCAGGCCCTTTGGCTCAACCACGTCATATTCCGTCCGGAGCAACTGATGTCGGGAATTTCTCTTCAGCAGCGACTGCGCTACCGCTTCGACAATTTTATGGCCCGCGGCGGGACCTCTATTTTCATCAGCCTCGTTGTCGTGTTTCTTTCTCTGCTGATATTGATCAGTATCATTCGCGGGACGCTTCTTTTCTTCCTACCGGAAGCAGCACTTGAGCGTGGCCCCGGGTTTTGGAATAACGTCTACATCACGTTCCTTCAGATGACCGACCCTGGCAACATGAACCAGGATGTGAACTCGATCGGTTGGTTCAAGATCCCCGCGATCATTTCCGGCATGGTCGGACTTGTGATGCTTTCGTCGCTCGTTGCGTTTATTACGACCGCCCTGGATCAGAAACTCTCGCAGCTCAAAAAGGGACATTCAAAAGTCATCGAGAATGAACACACTTTGATTCTCGGCTGGAACGAACGCGTTCTCGAAATCCTACGCGAACTAATAATTGCAAACGAAAGCGAAGCTGATCCCGTCGTCGTCATCCTCGCCGACAAAGACAAAGAGGAGATGGACGACTACATCAAGCTGAACATACCCAACACATTAAACACGCGTGTCGTGACGCGTTCGGGCTCTCCCTCGTCGCTTGTCAATTTAGATCTTGCATCCGTTACGGCGAGTCGTTCGGTTGTAGTTTTGGCGAGTTGCAACGTGACCGCCAACGACAACGCGAAAGACGGCAGTGACGCAACGGTGATCAAAACGGTCCTTGCGCTTGTCGCGTCTCGTCCTGACGACCTGCAACTAAACATCGTGGCAGAGATTTTCGCGGAACGGAATCGACTGATTGTCGAGGACATTTCACCGAACGAAGTCACAACAGTCGACACCGAAGAGATCTTGGCCAAGATTCTCGTTCAAACATCACGCAGTGTCGGTCTTTCAGTTGTGTACAACGAGATCTTCTCGTTTGACGGATGCGAAATGTATTTCCACGAAGCGGACTGGGGCGAATCAAAGTTCGGCGAACTGGCCTATCACTTTCCCGACGGCATTCCGATGGGCATTCGTCACGCGGATGGATCGCTTTCCATGAATCCGTCCGCCGACTTCCCCATGAAGACAGACGACTCAATCCTGATCCTGGCAGAAGATGACTCCACCATCGACTTCGCAAACGAGAAGGTAGCCATACCAAAGCCAATTACGCTTGCGGGCGGCAGAAAAGAGACGATCGCCGAACAGAATCTAATCATCGGGTGGACACCAAAAGTCGAGATCATTCTTCGTGAGTATGCCGAATACGTCGAATCCGGCAGCACCGTCGATATCATGCTGCGTATTCCGGACGCGACCGTTAAAGGCACCATTGACCGCCTGAATGAAGAGCTCGAGGATCTCACGATATCGCTTATCGAAGAGAATCCAATGAAGACGGAAGGCTTGGTGTCCGTCAAACCATTCAACTACGACAACATCATCATTCTCAGCCAAGGTGATACCGACGGCGGCGACTTTGAACGCACGGACTCGGAAACCATCGTCATTCTGTTGCTGCTACGAAAGATTATGCAGAATCGGCCGAACCCTGAGCACAACACGAAGTTGATCACCGAAATCCTTGATTCGGACAACCAATCGCTTGTCGCCCACGCGGGAGTGAATGACTTTATCATTTCGAATCGGTTCATCAGCATGCTGGTAGCCCAAATCAGTGAAGACGCCGACATCAAACGCGTCTACGACGATTTGTTCCAAGAAGACGGTTCGGAAATCTACCTAAAGCCCGCCACGCTCTATTTCAAAGAACTGCCGATCGACGTCACCTACGCCGACATGATCCACGTTGCGCAGCAGAGAGAAGAAGTTTGCCTGGGCGTGAAACAAAAGGCCTTTGAAGACGACATGTCGAAGAATCTAGGCGTCAAACTCATCCCGCCCAAAGACAAGGTGTACACGCTGACCGAAGCAGACACACTTGTCGTTCTTTCCGAAGACGAAACGTAGTCAAAACGCAACGGACGCAGGCTCGACGGCGAAGTAACAATACGCACGGCGCAAACAACCTGGACGCAGCAGCGGAACCTGGCAAATCTACCGGCGCGATCTGCACTTCCGGAATTTCCGTTGAATGCAAAAACCTCTCAGAAAGTGACACGCATTACATTTCGCACCGAGGTACGTTTTTTCTGAGCGAACACCCTCCCTCTTACGATTGGAAGAATTCCATGACTTCATTTCTGAAAGACTGCACGCAATGCGGCGTTATGCGACCCAAAGACGGACGTTGTCCTCAATGTGGTTACTCGGATTCGGCAGCGGAAGACACAGTCGCCTCGATGGAGGTCGCGCAGGAATTCGCGGCACGCTACGCGGTTCATTACAGAAACAAAGGCGTCGCCATGATGATGACTTTGGCCCTGGGATTCGTCGGACTCATCACCGCATTGCTTTGGGGCTTGGTTATGTACCGAGGTAGCCTCATCGCCTTCCTGCTTGTCGGAGTGTTTTCCGTTATGACCGGCGTGCTGACGGCAGTCCGCTTCTTTTGCGATCGTTGGTATCCAACGCATTTGCTTTGCCCCAGTTGCGACTCCCACCTTGAAGCCCTCAATCGTATCGGCGAGGAATGCCCAGCGTGCCATTCAATCCTGCGAGTCGAAATGCCACTCGGAAACGAAGCTGCAGAACCGGAAACTGCATTGATGGGCTAAACAGATCCACGCTAAACTCGGGCCACACCGTCTTTCGGTGTGCTCCGATTCCTTGGTGGTTTTATTTTGTAGGAGTAACCGACCGTCATTTAAAAATCTTTCGCGAACCGGTGATTTCCATCGCCATCTAACGGCAGTTCCACGACGGCCGAGGCCGATGCTGTCGGCAGAGTTGCGTAAAGATGTGGAAAACGTGCGCCACCACGCGATACTTCCCACTTGAGCTGGTCACCGAACTGTTGCGTTTCGAAACTGACCAGCACCAGATCGGTCTGGCCGACGAAGTGCTTCGCCGCTGTTTCTCGGGTCTGCTCGCGGGTGGAAAAGTGGATGAACCCATCTTTCAGGTCGACGGCTGAACCAAGAAATTCGCCCACGGACACGGCGTCATCCCATTCCTGACGAGTACAGATTTTGTAGATCGTGGACGGTTCTTTCATATTCGCGCTCCATTCGGTACTTCGGCCAGCAAAGAGCAATGATTCTTACGAATCCGGCCGTGAAAACTAGTACCGGAACGATCATAATGGACGAATGTCCGCTCCATTGCCCACACGTTCACTGTTGCTGCTCGCCCTACTTTTTACTGGGTGCATGATCGTAAGTAGTGGCTACGCTACTGAGCCAAATTTCAACCGCGACGTCCAGCCCATCCTTAGCGACCATTGCTACCAGTGCCACGGGCCGGACGAGCGTTCTCGCGAAGCTGACCTAAGACTAGATCAAGAATCTAGTTTGCTGTCAGCGGCCGGCGATCCTGAATCAATCGACGAGAGCGAATTACTCCGCCGCATTCTTTCGAAAGACAGCGATGAGGTAATGCCGCCGCCAGATGCAAAGAACGACTTGACCAATGAAGAAAAGCAAACCATTCATGACTGGATCAAGTCTGGAGCCAAATGGGAGGGCCATTGGTCGTTTATCCGACCGCAACGCCCTGCTCTCCCGAAAACAGATACATCGGAAGCAACAGTCGCCAACGAAATTGATCGATTCATATTAAAACGACTCGAAACCAAAAAACTTCCGCCAAACGAAGAAGCTACACCTGAACGATTACTCCGCCGCGTAACTCTCGACCTCACTGGAGTACCGCCAACGCTCGCCGAGCTAGACAATTTCCAATCCGAACCCAGCGACGACGCTTACCGCGAAATCGTTGAGCGTCTGCTTTCTTCACCACGTTTCGGTGAACGAATGTCAATGGAATGGCTCGATGCCGCCCGGTACGCTGACACGAATGGCTACCAAGGCGACCGCGAACGCACGATGTGGCCGTGGCGAGACTGGGTGATCGATGCCATCAATCAAAATATGCCGTATGACGAGTTTACCGTTTGGCAACTCGCAGGAGACCTTCTACCCCACGCGACTGACGAACAAAAACTAGCCACCGGGTTTTGTCGCAATCACATGATCAACGGTGAAGGCGGACGCATTGCTGAAGAGAATCGCGTTGAATATATCTTCGATCAAATCGAAACCGTCGGTACCGTCTGGATGGGCCTCACGGTTCAATGCTGTCGCTGTCACGACCACAAGTTCGAACCGCTCGCTCAAGCCGAATACTACCAACTATTTGCTTTCTTCAACCAGACACCTGTGAATGGCGGAGGAGGCGATCCGCAAGCGGCACCGAATCTGGTTGTGACTCCGGAGCTACAACGCGACGTACTTCGCAATTTGGAGGCTCGATTCAACAAAGCTTCGAAGTCACTGGAAGAACTCGAGTCGAACAATCGAACCGAATTCGAAAAGGACTCCGAGTTGGAAAAAGCCTTCAGCCAAAACAAAAACAAACGAAACGGAGACGAATGGAAGCTCATCGAAGAGCACTTCGCCGACAACAGAGATTTGCTGGCCGCGATAAAGCGATTCAGAGACCAAAAACGGGAATACGACGAGGCGCGAAAACGACTTCCCAAAGTGATGATCATGGCGGATAGGGCCGACAAGCTGCGAGAAACCTTCATCCTCGACAAGGGACTCTACAACCAGCCAAAGGAAAAAGTATCGGCAGGCACGCCGGCATTCCTTCCAGCCATATCGTCCGACAAAGTCGATCGCCTGGCGTTGGCTCGCTGGCTCGTATCGCCCGAGCATCCACTCACCGCGCGAGTCACCGTCAATCGCTTCTGGCAGACGTTCTTTGGCGTTGGACTCGTGAAGACGACCGAAGACTTTGGGGTCCAAGGTGAGAAACCGACTCATCCCGAATTGCTGGATTGGTTGGCCGTTGAATTCGCCGAAAGTGGATGGGACGCCAAACACCTCATTCGCTTGATCGTCACAAGTTCTGCCTATCGACGCTCAGCCAGAGCCTCCGCACAGCAACTCGAAACCGATCCAGAAAACCGTCTACTTGCACGTGGCCCGAGAATGCGAATGCCCGCATGGATGATCCGAGACCATGCGCTCTTCGTGAGTCAAAGCGTAGCAGGACAAATTGGCGGACCTTCGGTAAAAGGCTACCAACCGGACGGCGTGTGGGAAGAAGCCTCTTTTGGCAACAAAAAGTATCAGCGTGACGACGGAGAAAAGCTCTATCGTCGAAGCCTCTACACGTACTGGCGACGCATCGTTGGTCCGACCATGTTCTTCGATATGGCGAAAAGGCAAACTTGTTCCGTACGGCCTGGACAGACGAATACGCCGCTGCATGCTCTGATTACGCTGAACGACACGACATATGTTGAAGCGGCACGCCTGATGGCGATTCGGGTTATGCAAACAGAAGAGGAAGCAAACAAGCGTGTCGCGTTGGCCTTCCGTCTCGCAACCGGGCGTCACCCAAACGACGAAGAAGTCGCGTTGCTTTCCTCGCGCCTCAATGAGTTGCAGACTCACTATACCGATAACGCAGATGCCGCTGACAAACTTCTGCAAGTAGGAGAAGCACGACTCAAACGTGATTTCTCGCAATCGGAATTGGCATCCTACTCGACGATCTGCTTGATGATTTTGAACCTTGATGAGGCACTGTGCAAATGACCCCAGAAGAAATGCTCGCACAGCAAACGCGTCGCCAGTTGTTTCACAAGTCTGCGTTGGGCCTCGGAGGCGTCGCGTTAGGTTCGATGCTCAATCGAGACGCGCGGGCACTCGACATATCCGCCCATGGCCTGTCTGATCTTCCGCACGCAATATCCAAAGCGAAACGCGTCATCTACCTTTTCATGAACGGTGCTCCAACACACTGCGACCTGTTCGACTACAAACCGCAGCTCGCAGAAATGCACGGAAAAGAGCTTCCAGAGTCGTACCACAAAGGAAAACGATTCAGCACGATGACCGGCGACCCCAGCGGCAAAGTCATGCTCGCCCCAGTTGAGCCGTTTAAGCAACACGGCGAAAGCGGCGCGTGGGTAAGTCGGCTTATGCCCTACACTGCCCAGGTCAGCGACGAACTGTGTTACATCAAGAGCATGCACACGGAAGCGGTGAATCACGCACCGGCAATTTCATTTTTGCTCACCGGATCAGAAATGCCCGGTCGGCCCGCGATGGGAGCATGGCTATCTTATGGACTCGGTAACGAAACGGACAACTTACCGTCGTACGTGGTAATGACCTCGGTCAGCAAAGGCACCTCGTGCGGACAGATCTTCTACGACTTCTACTGGGGCAGCGGCTTTTTGCCATCGCGATATCAAGGCGTAAAGTTCCGCGCCGGCGGCGATCCGGTTCTCTATCTTTCCAGCCCTCCAGGCATGGACCGTTCCGTACGACGCGGGATGCTAGACGATTTGGCGAAGCTCAACCAGTCGCAATACGAGTTGGTCGGCGATCCGGAGATCGTTACTCGTATTGCTCAGTATGAGATGGCTTACAAGATGCAGGCCAGTGTTCCCGAGCTGACAGACATTTCCGATGAATCACAGTCAACGCTGGATCTTTACGGACCGCAAGTAACCGAACGCGGGACATTCGCCTACAACTGTTTAATGGCACGCCGATTGGCCGAGCGTGGAACTCGATTCGTCCAAGTGATGCATGCCGGTTGGGATCAGCACAACAGCATCACTACGGAACTCTATACGCAATGCAAAGATACCGACCAACCGTCGGCGGGTCTGATTCTTGATCTGAAACAACGCGGTCTCCTGGAAGACACTCTCGTGATCTGGGGCGGGGAGTTCGGTCGAACTCCGTTCATTCAAGGCGACCTCAACAACCGGCCACGCTGGGGACGTGACCATCATCCTTATGCATTCACGATTTGGATGGCTGGTGCGGGTGTGAAAGCAGGAATGACCTACGGAGCTTCCGACGACTTAGGAATGAACGTCGCGGACAAGGGAGTTCACGTCCATGACTTACAAGCGACCATTATGCACTTACTGGGAATCGACCACGAGAAATTCACCTTCCGTCACCAGGGCAGACGATTCCGATTGACCGATGTGCATGGGCACGTCGTCGACGATGTATTGGCCTAACGGCACTCGCAAGCACCATTCAAACGGGGATGCCTTCAAACTCTAATCTGCGAACTCGATTTCGTTATCGCCCATAGGTCTTGCTCACCCCCTACTAGTAGCCGCTGTAGAATCAGGCGTTGGGCCATAGTAGCACTTCTCTGCTAACGGGTATTTGGAGGACTGGCTTTGATCGACTTCAGGCTCTCCAATCTTCTCTTCCATCTACTGATTGTCTAGGATTCGGACCTGTCGCCACGTGAACAGACTGCCTAGCCTTTCGCCACCTCGTTTTTCAACAGATTCAACCATGCAAGCCGCAACTGTCGCTCAGCTAAAAAAGCAACTGGTGCAACTCGAACAAGGCGAGCTACTTGATGCTTGCTTGCGATTGGTGCGATTCAAAAAAGACAACAAAGAGTTATTGACGTACCTACTGTTTCTCGCGGAAGACGAAAACGCTTACGTACGTCTTCTATGCGATGAAATCGACGAACAATTCCTATGTACCCCGAACATGCATAAGAAGACGCTACGAAAGGTCATTCGCTGGATGGACAAGTGCCTGCGATTCTCTGGCATCAAGGAGACCGAGGTTCAGGTTCGCCTTCACTTTTGCACGTCGCTCAAGAATAGTGCCACACCCTATCGACGGCACAAAGTGATGACCAACATGTTTGTTGGGCAGCTGAAAAAGATCCACAAAGCTCTGGAGTCTCTTCACCCAGACGTTCAGTCTGAGTTCCGCGCCGAGATCGAGAATCTTGATCCAGGAAGCTAACCGAATATGTCTTAAGTTGGATTTCGAAAACTCTGACCGTATATTCACCCGAATCCTTCCCATCCAAACAGGAGTTCCGATGCGATACGCTCTAACGATCCTTGTTCTTGCCTCGTTGAATGCTTCGTTGCTTTCACAAGATGCCACCAAGCCCACCAAGCTTTCGACGGAACTTGTTTGGCCCACACTTGCTCCCGGGGAAACGCAAAGCAATCGCGGAGAGCATCTGCCCACAAATCCGCAAGAGCAGCCGCCCATCACGCGCATTATCAACATTCGCACTCCAACCATTGATATCTATCCACCAAGCGCAGAGGCAAACGGCTCTGCAGTACTTGTGCTACCAGGCGGAGGATTTGGAAAAGTGGTTCCAGATCTGGAGGGCTGTGAAGCAGCGACATTCATGGGAAAACTGGGCGTTACTACGTTTGTGCTGAACTACAGGACAAGCGAAGTCACACCGAAGGACGAACCGAAGTGGAAGCGACCGTTGCAAGATGGGCAACGAGCAATGCGGTGGATTCGTAGTAACTCAGACAAGTGGAAGCTGGATCGCGAACGCATCGGACTGCTGGCGTTTTCTGCCGGCGGCCAAGTAGGATCGATTCTCATCACATCGAAATCTGCAGCCTATGACGACATTGACGAGTTGGACAAACTGTCATTTCGACCAGACTTCGCCATGTTGGTGTACCCATGGAACTGTTATGTCGCCAAGACCGACAACCTGCTGCCGGAAATCAAAGTCGACGAAACGACACCGCCCACGTTCATCGTCCATACGCACGACGACAACTCAACATCTCTCGGCGCTGCCCTGATCTACGCCGACATGAAACGCAAAGGCGTTCCCGCCGAGTTACATATCTACGGAACTGGCGGACACGGTTACGGAACACGCCCTCGTCCCAATTCTAACATCGGTACTTGGAAAGATCGCGCAACCGATTGGTTAAAGCGAAAACTGTAGCCCGCCCCCAACGACAGTCTTAAACGCGTTCGGTGTAGTGGGGGAACCACCCTACTCTTTCATGACCCGACGGTCCGCGCGCCTAGCCCAACGCTGGTGGAAGTGGAACACAAAGCAGCAGGTAATCGCCGGCGCAACAAACCATGCCGAGAATCCATGCGACATCTGCAAGCTGCCAGACATGATACTCAGCACGACCGTTGGCACGAACCAAACGAGCAAAAGTGCGAGGGCAACATTGACCAATAGCGGAGAAATGCCACGGCGACAGGACCAAACGATTACGGGCAAGAACACTAAGTAGCCCGCAAGCATCGCCATACCGGTACCAATGACACACATGTAAAAGAGTACGACGAGCCCACCGTAGAAGATGAAATCCGGGTTATACCGACGAACGATGAAAATCGTCGAGAAGAAGAAAATCGCAGTTGCTGGCGTCCAAGCAATTACGCCTGCAAGAATACCGTCTGAAATTTGGGCTAACGAGTGTTCTTCTGTCGCCAGCGTGGCGGATGTCTCTGCGGTCGTTCGCCAGAAAGCCATGGTCTACCAACTGCCGT
The DNA here is from genome assembly GCA_964397295.1 of uncultured Pirellulaceae bacterium. Classification (GTDB taxonomy): domain Bacteria; phylum Planctomycetota; class Planctomycetia; order Pirellulales; family Pirellulaceae; genus CAYNJG01. The sequence goes on from CAYNJG010000015.1 coordinate 18,253, forward strand.
GTTCAACGTAAACTCGTTCGTTTGTCGAATCATTTTGGTGATTACGGCGCCGGCGGGCAAGCACCATCACCGTTCCGTTGGCCGAGGTTCAACAAAGTGGTCTGCGGTTCGTAGCCAAACCGTGCGGTGAAGACGGTGTCATTCTCTATAAACGTTCCTGGGAAGAACCCTCTGACGTTTTGGAATGCAGAAGGAACCGACAGTACGGTGCGACCAGTCAACACATCCACCAGGAAGAAGTCGTCCGCATCCGATCGCGTGTACCCCAAGCGGTCGCCGTCTGATGTGAACGCAATCGCTCTGACGCGTGATTCCGTCGGAATCTGGCGCACAATTTCACCCGTGCCGGAATCCCGCAGCTCAATCCGATGCGCTGTCGTGCCGACCGCTAATAGATTTTCACTTGGATGGACGGTGTACTGAGTAACTCGCGTGTCGTCATCGTGCCAGAGTACCTCGCCGGATTCTGCATCGCGACAGACTAGCTGGTCACGTGGCGCAAATACAATGCGGTTTTCGTGATCAAAACTGACGTTCCATCGCGACATGCCACCTTTATCAGCAATGGTGTATTTGCCTGCCTTCCAGTCCAGCACCGCTGACATTCCCAGCATCCGCCCGTTAACAGATCCCCTGTTAAATAACGCCAGGTAATTCCCATCGCGAGAAACCTGAATGCGATCCAGATCGGGGGCTAGCGACTTGCCGCTGTAGAGCACTTCCCCGTCATCTATTCTCCAGACTTGGATCTCTCGATTCTTTGGGTCCCGCGATATCCCAGCAACAATTCCCGCCTCAGCGGTTAACGTGTAATCCGCCATGCCCGTCGCCTGAACGCCGCAAGCAATATCACTCTTGGCAATCTGCCCATCATTCCCCATCACTAGAAAGGAACGCGAATAGCGGTCGCCGATGTAGATCCCATCAACGACGTGGCTTTGCTTCGCCTTTTCTATCAGCGGCGTTTCGTACAGTTGATTGTCGAGAGAATACAACAAACGCTGCTCATCCGCGGACGCAACCAGAGTGTGCGGCTCATTACCTTCGACAGCCCACGCATCAACGCGTTCCAATTGTTGCAGCTTTCCATCGACCTCCAGCATGCGATACACAATCACCTGTCCGCCGCGAACGGAAATCGCCAGATAGCCACGCTTTGGAAAGAGCGCGATACCCAACACGCCATTCACCTGGGGAATTCGCAACAAAGGCTTTGATGTCTCCAAATCGCGAACCACCAACTCATTCTTGCTACACAAGAACAGCAGGTTTCGCGACGGATCGACCTCAATATCGTAAAGAAGTAGAGGCTCGGACCCATCGCAAAGACGCCAATTGCCGTCTGTTTCGGACCAGCGATGAATCGCATCTCGACCGCCAACCACATCTCTATCCGGCAGAACGACTAACTGCGACGCTCCCCGACATACTTTTTGTCCGTGCCGTTGACCGCAATCACAGCCACCCGTAGCAAGTATTTCGCCCAGCTCACCGTCAACTCGAAAGACATCAAACTGCCGCAGCGATCCACGTTTTTCATCTGGCCTCAAACTCTCGTTGTCACACGTCGCTATGATGCGGTCATCGGAAAGAAAGGCCGCAGTCCAGACGATCTGCTCACCGGATTTCGCAGTCGAGACGAGCTCACGCGTCATCGCGTTCCATATCTTGACGGTTCCATCATCACCCGCGGTCGCTATAAGTTTGCCGGTTCGGCTGAACACGATGTCATTGATCTCGTCCTGTTCCGTTTGAATTGAATGCCTTAGGCATCCAGTCGTTGCATCGAAGAACTGCAGATTGCTGTCAGCCCCAGCCACGAGCAACTGCTCGCCATCAGGGGACGGCACAACTGTGTAGATCTCGCTTGACGAAGTGCAAAACACCCGGGCGTCTTGGGACGTCCTCTGCCAGAGATAGTCCCACTCCAATCCTCGGAGGTGTCTACCAGGATCAACCTCCGCAGCCTGATTGAGATGAATGCGGGTTTCTTTGACGTTACCCGACTTGTAAGCCTTACTGGCTTGCTCCATCTCCGTTGCATACAGCAACTGCAAAGCATGCAACTCGCTGGACCTCGCCTGCTCTTCGGCCTTTCTTGCTTTGGCTTCATTCGCTCGTGACGCCTTGAGTGACAATTGCGATACGCAAATAATCACGATCACAGATGCAACGACGGTGGCAATCGCCGTTGTTGCTCCCCGGTTTCGGCAGCACCATTTCCACGTTCGCTCCACCCAAGGTGTCGGTCGTGCTTTGATCGGTCTACCAGCGAGAAAGTCTTGCATGTCATCGGCCAAATTCTGCGCCGTGGCGTAACGTTGTGCGGGCTTCTTCTGCAAACATTTCATGCAGATCGTCGCGAGGTCACGCGGAACGGTTGGATTCAACGACCGAGGATCGACAGGATCTTCGTGCAAGAGACGGTGCAAGACAACACGATGATTGCCTCGAAATGGCAACTCACCAGTTAGCAACTGGTAGAGAATCACGCCTAACGAATAGATGTCCGAGCGACCATCTATCTCACGATTTCCCATCGCTTGTTCCGGGCTCATGTATTGCACGGTCCCAAGCAAGTCGCCCGTCGCGGTAATCGTATCCTGGTTTTCCAATCGAGCCAGGCCGAAATCGGTGATCCACACCTTACCACTGCGACCGATTAACAAATTCGACGGCTTGATATCGCGATGCACAACACCCTTAGCATGTGCATAGTCGAGCGCGCCAGCCACATCCGCAATCATCCGGCAAATGTCTTCATACTTCGGTGAACGACTGCTGCTTGAGGTTGTTCTGTTGCTTTCCTTCGTTGCAACCTCCGTGGTTGAGGATGCAGTGTCGTAACGGATGCCGCTTGTAGATGGCCATTCGGAATACGGCAGCCCGGCACCAGCAGCGCGAATGAGTTGCCCAAGCGACATCCCATCGATCAACTTCATTGCGAAATAGTGCGTGCCGCCTTCTTCTCCCACAGAGTACACAGGCACAATGTGATCGTGACTGAGACTCGCGGTTGCTTGAACTTCGTTTTGGAAACGTGCGAGTTCGGATTCCGCAACGCCGCCCGCTTGCGGCAGGATCTTGAGTGCTACTGCTCGAGATGTCGTTAAATCCTGGGCCTCATAAACGATCCCCATTCCTCCTCGACCCAACTCCACCCCCAACTGAAAATTGCCTAGCTGTCTTCCATCTAAGTCAGGCTGGAGTGCCGGAGGAGAAACCGAGTGGCCTATGCCGTCACTCACCACCCCATGATTTGAAAGGAACTGACCAATTCGATCTGCGTGCTCAGGGTGCTTGGCTAGAAAATCTTGCAGGCTGACATCTTCTCCAGCATCAACCCGTTCAAGATACTCAGTAAGAATACGGCTGAATTCACTCATCTTGCCTAGCCATATCAGAATTGATCGCTCACGTACCTTTGCTGATAGGAGACCATCTTACCACCCACCCGCCAACAACAGAAAGACAGAAAAACCGTCCAACGCCAACGCTCTTTTGCTGCCCTCGGAGTTCCCATCGTTCGAGGGATTCGACAACGGGATCACTCCCACCACATCTTTTGACAGCCTCGATTTCCGAACCGATTCACGCGACCGGTTCCAACTCGCATCTGGTCAGGCCGCTCGGTTTGTCGACGACACACTTTTATAAGCGGGCCATGCTGTGCCTCATGGGCGATTCGTTCACTAAACCAATGGTGTCTACGGGGGGACATTATCACTTACGAGAGCGTTGGGATGCAGACTTCCTGGCTCAGCATTACGGCGGTGAAGAGGATGAGAGGTAATCTTCTGGGAGAGACGGTTGAGCTGAACGTTGGCAATCGAACGCTCGTTGCGTGATAGCGATCTCTACTGCACTAAGTTCGCAAACTCTGTGTACATTGCTTGTCACCGGTGGGCCGACCTATTTAGCAACGGCAACAAGACGACCCAAATCCTTTCTTTCGGGCTGCAACACTTGCATATCTCTTTGGTGGGTCGGGACTTCTCGGTAATATGAAGTTCCTTCTTTTTTACAGGCAGAGGACTCTAAGTGCTTGATTCTTTATTCGCATATCTCAACACTCATCGCGAACAGTCGCGTCGCTCGAAACGTCGTGAATCTAGGCCGCAATTTGAAGTGCTCGAAGATCGGCAAGTTTTGGCAGCGATCGCTTGGTCCAGTGGCGACATTACGGGCGACGACAGTGTGTCTACGAACGGCACTTCCGTGTTCGCTCTCAGCGGATCGGGAGATTCTGGTTCTTCGGTTTCCGTCAACGGGGTCAGTTTCCTTCAATCCACCCGTGGCAATGCTCGATCACTGGCACAAACGCAATCGCCTGGCAATGAGTCAATTACTACCACGCTTGGCCATGACAACACGCAGTTGTTCGACGATGGCGGACTCGGAGCTGTGGGAGACATCATTCGCGGTGGATGGTGGGGAGCGGACTCCGGGGACTCAGCCGAAGTAACACTGTCTGGCCTAACTATCGGCGACAATTACGAGGTGCAGATTTTTTCCAATGACTCTCGCAATGGCAGAGACCAAGATTTCATTACAAGAATAGATGATGGTAATGGCGGTGCAGGGATTGATCTCGCGCTGAGCCAGGGTAGCCGATCGGCTGGCGACTTTGGTATCGGAGTTTTTACGGCGGATGCGACCACTCAGTCCTTTGAGCTTACGGGCTTGTTGAATGGCGGTGTCAACGAGGGTCGGATTCACATTAACGCTATCCAGTTGCGCAATCTTGGTGCTGTCGAACTGTTGCCTGGTGCTCGTCCGTTGATCAACGAGTTTTCGGCTTCCAACAATGGCATTTTGAATGACGACAATGGGAACTCGACCGACTGGATTGAGATCTACAACGCGGGCGAGGATTCGGTAAATCTGTCGGGATATACGCTGACGGATGACCCTACCGAACCGTCCAAATACGTTTTTCCAGACACGACTCTTATTGGTGGTCAGTACCTAGTTGTGTTTGCCGGTGATGATGCCGACCCGACAAGCGGAAGCGATCTATACACAGGCTTCGGCCTAAGCCGTTCCGGTGACTACCTCGGATTCTTCGATCCCGCTGGCGAACTCGTGTCCGAATTCGGCCCAGATGGCACCGACTATCCTGAGCAGACTGCTGATGTGAGTTACGGCTTGGTTGCTGACGGCAACTTTGATACGCCTAGCTTCTTTGCAAGACCGACGCCACGCTCTGCCAATGCGAATGCCATTGATGGAGTCGTCGGTGAGTTGCCAACAGTGAGTGTTGCACGAGGGTTCTATGATGAAGCGTTCGACGTGGTCATTGCCGCGCAAGCTAATGGGGAAAGCGTGGTTTATACCACCGACGGATCCGAGCCAAGTTTGGCCAATGGTACACGGGTAGACCCCAGCAACGACAACTCCGCCGCCATGGTCACTCTGACAATTTCGGAAACCACTTCACTTCGCACGACAGCCGTCAGAGAAGGCTTCCTCTCTAGTGGCTCAACGACACACACCTATGTCTTTCTTGACGATGTCATTTCATCTAGCGTGTTGGATACGGACATCACGGAAGATTACACGAACGCTGAACTCCGAGCTGGACTGCTGGACATTCCGACTCTTTCGTTCAACTATGAGAATGAAATCACAAGCAGCTTTGTCCCGGAACAGCCCGTGTCCGTCGAGTGGCTTGCGCCTGATGGCAGTGAAGGTTTTCAGATAGACGCTGGCATCAGTGGCTTTGGCGGTTTCTTCACAAACTTTCAGAAGAAGAATTTTCGGGTTGAGTTCCGAAGCGAGTACGGTGCGTCACAGCTTGAATTCCCGCTCTTTGAGGGCTTCGACAACGGCATTGCTGCCACCACTTCTTTCGATAGCCTGGATTTCCGATCGGGTTCGCACGACAGGATACAACGTGGCTTTGGCTTGTCGAATCGCTTCGTCGACGACACCTTGATGGAAGCAGGCCATGTTGTACCGCATGGTCGATTCGTCCACATCTACAACAATGGTGTTTACTGGGGTCAGTACCATATGCGAGAGCGCTGGGATGCAGACTTCCTGTCACAGTACTACGGCGGCGAAGAAGATGACTACGAAGCCGTGAACGGAAACGTCAACAACGGCAACAGCACTCCCAACGGTTGGTCCGTGGGAGAAATCTATGACGGCGACGGAACAGCTTGGCTGAACATCAGTGCCTTGGCTGATCTTGATGGTAGTGGCAACCCAACGGGCGGCTACCAAGAACTAAAAGAAGCCGTGGATTTACCCCAGTACATCGACTACTTGTTGGTCTACATGGCGGGCAATTCAGAGAATGAGTATCGCTCCGGCGGAACAAGCGACGGAGCGATTCCGTATACCTTTACGCTTAACGATGCTGACGGTTGGCTGCGGAGCACATCAGACCGAACTGGCAATGCTGGCCCAGCCAACATCTTTGGCACGCTTGTCGACGAAGGGGATCCTGAGTTCTTGACCTTGTTGGCCGACCGAATTGAAAACATGTTTGGCGACGGTGGTGTGCTGAGCCCCGAGAGAGCCACCGAACGTCTCCAAACAAGAATCGACGAAACGGAAAATAGTTTTGTCTTAGAGTCGGCTCGCTGGAGTAGCATTGGAGAAGCTCGCACGCCACAGTCTTTCGAAAACGCAGCGAACTCGGCACTTCGGAACATGCTGCCGAATGTAGGGTCAACGATGATCGCGAACTTTCGCGCCCGAGGCCTGTTCCCAGACGCCGATGCACCGTCCTTTAACATTGGCGGTGAGTTTCAGAACGGCGGAGCAATTGCATCCGGTGATGTGCTTACTCTCGATGCCGGTAATCTGATTTACTACACAACCGACGGTACAGATCCGCGGCTCGAAGGTGGCGACATCAACCCCAATGCGATTGCCTACGATCCGGCAACCGTCTCGACGACGATTTTTGCCAACGGCTCAGACTGGAATTACCTCGACGATGGTAGCAACCAGGGAACCGCATGGCGCAGCGTGTCGTTCGATGACAGCAGTTGGGAAACAGGTGCTTCAGAGTTGGGTTACGGTGATGACCCAGCGACGACTGTTAGCTACGGCGATGACGACGATGACAAACACATCACAACCTATTTCCGCAAGACCTTCGATGTAACCGAGGACTTTGACACCGCGACACTCGACATCTTCTATGACGATGCTCCCGTCGTCTATCTCAATGGCACCGAAGTCGGACGAGCCAACATTAATGGCACCGTCAATTGGCAAACTCGAGCGAATTCTGCAATCAGCAACGGAACAACTGCCGTATTCGACATCAGCGACTTCCTAGTCGTCGGCAGTAACACGCTGGCAGTTGAAATTCACCAAGTCTCGCCGACCAGCAGTGACATCTCCTTCAATGCCAGCCTCCGCACTACGGCGCAGCTTGGCAACGTAGCAAACATTCCGCTGACCGCGTCAACGAATATTCAAGCGAGAGCGTTTGACGGCGAGTGGTCCGCCATTCGAAATGCAACGTTTGTAATTCCTGCCCCTCAATCTGATCTTCGCATTTCCGAATTGCATTTTAACCCGGCTGATCCAACGACAGAGATAGAAGCCGGTTTTAATAATGACGACTTCGAATTTATCGAAATCTTCAACCCGAACACTGCCAGTTCAATCAACCTGGATGGCGTGCAGCTAGTTAACGGAGTTAGGTTCGACTTTGACGATTTCGATCTGCTGCCGGGCGAGCGAGCCGTGATTGTTGAAGACCGCAATGCCTTCATCGCTCGCTACGGCGACAGCGCAACGATACTGGGGGAATGGGGCGGAGCACTGAGCAACAACGGTGAAGAGATCACGCTGCTCGATAGCTCGATGAATGAAATCATGTCCGTCAATTACACCAACGAGGAACCATGGTACAGCGAGGCTGACGGAGAAGGCTTTAGTCTCGTTTTAGACGATCCCGCCAACACACCCATTAATGAACTCGGACAGCCCCAAAGTTGGCGGCCAAGCACAGACTTGGGCGGAACGCCGGGAGAAGCACCGACAGAAACAAACTCTCAGCTCGTGGGCGATGCCGATGGAGACGACAATGTGAGCTTTGCTGATTTCCTTATTCTCGCTAGCAATTTCGGAACAGCCCAAGACGCTATTTTCAGTGAAGGCGATTTCGATGAAGACGGTGATATCGACTTCGTTGACTTCCTACTACTTGCTGGGAACTTTGGAGCTCAGGCTGAGTAAGACAACGGACTAACAACAGTGTGTTCAGGATATCGGCAAAAACAAGTAAACGCCGACCCGAAGCTGAAACGCTCTGTTCAAGAAGCCCGGTGTAGTTCATCGCTGGTTCTTTTCTCGTTGATTTTCAATCAGCGCGTAGTAAGAAGAAAACTGGTATCTGAGGCGAATGGAACTGCCGGGTGCGAGGCGCAGAGTGAGCGCGCAACCGCATGGTGAGAGGGCTTCACTAAGGTCAGCTTCAATGGGGTCAAGCCTTGTGTTCGGTGTTCAGATTGAAGGTCGCTTCGATGGTTCGAGTCAATAACGGTACCCGACACGTAGCTGACACCTCTATTCACCTCCTCAGGCCGAATTCTGGAGATCGGAGGTGTTCTTTCTTGACAAGACAATTGTTCGCACATGTTTTTGTTGACTCCTTCATGAATTCTGAGATATTGCCGTACCACGGCTTACGTCTGCGTGTGGACGTACCTGATTGATTCCCGCCCTCATGAATTCTGGAGTCCACAAATGACGAGCAAGTTCCTTGCTGTTTTTCTTTCCTTTACCGTTGCGGCAATGTCTTCTGCACAAGTACTTCAATTCAACTACACGCAAGAAGATGCGACGACTGGATCAGGGACGATCGCCGGTGTGGTAGATGGCATTGCCTTCCTTGGGGATTTGCCGCCAGCTGTTGTCCAGCAAATTGATACAAGCGACCTCGAGATTCCAGATGGCATTGTCGGGTATATGAACGGTTGGTCTTCGAGCAATCCTGGAAATGATTTTGGAGTGCATATCGGATGGGAGGGTTCATTTACCCTTGGCGGTGAACGAATCATCAGCGCAACCGAAGTTGAGCTTGTCCAGATTGAAATACCATTCATTATCGATGACGCGGGATCTCCGGACGCGAATTGGACCTACGAAGTTGATCTCACGGACGATGGCGGCAACGGGAACGACTCGTTTGGCACGGGGCTGCGACTTGCAGGTTTTGTGGGTGATCCGGCTGACGGGCACCGACATAGCGCAGACGCATTTGGAGATTTCGTAAAAGGAGAAGTTGATACGCGTACGGTCAGCGGCGGCTTCGGTGCCGTCGGCAACAGTGGTCGAGGGGATGCGCTCGGCATTGCGATCTCCCTGAGAGACGCGAACGGAAGTAGCGGGCCCATGGCGTTTCAGGAGTTTGAAGACGATGACGGCGACACACCTGGGCCCATCTACGTCGATCGTGTTAGCTGGACAGGTGGCCTAAGCGTTCCAAGTGATGCCGAAGTGACTTCGGTTGGTGTTGTTCCGTTGGCGGATCTCAACGGTAACGGGACGGTCGAATTCCAAGACTTTTTGATCTTGCGTGACAACTTCAACCTCGAAGGAACAGACAGGTCTACCGGAGACCTAAACGGAGACCAGTTCACTGGCCTGCGAGACTTCGCTCTTTTCCGCGCCGCTTTTGCAGCCGGCTCGAACGTAGCGGCCGCTTCTGTTCCGGAACCAAATTCGTTGCTCTTCGTCTTCATCGGTGCCATTGGTTTGGCAGCAGTTCGTCGAAAGCGCTCGTAAGGACGCTTCCAAACGATGCCCAACCAGACCACCAACATAGAAAGACCTCAAGATGAAACGAATTAGAAAGAAGAACTGGCTGTTACTCAGTTTTGCATTGATATGCCTTGCACCTTGTCAAATGTCGGCTCAAGTGTTCCTGACGGAGTGGACACCTGCCGGTGAAGGCAACTGGAATGACGACAGCAACTGGGTTGATATTTTAGGAGATAATTTTGTCCCCGATGCAGCGCTCACTGAAGGGGCTGTTATCGATAGTGGCGGAACTGCGGTGGTGGACGCAACCGTCCCGGCAATCGTCGAGTTGCAAATCAACGATGGCGTGGTGGATATTCGCCAAGGTGGACGCTTGGAGGTGGTCGATGGCGGCCCAACGTCGATTGATAACGACGGTACACTGGTACTTTCTGGCAATGCTCAGTTTGACGTGGCAAGCATTACCAGCGAAGGCACGATTGCGCTGACGAGTAGTTCTACCCAGTTCATGTCGTCCGGTGACTTCGCGCATTCTGGTAATCTTGAACTGACGATCGATAGCAATTCGCCGGTGCTAAACATTGACGGTGCTGCTACACTCAGCGGGAACATCCGACCGGATTTTGGTGGCAACACGATTGGGTTTGGTGACACGTGGAGTTTTCTGGCTGCGGACTCGGTGACATCGACAGCAAACGTTGTGGTTCCTGATGGAGCTCTCGGATTTGGCTTGGACTTGCAGCTCCGAACTGACGGAGGCAACGCGTCTCTTGAAGTTGTGAGTCTGCCGGTCCTTTCGATAGATCGTACCACCGGCAATGCGTCGTTTCGCAGTGTCTCTGGAGTCGGACTTGACGTAGTTGGGTACTCAGTTTTCTCCGATGGCGATCTACTTGATGTTGACGGATGGGATAGTCTTTCCTCGCAAGGTTTGAGCGGTTGGGGCGAAGCGAATCCGCGAAGCAGTGCTATTGCTGAACTTAACCTCACGGAGTCTGCCACACTAATGCCTGATGGTGCTCGGCTGTCGCTTGGCAGTCTGTACCAACAAGAAGCAGGTGTGACACCCGATGGTGAGGATCTTAGGGTTGAGGTCACGCTTGCTGATGGCACAACAACCGCAGGGATCGTTGAGTTCACCGGACCAATCAACGACCTAGTCTTGGCTGTGAATCCTGTTAGCGGCGATGCAGCGATTCAGTTACTGTCCACACACATTGGGCCTCTTGATATCTCTGGATACAGTGTATTTTCAGAGAGTGGTTCAATTTCGGTTGAAAACTGGAACGGCCTATCTGCCCAAGGCGTCGATGGTTGGGAGGAAGCAAATCCACGTGCGGAAGCCATTGCCGAAATCAACTTGGATGATTCGACGGTTTTCTCCACTGGTACTTCCTTTGACCTTGGAGCCATTTTCAACGGCGAAGAAGATCTGACGTTCGAATACCTGACAACCGACGGTACAACCCTTGCCGGCACCGTCCTCTATACGGAAGAGAACCTGGGTCCCACATGTGCACCAGTCAACGATTTGCTCGGTGACTTGGATGGTGATGGCGCCGTGGCGTTTGCAGATTTCCTCGTGCTATCAACAAACTTCGGGCAGAACGTTTCGACTTATGGCGAAGGCGACGTTGACTGCGACAGCAGTGTTGCCTTTGCGGACTTCCTTGTGCTGTCCACCAATTTTGGACAGACTCTCGGGGCTGTTTCAAGTGTGCCCGAACCAACAGCCGGTGCGGCGGCAATTCACTTTGCTCTATTAAGTCTGCTTGCAAGAAAGCGAAGGTGAAGAATCGCCCAGTAGCATGGGCGAGGGTTCGGGAACCACACCTATCGTACCGGTTGTGTAGAGGGCGGATGCATCCCAGGATAGACCGAGTTGGGACTCCAACCGCGGATCGAGTTGCAACCTAAACGGTTGCGTCACATCGCCGAAAACATTCGCATTGCCGAACGACACCAGTAGTCTTCTTGATTAGACAAGCCGTCGCGGAAACGCAAGTTGGCATTTGGGCGAATATGGACCAAGCTCGCCCGGTTTGGCTCGGGAAGCATCTCCTCGAAGCGCGCCAAAAACAAAGCACAGGGACGATTCGCTATTTCGCCATTCGTGGACAACTTTCAGCGGCAAGACAATGACCCTCCTAGCAACAGTTTGGTGCAGCAACATGCTCAGTCAGAGCGGTAGGGAAGATTCATGGATCAGATACAGCAAGTAGGCGGCCACTTTGCTGCTCGGTCAATTGATCGGGCGACGTGTTGTTGTAGCGAGCCAGCTTGCGAGCCTCGCGCAGCTAACCATACTGAGTTCGCTCCGCCACATCTCACAACCGCAAATCACCAAGCATCTGCTGCCGTAAAGACGTAGCAAACACGCCCGCCAAACTCAGCTATTGACAGAAAAGGCAAGCAGAGAAAAGTCCTGAGGTCCAACCAGATCTCTGAAATCGCTCGTTTTGATCATCTAGTCTAGTTTTCCAGTTAGGACAAACTAGGATGAATTCTTGACTTTGTCGTAGTCTAAAACCTATTTGCATTGCCTCTCCCTAACCCATGACCGCCGAACAACATGTCGACCACGATAAGGTGGTCAAGTCATTTCAAAATTTGCTCGATGACATGGGCTCTACGGCGCCGTTGCCATTGCATTTCAAAGAGCTGGACCGCTCTCATGAAATGTCAATTGTGCGACAAGAAGTACACGATGCAAGCTATGCACAGTTCCGCGGTGGAGTGCTCGATGCGGAAGTCAATGAAGACACGCTCGTCCAATTGGCTTGGGCGATTTTTCTGGAACGCTATGGAGCTGGGCACGACGTGGTGTTTGCCGGAAGCTCCCCTGCGCGCGACGACGAACTAAAACTTGGCGATTCAAGCGAAGCTGTTGAGCGGTGCGATTTCACCGTGCCAGTTGTCGTTCGCCTCGATCCTGATCAAACGGTCTGCGACGCATTACGGGCTTTGCACGTTCGGCAACTGGAGATGGTCCGGAAACTCGGGACTGCAATACAGGAAGATCAGTTACGGCTAAGGGACTTGCTCCAGACCGATGTCGCCTACAATTGTGAGCGGTTCGATTCAGTGCGATCCGAACAAGGCCGCTTGCGTTCAAGTTCGCACTGGGATTGTTCGTTGAGCTTGCTGATTCAGGATGACGGAATTTCGCTTTCGGTTTCTCTAAGCTACGACACTGGGTTATACGACCTACAAGCGGCCACTCAGTTACTGGAAGATTACTGTTACATTCTCGTCGAACTGACAGAAAACTTGAACCAGCCATTGCGGGAGCTGGACCTGCTGTCACCAACCATGCGGGAGCGTTTGGTTGACCAGCAGTGCGCTCGAGAGCAGGGGCCACCGTATCCAAGTGCCTTGAAACGCATCATGGGCCAGTGCGACTCGCGTCCGCAAGATTTGGCGATTAGTGATTTCCATGGTTCCAGCGTGACCTATGGCGAACTGGGACAACGCGTCAAGCTGCTTGCCCAGACGCTGCACGGCTACGGTGTTCGTGAAGGCGACATCGTTGCCATCCATGTTGATCGTAGCATCGAAGCAATCGTCAGCATGCTGGCCACACACTTGGCCGGTGCCGCTCTTTTGCCGTTGGAGGTGAATAGCCCTGCCGATCGGCGGATCTATATGCTCGAAGACGCCCGCGTACGACTTATCCTGATGGACGGCTCTGAAGACCTTGCCACCGATGTGCAAAAGTTGCGAGTTGATCAAGAACTGGATGCCCGTTTTAAAAGTTCGCTCGAAGACTTACCGTCGGATCCAGCGCCAGCCAATGGTTTGGCTTACGTCATTTACACCTCGGGTTCCACCGGAAAGCCCAAGGGAGTTTGCATTGAACACGGCGCATTGACCAACCATATCGTGCACACCGCAGAGCTATACGGTGTTTCTCCGGAGGACCGCTGGCTTCAATTTTCGTCCCTTGCATTTGATACTTCGATGGAGGACATATTTGCCTCGCTGGCCAAGGGAGCCAGTTTGTGGCTACGCTCGGATGACATGATTAGTAGTGCGAGAGTCTTCTTCGAAGCCTTGCGAAAAACAAACCAGACGATTGTTTCTGTCACCACGGCGTTTTGGCATCAGCTGGTCCATTCGGGTTTAACTTGGCCGGAATCTCTGCGGATCGTCGTTGTCGGTGGCGAACGCGTTGACCCAGGGTTGCATGCCAAGTTCCGTGGATTGGTCGATGATCAAATGCGCCTTGTCAACAGCTACGGTCCAACCGAAACCACCGTTGCGTGCACCGCTTATGTCGACGACGAAGGAGACCATGATTCAACCATGCTTCCGATCGGCCGGCCGATCGATGGTGTTTCGTGTTTTGTGTTGGATGAAGATCTTGTTCCAGTGCCTTTCGGGGCGACTGGTCAGTTGTACGTAGGCGGCGCTGGTTTGGCACGGGGCTACCTGTTCCGAGAATCATTGACCACGGAGCGATTTATTGCTCACCCGTTTCGCCGCAACGCGCGTCTGTACGCGACCGGCGACCTGGTGCGGTACACGGCCAAGGGAAACCTTGTCTACATGGATCGCATCGACAATCAGGTCAAAGTCCAGGGCTTTCGAGTGGAGCTTGGCGAAATCGAGACCCGCCTGCGAAGTCACCAGGCGGTGGAAGAAGCGATCGTGCTTCCGGTTAGTCTTGGCGGCTCAACGCGATTGGTGGCATTTGTTCAGTCGACCGTTCAAGAGCACGTCGATGGAAATGCACTTCGAGAATTTGTCGGCGACGCACTGCCGGCTTACATGGTGCCTCGACGTATTACAGTCATACCTGCACTGCCGCAAACCCCGGCTGGTAAAGTTGACCGTAAGGCGCTGGCGGCAATGAGTGCCGAACTTTTTTCAAAACAAGCCGTTGCAATTCAAGACTTAAATGCAGAGGTCAGTGATCCACTGCATAAGAAATTGTTGAGCATCTGGTCAGAAATGCTCAATGAGCCAATTTCGGACACGCGTGCCGATTTTTTCAAAGTTGGCGGTGACTCGCTGTTGGCAGTCCGCCTGTTCGTTGAAATCGAACGCGAACTTCAGGCTCATTGTGACCCTCGCAAATTCTTCAATGAGCCCACGGTCGAAGCACTGGCGAAACTGATCCGAAGTAACGACACAAACGATTTCAAAGGCCCATTGCTGCCCCTTGCCCAGGAACCAGCAGATGTCCGGCCGCTGTTCTTTGCACCGACGGTAAGCGGACGGGTTACCGATTACTTCCACCTGTCCGAATTGCTAACGGGCGTCGCACCGATGTATGGCTTGCAGATGCGGGGCCTGCGGGATGGAGAGGAAATTCACGACAACTTACGCGACGCCGCCGAATTTTACATCGAACGCATGCGAGAGATACAGCCTGAGGGGCCCTACAGCTTGGCTGGGTATTCGGCCGGTGGCACTGTTTGTCTGGCAATCTCCGAAGCGCTTCATGAACAGGGGGAAACGACGGATCTGATGCTGATGCTCGACGCGGTCCCGGCGGGTATCAAAATCGCGTCGCCTTTTAGCAACCCCCGCCGTCTATGGCGTCTTGGTCGCACAACGACCGACCGATTCAGGCAGCTACTTGAGGGTGAGCATTTTTTTCGGAATCTGATTGGTCGCGGCAAGCCTGCCCTACAGCGACTGTGGGCTAAGATCTGGCCTGCCGCTAAAGAACCCGAATTGCTTGTAGAAGATCTTTTCGCTCGATCAGGGATGAGTGGGCTGATGCCTAAAGAGGCTATTCGTATGCAGGCCCACTTGGAAACCACGATTGATTTTCAGCCACGCCACCATCCGCTGAATGTCGTACTGATACGCAGCAGCCACGATCCGTTCGAAGGCCCTTTCGAGCTTGATCTAGGCTGGAATCAGGTGATCACCGGGAGTACCGTCGTCGAAGTTGTTCCTTTGAGGCATCACGACTTTCTGAGCAAAGCGCACATTCAACGGGTGGCTGAAATCATGAAAACCCACCTCAACTCCCGCAGTTGATTCAAGTCCGTTGAACTACTAGAGGCGGTTTCAAAACTCGTAGCGGAAGTCGTCAAGACTTTCGGCGCTCGGCGAAAATCGAAACTCTTGACGGCTCGTCGATTTAGTCGTGGATTCTCGATGTAACCCGAATGCGTAAGTTTTGAAGTTGGCGTGTTTAGTGCCAGAGGCACGGCAGCCGATAGCCTGGGACTTTTAGTCCCAGGTTGGTTGCGACCGAACTCGTGAGTCGCGGCGCGACGGCATGTGGCCCTGATTTCCCACATGTCGTCGCTCCGCGACTGAGAGGTCTGTTGCGATTTGCCTGGGACTAAAGTCCCACGCTACCACGTCCCACCGCTCCGCGGTTAAAAGTGTGCAACGCATTAGCGAGGGATGTGAAGAAGTGGGCGTTTTTTAGCACATCGTCCCTCACTACCGTGTCGGGTCACTAAATCGACAAGCTGTTGACGAGTTCCGCTACGATAAATCGGGTTTTGAAACCGTCTCTAGGCACTGGTGGCCAAACAGTGCTTAGCTGATCTCAGACATGCTTAATTGGATAGGGCGATGAGTGCATCGAAAAGTCAAGCTTCTGTTCTGCTTCAAGTCACCAGTCGCCCGTGCCCACACGATTGAACCCAACCGAACTACCCATACTTGGCCCACCGGTGTGCCGACACGCTGGATCGCTCGATGCGAGTTTCGATTCAATTTACTGACGCCAATCAGCGGCGCGGAATGCCCTGCGATTTGTCGCGATTGAGTCGATTCCTTCATCAGATGCGAATAAATTCCTTGACGACGATAGATCGGGTCGACTCTGGCAGCATAAATCCAAGCTCTTTCGTGACCGAGCAAAAACGACAACCCCAGGTCTCTATCGCGGTAGTCACCAAACGCGACCCACAGCCCTCCCGCCACTTCACCGTCCACTTTTGCCATAAGACCGATGGTGCGTTTCTCGTCACCGTCTGCAAACGTGACTTCTCTTAGTTCCTGCAGCGCTTGTGCGCTGTCGCAAATTCTAACGTGAGCATTCGAAGACGAGCCAGCAGGGAATTTGTTCGAGTCGATTTGGTAGACCGCGAGCGCGCAAAATCGGAACACCCAAACAGGAACAATTCGCTCAAAAGCTCTTTCAAATACGTAACCTAAACCCAGTGATTTAACGATGCCCATCGGTTACCAACCTTCTGCATATGACGTGGGTCTAGCCGCTCCTTTGAGAAACCGAAGCCAAGCTCTCGCTCTTGCAGAAGATTCTCTTGAGCAATGGCAAGGCTTCTTCAGGGTTAGAATCCAACTCATGCATGAGCAGGATTTCTGCCGAGATACCAAAATCAAAGCCGTGCTCATCATAGAAGCTTCTGATCTTTTCTTCAGCGATCTGCCGAGTCGCGTCTTGGCTGGAGATCTTGGGCGCTCGCCAACCATGCTCGTAGTACGCAGCGATCAGGTGATCGAGATAAACCTTGATCGCCTCTTCTTTGTTGACGGTTGGGATGAGGCTTCGTTCGGGCTGGTAATCGTGCTGCCAAGTCGGATCTTCGCCGAGAATTTCTTCTGCAATCATCTCCGACAAAACAGGGCTTTTGTGAAAACCGTCCCGGTAAGTTCCAGAGAGTATGTACAAACCATCCATCGACGTTTCACCAATCAACGGGAAACCATCGGCTGAAACAGGACGATTCCCAGTGCGTGTTGCCAATAGATTGGAGCGATAGAGAGCCGGGTTGATTTGCTCAATGCCACATTCCAACAAAAAGTGAACGATACCTGTCATCGGCAATGTCTGTGGCCTCAAGTACACGTCGTTGGAAGCACCGAGATACAGTGAGCCATCGCTTTGGGGCACAACATGCAGACCACAAGCGCCCGCACGGTTGGGGGTACGAATAACTTTCCGAATCGGGTTATTGGCAACCTGCTCAATGTTTGTAGAAAATCCAACACCGGGAAACAGATGTGGAATTCGATCTGCAAGATCCGGGTGCGCTTCCAAAAGATCCTGGGTAAATGCGCCGGCTGCCAACAGACATTTTGCTGATTCAACCGTTTTGGAATTTTCCAACTCTACCGCAAATCCCGACCCTTCCTGATAGAAGCCCATCGCCTTTTGTTCAACAAACAGAATTCCACGCTGCTCCAGGAGAGACCGAACCACAGACATGAATCGCCTTGAGTCCAGTGACCCTTCGTTTGGAATAACCAAAGAGCGTAGCGGACGCAGATTTTGATTGGGGTTAAAGCCCTCAATGATTCTCGGGTCAATTTCTTCATACGGTTCCTCAAACCGTTCAAGCGATAAAAGAAGTTCTCTAAAACTATCGCTCTCGATCTGCCCGGAGCACGGGTTCAAGACAACGAAGGTGCCCTGATTGATTTCTTGCTGATGTTCCTTGGGGACGACAGAATTGAGTTTTTCGATGACACTTGGCCAGCGCTTATGCGCATCGTAGGCCATCATGAATCGCTTTTCCGCCTGATCATTGAAAAAGGTCTGATCTGTAATTTCCCCGAAACATCCAAGCATCGCCCCGGAGGCTTGGCTGGCCCCACCTTTTCGGTCAGCAGGACCAATCACCGCAATCTTCAGACTTGGATCTTTATTGGTTAACTCAAAGGCGGTCATCAGACCAAGAATGCCGTTTCCGACAATAGACAAATCGACAGTGGCCAACGTAAGTTCTCCAAAAATACAAATAAGATTGGGAGACTAGAACAAGTTTCAAAACCCCGTTTGGCATTTGAGAAACGCCTGCAGTGAGTCTCATTCGTACTGGCAATACCGTTCTGAAACTGCTTCTAAGCACGATCTTCGAAGCACATGGCTTTGTCAAGTATTAACAGTTGTTTGCATCTAATTTGGTGTTAACGAAAACTCACGAGCAAAGTAACTATTCTCGTACACCCGATGGATGACTCTTCGCGTGATTGGTGCGACAGGGCACGCCGAAATGTAGTGCTTCGCGAATCGCTGAACTGGTTCCCTCGGTTCTGGCCGATCTCAAATACGCATCGATGCCTTGCAACAAAAGTAGACCGTAACAGTTCAGCTGGTTGTAACAGTCCGCTTACTTCTGCTGGTTGGTTGCACGCCGTTCGAGTTTCAACTCGAGTTTGCCTTGCTCCAACTCTTCCCGCAGGCGGACGTTCTCGGCGAATAGCTGTTCGTTCCGCTCTCGTTCGGCGTCGATCGTGCCGTGCAGATAGCGATGGAACTCGGGCTGCTCGTTCGCTGCCAACACCAACGTTCCTAATGAAGCACTGCCCAAATGGGGACAGTGGGTGACGTATTCAGAGCCATATTCGTAGTTGGGAACCAGAATTGCATGACACCCGTCCGTGGATGCAACTCTTATCGGCTAACAAGTACCTGACGTTTGCTTGGCTTGCACGCTTTGGGTACTCGCTGGCCACGCGTGCCGCGAACGATCTCCTGGCACTCAGCGTTGGCTGCTTTTAAAGACGTGAGACACTCGGCCAATCCATTGCCTAAATGCCAGAGCGAACGCAAGCGAGAACAGCAGTAGCATGGGCGAGGGTTCGGGAACCACACTTATCGTACCGGTTGTGTAGAGGGCGGATGTATCCCAGGACAGACCGAGTTGGGATTCCAACCGAGGATCGAGTTGCAACCTAAACGGTCGCGTTACGAGAATCGTCTGGGCGTCGATTATCTGGAAACTGTCGCCTGGCGCTGGGCAAAAATGCGGTGCAGCACCAACCGCAGCCCCCACAGCGTCGCTGGGCGACACGATGTTTAGCACCAACGTGGCTTGGTCCACCGTCATCGTATCGATGTTTCGAAACTGATCAAACAACGCTTCATCCGTTCCGCCTATCTCAATTGCCAACGTCGAAGTAAAGCTAAACAGTTGGCTCGTTCCGCCAAAATCAATGTCGAAAAAGTTGGGGTCCGTTCCAGGGGGCACCAATGCATCAAAATCGGTGACGATCCCTGCGCTAGCGGTTGGGATGACGCTGAAGAACAGTAAACAAACGAGAAACGTAAAGTGGCGTTTCATTATTCAACTCAGAAAAGGTCATCGTAAAATTGGCCTCCGATGCCGAAAATCACTCCAGGGAATCGTCACGAGAACGTCGGCGTGACAGTACCGTCATGCCCATTCCGGCGAATAGTATCAGTAAGCTCGCGTTTGGTTCTGGAACAGCCTGGGCAAAGACGGATGGCTGTCCGAACATGCCCGTTGCCATCGCCAGGTCGATATCCAATTGATCGAAGTCACCGTCGAGGTTCCAATCGCCACTCATCCAATCCGATCCGCCGACGATGTCATCTTCGAACTGTCCTGCGGCCATGACGATATCGAGGTCCGTCTGGTCGAACATGCCATCGGCGTTCACGTCGCCCAGAATGGCTTGATATTCGTAGAGCCTGAGAATTTCGTCGGTTCGATTGATTGCGTAGAAATGGCCGTCGCCGTTGGAAATGTAGTCGTCGAACGCGTTGCCGTTCACGGACATCGCCAGGAAATCACCTTCGATGGCGCTGGCGTGGAGGAAGTCGAACTCGCGAAACTCGCCGGTTTGCAGTGCATCGCCCAGCGCGTCTTCGAGAATCTCAACTTCCAGCTTGCCGCCGAGCGTAACGGTTCCATCGACGACGATTTGGTCGAATCCCGTGCCAGCGGCAGGTCCTTCGATCTCGACACCGAAGGTTGACGTGGGTTCGAAGTTCAGATCCGCCTCAAATTCCACCTTGGCGGGACTGGCACCGGGAAAGAAGCCGCCGTGAAATTGCAAAGATCCACCGCCACCGAATGAACCCGTTCCGGTGTAGTCGCCGAAGAAGACGGCGGACGAGTCCGAGGTGACAATGATCGAAGCATCGTTGTCCATGTCGCCCAGAAAGGTGGCCGTTGCATCGCCGCTGACAATGACTTGCCCGCCCCCTCCAGCGTTAGTGGATTCATTGTGCACATCGCCGAAAATATTCGCGTTGCCGAACGACACCAGCAGTCTTCCTTGATTAGACAAGCCGTCGCGGAAACGCAAGTTGGCATTTTGAGCGAATATGTCGCCCGACGACTCATTGGATACGCTGCCAACGGATTCGAGGGTTCCGCCGATAACCGAGACGAGATTGTTGTTTCGAAGTCCGAACGAAGGGAGAGTCAGTTGCATCGTCTCGCCCGTTGCGACACGAATCTCACCGCGACGACTGTTGGAAATGAACGCGTTGATGCGGCCGTTTCCTTGGATCACTCCCTCGTTGTCGATCGCATCGCTGGTCACCGTCAGGTTATCCGCGATGATGGTTCCCTGGTTCGTCACCAATCCGTCAAGCACACCATCACCGGTGAGCTGACTGCCTTCGGCAATGAAAACTGAGATCGACGCACTGATCACTGCACCTCCTTGAAGTTGCAACGTCGCCGTTCCGGTTCCACCACCTATTTCCAGGGTTTCGATTGCGATGTCCTCCGAAGGTCCCGTGATGGTGACGGAAGCATCCGTATTCAGCACGACGGTGTCACCCGGCTGAGGAGTTTGAAATCCCTGCCAGTTCTTTTCGTTGTCCCATTGACCATCGCGATTTGGGAAATAAGTTGCATTTTCGGGCCGACCATAGATCAGGTATGACTCGCCAGCGGAGCTATCGCCGCCGGGGGCCGCGCGTAAGGCTCCCACAATCAGATCATCGATACCGTCGCCGTTGACATCGCCTGCTGACGATACCGAACCGCCGGACATATCGAACTCCGCAATTCCTTGAAAACGAGCACCAGCTACAGTTGCCCCCACGTCGTCGAGCGAGATGTTACCTGTGAGCCCACTCGATCCATAAATCAGGTACGACTCACCAGTATTGTTGATTCCGCCGGGCTCCGCCTGTCTGGCTCCCACAATCAGGTCATCAAAACCGTCGCCGTTGATATCACCTGCTGACGATACCGAACCGCCCGATATATCGTTCCGATCAATTCCTTGAAAACGGGCGCCAGCTACGCTTGCCCCCACGTCGCCAAGCGAGATGTTACCTGTGA
>CAYNJG010000015.1:40071-59977 GCA_964397295.1 uncultured Pirellulaceae bacterium
CGAGATGTTACCTGTGAGCCCACTCGATCCATAAATCAGGTACGACTCACCAGCAGCACTTACTCCGCCAGGGTCCGCGCCGCTGGCTCCCACAATCAGATCATCAATGCCGTCGCCGTTGATATCACCTGCTGACGATACCGACTCGCCGGAAAAATCGTCTCCATCAATTCCTTGAAAACGAGCGCCAGCTACGTTTGCCCCCACGTCGCCAAGCGAGATGTTACCTGTGAGCCCACTCGATCCATAAATCAGGTACGACTCACCAGCAGCACTTACTCCGCCAGGGTCCGCGCCGCTGGCTCCCACAATCAGATCATCAATGCCGTCGCCGTTGATATCACCTGCTGACGATACCGAAACGCCGGATAAGTCGTTCGCAGCAATTCCTTGAAAACGCGCACCCGGCGTCGTGGTGCCCACCGTGTTCAAGTTGATAATGCCGTTTAATTCATCCGCAAGCGAGCTTGTCGTTCCCACGAGCATGGTGGCAAGGAATAGCATTAGAGAGACGGACGACGGACGGTTTGATTTCATGGTGGGTTCCCAGTGAACTAACGATCACGAATTGAAAAAACGCGTTTCACAATGCATCTTCTCCGTTATAAACTTGCGGCTTGCAGCTGTATGTCGCCAAATGGGGGACAAGCGAAGACGTTTCTTTGTAAGGACAATTGATCGTGGTACAGCTATCCAGGAACGATTTCGAACGGATTCACGACTACATCACGGTTGTGAATCAATCTCGGACGATGGCCGAATTCCTGGACGCGGCCATGCGCGAAGCGATGGCGATGTTCACCGCGAGGAATTCAGCGTGGACCTACGTCAACATGGAGACAGGATTTTCCACAGGGCAATTCGATACGCCTGAGTGGCAAGAAATCGCGATGAAGCATCTTGAACGCTGGCACCGGTATTCGGCCGATCACCCAATCATCCAGAATTTTATGCAGCCTGATCATGCGGTCGTCTCGCGGATGTCGGATTTTATTTCCGTAGAAGACTTCAAGAAGACCGACTTGTACATCCATTGGTTTGCTCTTTTCGATGCAACAAGGCAAATCGTTTGCGAAGTGCTGCGTGATGGACCGCGGCAGCTTGTGATTTCGCTGCAGAAAGATGGCCCCGATTTTTCCGATCACGATGTGGAAATGCTATCGAAACTGCAACCACATCTCGCCAGCACTTTTCGGGCACTGGAGCGTATCAGCGAACTCGAATCCAGAAGCGGTCCGCCGCCGGTCGGCGTTATGCTGACCGCGGATACCGCTGGACGCTGCGAGCTTTCAGACCTCGATTCACAGCGCTTATCCGAATTATTTTTCACTGGGAATTTCGATTCAATTATGCCCACCGAACTACAGCAGTGTGTTGTCGAGCAAGATCATCGATCGAAGAACGGGGAGATTGAATGGCTGAATAAACAAGTGCAGTGCTTGGGCCGAGAATGCCAGGTTCTTGTCTCACCGGCCAGTAAGTGGGGCCGATATCAAGTGATCCTGAACACGTTGCCACAGAAAGATGTGTCCGATCTGCGTGAGCTTGGTCTGTCAAAGCGAGAGGCGGAACTGATGATGACAGTCGTACTGTCCGGGGCTACGAACAAAGAGCTGGCGGACCAGTTTTCGATCGGCATTGAAACCGTCAAGACACATTTGAGTCGCGCCTACACAAAACTGGATGTCACGTCTCGTGCGGCTGCAGTTTCCAAAGTTCTTTCAACTTGATTGTGAATCAGAACGGGAAACACTGGACGCAGCAACACATGCTCTCGATCAATACGACGTGTTAACTCGGAAGCTTGCAGCAACTGATAAACTTCGTCCAAGAGTTTTCTTTGCCCCTGGCTGTCAAATCCTTGGGTGGGTGTCATTCGCGCTTCAGACACACAACTGACACCTTTAGTTGAACCACTGTTGAGCATGTATCCCTTTTTGTTTCCCACTACGACGCCTCACGAAGCCGCCTCGATACTTGGCCGCTTTTTCTGCCCTTTTTTTCGTGGCTCAACCTCGGAACTGGAGCCAGATTTTTCACTTCGTACATGTGACCGATGTCAATGTTCTCTATCTCCCGTATCTGGTTGTACTGCTTCTTGGTCAAATAAAGCTCGTCGCTCAACTCATAGTTATGCAGCAATTTAACAGCCGAGCTCGGTTGTGTGTCTGAGAATCGAAGGATGTCGGCGAACCTTCGCTGCCCTTTCTCTGACTTAAACAGGAATTCGATTTCGTCTGCACGGACTGTTGTAGCAATCGCAAAGATCACGAGAACTCGAAGTGCACGCACGTTAGGCCTCCCCATGGGCAACGATCAAATAATATATGTAGACCAACATTTCTAAGCCTTAGCAGCACGAGTCTTCTTCCCGATGAAACACCTCTACAGCGGAATGAAAACGACGCAGTGTCCCAATGTTAGGTATGTCTGCGTGTGTATATACGGGATTCAGGTCAAAGACGTTCGAGTAATCAAGGATTTCAGGCCGGTAGCCAATGGCCGGTGAACTCAACGGTTCATCGCCTTGATAGACTTCAATGAAGAAATCAATCCAATATATCCAAATTGAGCCTCGTTTTAGGCCGAATCCTCAACTCTTCTAATGGTTGGGAGACCGATGCTTCTCCGGTGAGGTTCCCGTATTGAGCAGGGACATAAAGCCCGCCAGTAATTTTGAATGCAATCTACCAATCACCACTAAACTCCGCAGTGTCATATTCCCGCGATTTGCCCGCAGATTGGGCAACCCCAGTTTGCGGTGTCGTGATCGCGATGCGATGTTTAGCTGATCGAGCTCATCCAGGACTTCGCGAACTGCGGTGGTCCAGTAGTTGTTTGTTGCCTCTTCGAAACCAATACAAGTTGGTGTTATTCAATTTGATTGAACTCAGACCCGCCAACGTTAGAGTGCTCACCGTCTCTTCGTCGGCGACCATTTTCTGTTTGACACACGATCAGGGTCTCATGCAGAATCGGCGTATTGGAGAAAAGATGAATCTGTATTTACGCCCGCTATTTGTCGTCGTTCTTCTGTCCTTCTGTTCGAAGGTACATTGCGACGAGATCACACTATTTCCCAGTCAAGACGCGAGCCTTTACGAAGAAGGCCCCGCCAATGAAAACGGGCTCGGTCCACATTTGTTCACCGGAGCCAACAACGGCCTCGATCTAAGGCGGTCGCTGTTGGAATTTGACATTGCGGGGAGTCTGCCGCCCGATGCCGTGGTCACGCGGGCTACTCTTTCACTGACTGTAAACCAAGTTCCTCCAACACCCATCACCGACACCTTCGGATTGCATCGAGTCACTACCGTCTGGAGACAGGGCGACATTGCGGCCTCGCGTGAAGGTCGAGGCGACCCTGGAAACGGCCTCGCAGCCTCGTGGTCATCTTCTGGCTTCGAAACCTGGGAAGGCGGTGACTTCTTGGAAACCGCCAGTTCATCGACTGAGATTGGGCCAGTAGGTATTTATACGTGGGAGTCAACGGACAGCCTTATTGATGACGTGCAAAGCTGGCTCGAGAATCCCGTCGACAACTTTGGTTGGGCGCTTGTAGGCTCGGAGTTGGAAAGACAGACGGCCAAGCGACTCGGCAGTTCAGAGAACCCGGATGAAGCTCTGCGTCCAGCGCTGTTTCTTGAGTTCGATATCGCAGAAATGCTGCAGGGCGACTTTGATGGTGACGGCGAACTTCTCGCGACTGACGTGAACCTGCTTTGCGCGGCAATTCGCGGAGAGGAAAACCCATCGGATTTTGACCTGAACGACGACGGGTTAGTCAATATTGAAGATCAACGCGTCTGGGTCGAAGATGTTCGCGGTACGTTTTTCGGCGATACCGACTTGAACGGACAAGTAAGTTTTGCAGATTTCCTGACGTTATCTGCCAACTTTGGTGAGTCGGAAGCAGGCTGGGAGCACGGCGACTTCGACTGCAACGCATCCGTTGGCTTTCCAGATTTTTTGCAGTTGTCGGCGAGCTTCGGAAGCGAAGCGGACGCCGTCTCAAGTGTCCCCGAACCCAACTGCTCTTGGCTGGTCTTTGCGGTAGCCTGTGTGCTCGGTCGAGGTCGTCGAAAATAAGTCTTTTGACGTCCCATGGTTGGTAGCGGAGTTCCCTGCCCTGCGACGATGGTTTCGTTCGTAGTGGTCTTCGCGTTGAGCGGTAGGCTGTGTTGGTGCCACTGGGAGACAAACGCGAATGGTTTTCCCTGATTGGGTCCGCTCTTGATACCGATGGCCGCACCATGGCTGCGAACGACGCCCACAACGGCAGCCATGCCTAGTCTCGTCCCGAAAACTTAGTACTAAAAAATGGATCGATCATCCTCGCTTTCGTCTTTGGATCCATGCCACATCCGTCATCCGCAACTTCAATACGTACGCATTTGCCGGGCGACGCGTCACTTGCCAGATCCATCTCTGCGAGCTCATTTCTATTAAACGTTGAAATGTGAGTAGAGATCGAAATGCGACCGCCCTTGCGCAACGACTCAATTGCGTTCATCACCAAATTCATAACTACTCGATGGATTTGCGAGTTGTCGCCAATCACGTGAGGCAAATCGTCTGTGTGAGAAACGCTCAGCTGAACGGATTCGGGCAGTCGAGCTCGCAGCAACGGAACCGTCTTTTCAATAGTCTCGCGGACATCCGTCGGTTTCAGTTCCGGCGATTGCGTGCCCAGGTAACTTTGCATATCCCTGCACAAATCGGCCGCGAGACCCGTTGCGACTTTGACTTCGGCTAGGTTCCGCTGAATTGGCGAAACGGCGCCAACATCCATCATTGCCAGTTCTGTATGGGCCAGTATCGGCGATAGCAGACTGTTGAAATCGTGTGCGACGCCAGTGGCAATCAATCGCAGAGTTTTCAACCGTTCCGATTCCCGGAGTTGGTTTTCCAATCGCAATTGTTCCCGTTCCGCTGCCTTCTGAGCCGCTGTGTCCGTAATCGCAATGCGTAACGTCTTAGGTTGGTCATCCAAAGGTACTTGGCGGAATGAATCGAATCGAACGTGTTGAGATTGACACTTCTCGTCTTGGCACTTCATGCAATTGACATTGATCAAGCATCGGAAAACTGCCAATCTCCACCGCGTGAAAAATCAAATCGTTAACCAACAAATTGCGGGTAAATGCGATGGATGCATATGATGAACTTAGGTCGTCTGATTGGTTTGTGGCTGAGTGGACGTCGAGAGTCCCCAAGCGGATGGCAAGTAGTGTTACCAAGTTGATTCGATGTCAGGAGCCGTCTTGCCGTTGTGCGTTTCGCCCGATCGAAGAAGTAGATCAAATGGCGTTTATTCGCTGTCCAGATTGCAGGACCAGTGTTAAGCTCAAACGCGAATTTACTCCTCATCAGTTAGGTGCAAGCAGCGAATATGTTTGCGGCGAATGTTTTCGCGAAGGAAAAACCGTCGTTGCGACATTCCGACATAATATCGGCTTGGTGATCGTTCATTTGTCTAATGAACGATACGATCGGTATTGCTTTGGGTGCCTGAATAAGGTTTTCTTCTTCAAGACGCTGTTAACGATTTGCGTAGGATGGATCGGGCTGGTTTCGCTTTTAGTGGCGCCGATTTTTGTTATTCAAAACATATTTAATTACCTCAAAGCGGTGTTCAAAGCAGAACGACCGATCTCTTCGAAGCCACCGCTGCTATCGGTTCAGTTGTTTCGGTTTCTGGATCCGCATCGCGACGTTTTGTTGAATGAGCTGGAGTCAGGCGTGGTGACTGATCGAAGGCGATTAAGTGAACTGGCGCATTCGTTGGGTGTGCTGACTCCGGAATTACTCTATTACCTTGAGTGGTTGGCATGGGAAACGGCCATGAAAATCTTATTGGCACAAGGCCAGAAAGTACCAGCAGAGGTCAACGTCCACCTCACCGAAACGGATTATCGTTTAAACAATGACGAAAAATCAGCGACACATCCCATGTTCAAGGAATCCCGTGATCGCAAGTATTTGCTTTACGGTACCGCGTTCAGAGCTTACACGCCAGATCCGAAGTTGGTCCGACGAGCTGCTTAGCAACGGTGAATGCCTCTTCAGTTGAATCCGACGTTCTGAGTGGAAATTGACACAGTGTATGCTTACCGGCAGCTACCTTTGAGAGCACCAGGCTAACTGGCTTGGCGGTAATCAGAAGTAGTGTTGGTTGTTCGCGAACGACCTGGCGCAGTGCTGTTTGTCGTTTTGATTGGTCAGCGCTGGCGTTTGCTGAATTAACATTACGAGCATAAATGGCAAGGATCACTCCATTCAGCCCAATCTTGATCGCGCAAAGGCGATTCCAGCGAAGCATCTCCGCTGGAAGCGCTAGTATGGACTGGCATCCACGGTAGCGATTCCTGTCGAACCGATATTCGTTTCCGAGCGTTCGCGCGTCCAAATGCTTCCGTCGCCCAGAAAACCCCGCAGCTGGTCTACAAACTCGGAAGCTGTGACGCTTTTGAAGATATAGCCATCGGCGCCTAAGTCTTTCGCCCTTTGAACCGTGACGGGGCCGGCAACCTCTGAAAAGACGATACATTTCGCGGTGTCTCTTTGTTGCTTGATCGTGCTGACGACGCCGGACAGCCCGATCCCGTCAACGATGCATTCCGTCAAAACCAGGTCAACCACTAGCCCGCTCGCCATGAGTTGCGAGTACTCCCGCAGCGAGTGACAGTGGGCAACCACATCAAACAAAGAATTGCGAAGAAATTCGCTGACACCCCAGTGCACAATCTCGTGCTCGTCAATAATCACCGTATTCATACTCGACTCCCTCGTGGTTTTGGCATTGGATTTCTCCCTAGATATTTCTGCGTAAGACGTGGCCGCCTCAGCTCAGAAAAACGAAAAAAAATCATTGAGAAGATATCCAGGTTCCGGCGAGTTCGGCCGCTGGGCAATTCTTGCGGAAAAATCCTATAGTGTCGCTTTCATGCAAGTCATTACACTATGAGCGGAACCGCAATGAAGGATCATGATGAACGAAAAGGAAGCCGCCGAGTTACAGGCTTTGTCTCTCCGTATTCGATCTGGAGATCAGAGTGCACTAGGGCCGATCTTCGAGCTGCTTCGTCCAAAGCTGCGCGCAGCGATACGCTTGCGAGTCAATCGTAAACTTCGGCGAAGGGAAGACGAATCGGACATTTTGCAAGAAGCCTATTTTGCAGCAGCCAACGACTTTCATCGCTATGCCGCCGCACCGCGAGTACCTGTTTACATTTGGCTGAAAGATCTCGTCCGACAACGGATGATTGACGCTCACCGCAAGCATTTGTCTTGTCAGAAAAGAGCCCTTGGTCGCGAAATCTCGATTAATCCCGCTAGCCAAGCCGGAACGGATGGCTCGTCAACGTTTTCAATCGCGAATCAAATTGCTGACGACCTCACTTCACCATCGTTACGTGCTTCCAAGGCGGAACTGCGAGTAATGCTGCAGACGGTGCTGGAGAAGCTCGAGCCCATCGACCAGGAAATAATTTTGCTGCGTCATATCCAGGGAATGAAGAGCAGCGATGTTGCAACCCTATTGCAGATCAATCAATCCACTGCAAGTACTCGCTATTTGCGGGCTCTAAAAACGTTAAAGGAAAATCTTTCCAAGGCGAGCTAGTCACGCGAGCCATGCAGCCAAATCGGCGTAGGTCAGAAAGCGATGAACGAAGCGACTCAGAGAAAGCTCGACAGACTTGCTGAGGAATTCGGCGAGCAGTGTGCCACAGGCAAGAGTCCGTCGATCGAAGAATACGCGCAACGATATCCCGAAATCTCTGACGACATTCGCGAACTGTTTCCGACACTAGAGCTGATTGCAACGATCTTGCCAGAAGCTGCCACGGACACGGACGAAGACACTGCGTCAGGGCGAGAGCGGAACTATGCCCACGCACGTTCTTCTGGTAACGATCTCGAAAACCTTTCCATTGCAGACTTCCGGTTGATCCGCGAACTTGGACGCGGGGGAATGGGAGTTGTCTACGAAGCAGAACAACTTTCTTTGAAGAGGCACGTCGCCCTCAAAGTGCTGCCGATGGCCTATCTGCTGGGTGCACAGAGAAGGGTCCGTTTCGAGCGAGAGGCCAAAGCGGCCGGGCGTCTGCACCATACGAATATCGTGCCGGTCTTTGGGATCGGAAACTCCGAGGAAATAGCGTTTCTCATCATGCAACTGATCCCGGGCCTTTCGCTGGATAAGTTGCTTGCGCGCCTTCGACAAGCGAAGCGTATTGACAGTTTGTTTGCCCACACCGACCTCAACGCGATCGAAAGTAGCGAGTGTGGCATAGAGGTAACAGTTAGCAACGCGGATGCTCCGCTTGATCGCATCACCATTGGTGCTGACTATTGGCGAAACGTCGCGAGTGTTGGTCGGCAGGTCGCCGAAGCACTGCAGTACGCGAACGATCAGGGAATCCTACACCGCGATATCAAGCCCGGAAATTTGATCGTAGACGAGGACAATCGAATCTGGGTATCGGACTTTGGGCTCGCCAAGATTCTCGATTCAGATGATCTCACAGAGACGGGCGATGTACTTGGTACGGTCAAATACATGGCCCCGGAACGTCTCAACGGGGAATACAGTGTCCGAAGTGAAGTCTATTCGCTAGGGGCAACACTCTATGAGTTAGCTGCGCTCCGGCCGGCCTTTTCGTTGCAGCAGCAAAAGATTCTTAGTCGCAAACTGCTTCGCGAACCGCCGGAGCCATTGAAGAAGCAGCGACCTTCCATTCCACGCGACCTATGCACGATCATTGAAAAAGCGATGGCAGTCGAGCCGAAAAACCGCTATCCGTCGGCGGGGGATATGGCGGCCGATCTAGCCCGTTTTCTAAATGACGAACCGATCAAGGCGCGAACGACCAGCTTCACGGAGCGCACGATTCGCTGGGCTCGACGAAATCCGCTGCTGGCAGCAACCGTAACCGCATTGGCTGGATGTTTGCTGGTCGCTGCAGTTGTGTCGACACGAGCTGCCCAGCACTTTCGGCAGCTTAACTCGGAACTTGCAACAACCAATGAAGATTTGGAGCGTGCTAATCGCATAGCAACGACAGAGCAAAGACTCAGTCTGCAGAGAGAAACACGGCTCCTTTTCCAGCGAGGTCGTGATTTGGCCGAGCAGGGAAAGATTGCCGAAGGACTGCTGACAATGACAGGCGCTCTTCAGCAATGCCCCAATGAAATGCAAGACTACGATCGGGTGATTCGCGCCAATGTCTCTGCTTGGTCTGCTCTTGTTCCAGAGATCCTTGAAATCAATCCCGATCCGTATCATCGATTTCGCGCGATCGATCATTACGAAAACGAAGATGCAGGCGAGTTCTTTTTGTTAGCGGACGACCGAGTCCGACGAATTGACGCGAGAAGTGGCGAGCAGATTGGTACTGCTTTCGAGCTCGGTTCCTTTGCTTTCCGGTGCGTCGCAAGCCGTCAGGGAGATCTTGCCGCGGTGACAGTTCGCGACAAGGAAAACAGACTCTTTCTACTGAATTTGGAAGACATGACGGACCAGCCAATTCAACGAACCGTCGATGAAGGCCTTATTCTTGAGATTCCCTATTGGCATCCCAATGGCAGATCGCTGGCCGTGCGGACGGCACAAACCAAGCATTTTGTCGTTTGGAATGACGTCCGTACTTCCTCTCAATACACCGTCTATGACATCGGCGACAACATGGACGCTGAATCGCTCCATTTCCTTGGTGCGTTCCTGCCTGGCAATGATCCGAAGGCGATTTGGGAATGGGAGATAAGCAAGACCTCGCCGGACGGACGAATGCGGATTGATGCTCACCAAGCCACGACCCTGCTTCGAGAGGTGGAAACAGAGAACTACCTACTCCTGGCCTTGCCACATGCGGACGATGTGTTACCAACGGTCGACGGTGAGCAACTGCAGAGCAACCACTTTCGCATTCGCAGCCTCAGGTCGGCATCACGTTTACCAATCTCGTTCACTGCGAATTCCGATGTTGGTCAATCCAAGTACTGGAATCAATCGACGGTGGCATTCTCGCGGGACGGTAAGACGGCAGTCGTACGGGATCCCCACATCCTGTTTTGGGAGGAACCAGTTAGGAAAGTTCCCCGAACTGCGGCCCAACTCGTAAACACGCAGACAGGACAACCGATTGGTTCGCCACTTCAACATCCATTTGACTCAGTGCGAGCGGTGGCCATGAGTGCTGACGGAACTGTTGCGGCGACCGGTGGTTATCACTTTGGACAGTCCAGTGGTGCCGTCTATCTTTGGGACGGCAAAACCGGGAGAAAGTTACATGGACCGCTGATACATGAGAACTATGTATCAGCTCTTGATATTTCACCCGATGGTAAGTGGCTTGCTGCGGGCGACTATTCCGGACAAGTTCGAATCTGGGACATCGCGACGGGCGACCAAGTGGGCGATGTCATTGAGGCGGGCAAGATCGTATTCGCGTTACGTTTCGCTCCTGATGATGGGAATCGAATTGCGATCGGAATGTTTGGTGAAATACTCACCAAGGACAATTTGCTGGTCTGGGATATCGCTGAAGGTCAGGTCACGCTACTGCCACAGCCTGCGGGTGTTGATGAAGCAGCGTGGGTTCCAGGAAGCGAACGGTTGGTCAGTTGGAACTCTAACGCGACGAGACTGTGGGATGTCAGCCAGTCGGAAGAGCCGATTACTGCTCTCGATGATATTGGACGAATCTTTAGCTCGAGCGTATGTGAAAACGGGAAGCTCATCGCGTTTGGCACTTCGACCGGATCCGTCTACCTAATGAACGCAATCACGGGAGACGTTTTGCCTAACACACTCAGTCATCCTTCGAGTGTTTTCCATGTTGATCTGAGTCATGATGGCAAAACACTGGCAGTGGCGTGTCACGACGGCGGACTTCGCATTTGGGATCTGAATACGTTCGAGCAACTGGGTCCGCCGCTGATGCAAAATGCGCCATTGTATCGAACTAAGATCTTGCCCGATGGAAAGACGGTACTCTCGACGAGCCGCGCTGGAACGACCCGGTCGTGGAGGATTCCGCAAAGCAACGATCTGGCGGCGGACCAGCTGAATCGTTTGGTTGAAATCCGAACAGGCAAACGCGTTGTTAACGAAATAACAATGAAGATACCTGCTGACGAATGGGCGCCGCTGCGCCAGCAGGCGATTGCGGACAATATCATGCTCAGCCAAGCGGACAGCGCTTCAAGCTCCGAAGGAATGCCGTTCCTGGTCCCCACGATAGATCCTCGGGATTTGCATGACGCCCGTTGCCGAGACGCGGAACAGGATAAAGATTGGTTCGGTGCCCATTGGCATCTCAGTCAAATGATTTCGGATGACGCCAATAGCGGGCGTTTTTCTAACTGGCAATTGTTTGCACGCCGCGCACGGACATGGTCGGAACGTGGCGATTTCGCAAGAGCAACGAAGGACTACGAGTCAGCGAAGTCCGCACTGAATGGCGAAGTTGAGAATTTGGCCAACTGGTATCGGCATCGCGTTGTCGGGTGCCAGCGTGCGGAAGAATGGCTGACCGCTATCTGGTACCTGGATCGTATTCTGTTGCTTGATGGCAACGATTGGAATGCCTACGCCTCGCGGGCCGAAGCTCATGCCAAACTCGGCGACCTTGAAAAGCAGGCTGCTGATTTGAAAATGGCGCTGAAGCTCTGCGACGATCCGATCTTCGAACAGATTCACCAACCTTGAACGCCACGGTTCTCGGGAATACCGTCGACGCATTCTCGATTGAGTCAATGAAGTTCAAGTTGCGGATATCAGGACAAAAATATTGGCTTTTACAGAGAATTCGGGAACTCTCAAACCGGACACCGCATCAAACCTCTGACCATCAAGTTAGAAAGAACTAATATGCGGCTGATCCCTATAACGATTGCACTTGGAATTATTTGCGGCATCGGTGGCTGCTCGGGAAAGGGTCCAATTAAGCCCATGTCTGACGAGCAGCAGCAGCCCAAAGAAGTGCTCACGTCCGCCGGAACAGAACCGGAAGAAACGACCAGCGAAGTCGGCGATACCAATAGTGAACTCTGCGATACGGTTCCCGACAACGAAAGTGCCGCATCTCAGGATCCTTTTGTGTTCGTCGTTGGGATGAACTTCGACACCACGGCCGCGGAGTGGATTAGCGGAGACGTGATTGAATGTCCGGCTCCGAATGGGAAACTGGTTCGCATGAAACTGTACGGCGTCGCAGCACCACGCCCCGGACAGCCGTACTTTGATAAGGCAGGAACCGGTTGAAGTTCCTGACTCAGAACAAGCCGCTGCATATTCGTGTTCGTAAGATTCGGCCTGACGGTCGACTTGCCGTAGACGTAAAGGTTCCGCCAAACAAAAGCAAACACGCTGTCATTCTGTCCCCGATTCGCATTAACAATAAGCTTGTTCGCGGCGGGTACGCGTGGCACGACGAACGAGAAGCCCCGGACGATATCGCGTTGAAAGATTGGCACTCTGCTGCCAAGCAAGAACGCCACGGCATGTGGGACGAAAACGAACCGCCTGTTGCTCCGTGGGCCTGGCAAGCAAAGTAGCTTCCCGCCTCCAGCTAGAGAAAACCGACTCTGCCGATCGCGACGAGCCGCTTAAGTCGTGGAAAGGTCTCAAGAGGACTCCTAGTCTCCATTGACAATCCCGGCGGATGCCGTTTCCCACGTCCGGCAATAGCAGACTCGATACAGGAATACTCCTCGAAGATACTGCGATGCAATCGCTTTTTCTCTTTTCCGGAGATCGGTTTGCGCACTCATCAATCCAATTTGGGCCTGCGAACCGGCCACTTGCTGAGAAACGATCTTCTTTTGCAGTGCCACTGACTTCGATTCGGGATAGCAGGAAACCTGAAACTCCAAAACGTACGGAGATCTAAACGTTTCTAAGCTGACAGGGGCAAAAAGCCAGAATATGCATCTCCATTGCAGATTCTCACTACTAAATCCCCATCGCATGATTACTATTACGGCTCAGATCTACATCCGCCCAAACGGGCAGTGATTCTAATTGAGTAACGCTACTGATCGATCAATCAACTTCTCGGCAAATACAACGATGGCATTTCGTCGTCGCAGTGATTTGCAGTTGCCTTGATGTAGCGGCTCTTTCTCGTGGCTTGTGATTCCACGGACAGCTGATGAATGGCAAACGAGTTGATGCTTGGTCGTCACAAATTTCCAATAGTCTTTCAGCAACGTAGGTGATCTAATGCTTCGACGAATCCTCGCGACGTTTTCGACTGTAGCCATCTTTTGCAGTCTATGCCATGGGCAACTTCTAGTTGACTTCAATTCAACAACGCAAGACGGTGGCCCTCATAACGATACAGCTGGTGGCTTCTCCGCCTACGATGCAGGTCACGAAGTCGCTGATGACTTTGTAACCCAAACCTATTCGGCTTTCGGAGTAGACGTTGGGCTTACGCCGTCATGGCCGAATACCACGGACAACCGTGTCCAGCAAAGCGTCGACCGCGGCGAAGCAAACGACGTAAACTGGTTGGATGCGACTACTGATCTTGGAGCCTCACCAGTACCGATTCTCGGCTTAGACTTCGTTACCGATTATTTAGGCATCGACACAAGAGTGGCCAACGGTGGAAATGGTGATTGGGACGGAACTACAGGCACACCCACGTACCTCAACATCGCACTCAGCGGCTTGCCAGCAAACACTTACACTTGGCAATCGGCCCACATCGACACCGAGCACGTGCATGGTGAGTTCCAAGTCAACATTTCCGTGGACGGCGGAAGTACTTTTTCCGCACTGCCGAACGGACGAATGGTCGATGCAAGAGAAGGCGGGAATCCTGACTCAGTAGAGTCCGGGTTCCTAGAGACGCCAGCCGTAGATTCTCTAACAGTAGCATTGAGCGGCGGGATCTACTCAGCCGACTTTGTCGCGGATGGCACAAACGACGTTGTGCTGCAATTTGCACCACTCTCGCAAACCGCCGTTCATCGCCAGATCTTCGGCATCAACGGCGTTGTCGTAACGGAGGCCGTTCCAGAACCAAGTTCTGCCATTCTAATGCTGATGGCAGTATTAGGTTTACTTGGTGGCGTGCGACGACGACGCTAAGACCTAGACATGCTGCCTAAGAAGACTCACGAGCCCCAATTCTTGGGGCTCTCTTCTTTCGACCTCGTTTCTTTCTTGGCGAATAAAGGTGTCAGGTTTCAAGCCAGCCGTT
This sequence comes from uncultured Pirellulaceae bacterium, assembly GCA_964397295.1. Lineage (GTDB taxonomy): Bacteria > Planctomycetota > Planctomycetia > Pirellulales > Pirellulaceae > CAYNJG01. The sequence continues at coordinate 54,288 of CAYNJG010000015.1, forward strand.
GTCGACGCTTTCTTGAGGCTGCAATAACCGCGATGGAGCTGATCCACGCGCCCCAGGCGCCGCTGGGTTCTGGTACGACTCTTAACGACCAATTTTCTGGGCGAAACTCTTCCACTAGATCGACTGGAAGAAGATTCCGCGTTGCCGCTGAATTAAAAGATTGAAAATTCCCAAGAACTACTTGCTGCAAATTGAGCAAGTCTTCCGGCCGCGGATTTACGCCTGGGGGTGGGAGTCCGGCAGAAAACGTGATGTCCACAGCTGATCCGTCAAAACTAACGAGCGAGGTTTCATTATGGGAAACTAAGCTCTCTTGGGATGTCGCAACGTCGGGTGCAGTCACGTCAAACGTAAACGTAAATCCCTGGCCGTCATCAAAGATAGCGGATCCAAATTGGCCAGTTCCAGGAACGCCAATCAATAACGGAGACCCGAATCCTTCTTGTCCCAACAACGAGCCGGAGATTCTAGCACCAGATTCAAAGTCGTACGAAAATTCGAACTCCTGCAGTTGCCCTAAAGCTGGCGCGACCGCCAAAGCAAGAACAAAGAAAGTAACTAGCGAACGAACGCGAGGTATGGTCATTGGAACTAACTCCTTTTGTTGAATTACCGAAAGCCTGGCTCTATTAAAACTGTTCAATTTTCAAGAAACAAGCAACAAGATTGCTTAATTGGTCTAATACCAGCCATCAAATCTTCGGGGTTGGATCTTTCCAGCCAGTTTAGTCACCTTTCAGTTCCGGCAAACGGGGGAGCCATAAAAAGTGTCAGCGACGGTCTTAAGGGTCTTTAGGAGCCCTAAATGGCTATTTGGGCAAAATTGCTTACGAACTTGATGCGCTGCGGAAAGAAGCCTCTAGTGGAACGCTAAGGCCAGTTATGAGACCTGCGTTTTTAAAAATCTCCCTGCGACAAAACAAGCGACCGACAAGCAGTAGCAGTATTATCAGCCATTGACTGTACAGAGGATCTGGTACGTTCTCCGCTGTCCGACCGAAGTTGGTGGACAGCAAAACAAAGTCGCCGAATTCCACGTGCCCCGAACAATCAAAGTTGCCGTCTGCCCAGTCTGTGGCCGACGGATCACCGAAGTTCAGGCTGAGAGCCAGGAAATCGGCGAAGGTAACGGTGCCGTCGAAGTTGCTATCTCCAGGTGACCGACCCGTTAGAGTGAGAAACTCGGCGAGATCGCGAGCATCGACAAGACCATCTCCCGTGATGTCGCGTGAAGACGTGACTGCGCCCAAACATTTCGTCGCTTCCTAGTCTTCCCGTTTTTAAGTCTCTGGATGAACCGAGGTCGCCGTCGGCTGTGCAAAGACGCCGAGGGAGCCAAATGTCGGCGCAAAGTGTGGCGTCTGATTCCAGATCGCTGGCGCAATAATTTGTCGCGTCAACTGACTCGCCAGCGTGCAAGTCAGACTCGGCTTGTCCGCGATGAATGTTTTTTTTCGCCTTCATTTAGGCTTCATGGTTTCTTTATTTTCGATTGATAGAAATCTCCAAGATCGATAACTACTGAACTAGATACTTATCTTCACTTCGTTAGGTTTGCTTATGTACTCCCGCGTTTTTGCTTCGCTTGCTTTGGTTGGAATTCTCGCGTTAGGTACTGCTCACGCTCAGTTGAGCGAACAGTTGCTGATTACGGAAATTATGTGGGACAGCGGGCATCCCAGCTCTGATGATTTTGGCAATGGCGGTCACGTTAGTGGCGACTGGTGGGAGCTGCTCAATGTAAGTGACGAGCCGATCGACATGACGGGCTTTATGTGGGACGACGATGACAGACTTGAAGGGAACGACTTTTCGATTTTTCCCGAGTTCGTGATTCAGCCCAAAGAACTCGTGATCTTGGTACGAGAAGAAGAAGCTTCGATCGCCAACGAAGATGGTTTTCGAGTTGCTTGGGATATTCCGGCGGACATGCGAATCCTGAGCGAAGGTCTGTTCGCTGATACCGGATCAGGCGACACGTTCTCCGGCCTTTCGTCGGGTGGCGATGAATTGAACCTCTATGATGCGATGGGCGAACTAATTCAATCCGTGACACTCGAGCCTTCTACGACGGGGGTCTCACGAGGCTGGTCGTTTGCTGACGGCATATATACCGACATCGGTCTTTCGGTAGAAGGTGAGGCCGGCGCGGTGGCTTCGATTACCGATGGCAGCGGCAATCGACTAGCAGAACCTGAGTTGTGGGAAGAAGACCTTGCCCTGGGATTGATTGCTCTCGACGTTTCATCGGCCGGGCATGTGGAGGGCTTTGATGTTGTCTTTCCAGGTGGCAACACGGCCCTAACGATCGACGAAATCTGTAGCCAAGTTGCTGTCGGTAGTGCTACCGGAGACGACCTATCAACTGCACTAGCGGCAGCAGGAGTCTTGCCGGGTGACGCCGATCAAAATGGAACAGTGGAGTTCGCTGACTTTTTGACGATGTCGGCCAGCTTTGGGCAATCGGGCACTTACTCGAACGGCGATTTCGACTGCAACGGTACGGTTGAGTTCGCAGACTTTCTCGCTCTTTCAGCAAACTTTGGTCAGTCGCCTGCCGGTGCTCAGTCCGTACCAGAACCAGCAACTGGTTGCTTGTTGTTGCTGGGATTGAGTTTGCTGGGACATGTTCGTCAACGTCGTTCTTAGTGGCAGATTTAATCGCTAGATAGGATTGGTTCTCGCACTTGCGAGACTATGAAAGGAATTGATTTATGTCTCGTAAGACAGTGTCCGTGAAGAAAGCTGCAGGCTTCACACTCATTGAGTTGTTGGTGGTCATTGCAATAATTGCGATGCTCGTATCGTTGCTCTTGCCGGCAGTTCAAGCTGCTCGAGCAGCAGCTAGGAGAACGCAGTGTTCAAACAATCTTAGGCAGATTGGCCTGGGAATGTTGAACTACGAAAGTGCGAACGGACATTTCCCACCGGGACAACGTCGCGTTTCCCAAACAGCGATGCCAATGGCTTGGTCTAGCTTTTTTCTGCCGTTCATCGAAGAGAATGCAATTCATGATCGTCTAGATTTCAACCAGCCGTTAACGGCAGAAATCAATTGGGCGGCAACTGCCGAACACATCCCATCCTACCTGTGCCCGAGCACCGCGCGACGTAGCATCTTGCGAACCGCCGACAATCTCATTGGTGACATAAACCAAAACGAGTCCGTTGATCGCGAGCTCGGTGAAGGCATGGCGTGCATCGACTATCTCGGGATTAGTGGACCCGGAAAGAATATCCGTCGGTCCGACGGTGAGAAGTACGGTCGAAATCTTGGTGTTCTCATCGGGCTGAAAGATTATCCGCCTGGAACGAAAGAGCCTCGCAAAATTAGGACGCAGCACATCGTCGATGGTATGTCGAAGACAATCGTTGTCGCGGAATGTTCTGGTCGCGGAGCTTACAAAGACGGCGTGTGGGAACTAGATGGTGCATGGGCGGCGGGCGAGAACGTATCTGCGATCAAGATGACCATAAATCCGAGTCCCGCAGACAACTGGGATGCGGAAGAGATTTTCTCGGATCATTCGGGTGGCGCTCATATCCTGTTCTGTGATGGGGCGGTGAAGTTCACGAGCGAAGACGTATCGATGGAGCTGCTCGCAGCTGTTGCGACTCGCAATGGCAACGAAGGTATCGAAAGCCAGATTCACCAGCAATAGAGTTCATCAGGATCTGCGAGTTTTGATCGTCATGGTCGAATTGCCTATGATGCGACCATGCCAGAACTTTCTGATGTCTCGATCTACGTCGAGCGACTGAACGACTTCTACGCCGGTAAGCGACTTGAACGAATCGAAGTTCGCAGCCCGATTGTGCTGCGCGGCAATTGTTTTGCGAGTACTGCGATTTCTTTAAAGGCTTCAAGCAGGCCGGGATATTGCAAATGAAGCGTTTTCGTCGATTCAGTATTCGGACGCTTCTTTTCGTCATGTTGCTCCTGGCCGGTTGGCTAGGTTGGAAACGCCACACTGCGGAAACTCAGAGGGTCGCGGCGGAATTCATCCTCAGCAAGAAGGGCGGCTACGTCGGCTATGACTACGAGTATGACGCTGCCGCTTATCGCCTCAACAACCCTGTTTTACCTACAAACAAGACACTCATTGATACGTTCGGTATTGACTGGTTTCATTCGATTGTCTGGGTCGAATTACGTGACAATCAATTGACGGACCAGGACCTTGCGAAGGTCACGAGGTTGAAAAGCATACGAGGTCTAGTGGTATCAGGTTGCGATCTTCCAACTGACGACGAATTTGGTGAGGGATACTTCTCTGCCGACATATCGGCCCTAAGTCTCGAACGAATCGGAAAACTACGAAATCTGCAGAGACTATCAATCGACGTTGCCAAAGCGGAGGCTAGCGGCACGGCTGCGTGGCATAAACTCTCAAAACTTGAAGAGCTAACCCTTTTGTCTGTCGATGATTCGTACCTTGGCCACATTGCACGAATTCCGCAGTTGAAAAGAATCAATCTATGGAGCAAGGTAACCAATCATGTTGGGGCAAAGTTCTCTGAAGAAGCACTGCTCAAGCTCTCTGAATCGCCGTCATTGCAGGTGATCAAGGTTTCACCGAGTATGTCGGTCAAAACCGTGGACCAGCTGAAGAAAGCTCACCCTAATCTAAAAATCCGCTATTGATGGATGTCTCAACCGAAAAGCAAATGTGTTCTGAGTGGAACAAAGGTGTCAGGTCGGATCACTGGATGTAGTTTTCGCGGATTTTGACACAAAGCGGAGCCTTCGGAGACGAATTCAACCCGGCACTTGGGCTAATGGACAAACCAATGCGTGGAATCATTTTGCTATTGTGTTTTATCTCAATTGACTTTGCAAAAGCTGATCGTGGCCGAACGAGAAAACAATCCGCCAATAACCTGTAAATCAATCTACGGTACCTGCCACCTCTTCCCTTACACTAGCTGGCTGTTTAGCGTTGACAGTACAGGTATCTGGCCGTGAGTTGGGTTAGTTGCCATTCATATCTCTGGTCAGTTTCGTCGTCTACTCCGAGCCATCGACATCTCTTGTTATCCATAGTCGCAAACAATTGTATGAACTCGTCAGCTGAATCGACCAAAGCCAGCCCATCCCATTGGAAGTCGACCAGAGCAATCGTACTGTCCTCCCCGACAAACACCAAAGAACTATTTGTGTTTCCTACGTAGCAGCCAGTAAATCCGGCCACAGCGGCTAAAACGGGGTTAGCCAATTGAGCCGGTGGCACTTGCACGATGTTGACCGACCCAAAAACACTATTCCAAATACTTGGTACCATTCCCAATGCTGCGAACTGATTTAGTTTGATACCACAAAGCGAGTACTTAACCGAAAATCGAACGCCGCCCAAGTTCCCCAAAAACTGGTCGACTGCTGCAGTAACCTCATATCCGAACCTTGAAACTTGAGCTGGAAAGCGGGGGTCGGCTTTACGATAGTCCCAGTTTCCGTTGTTGCGCAAGAAACTCTTACTTGCCACACTCAAATACATGGTTGCCTCGTTGAAATTTGTTGCGTTACCCGACAAAGGAAGAACAAATGGAATGACGTCTGCGATAGCACATCACTGTCGGACGTGGCGAGACTCGAAAGAATCTTACCTAGGATTAAAGCCGGAGGTGTACTGCTAGTACATTGCAAATCTCCTGATGTAAAGTAAGCGCACTTTGAAGTGCATCTAGTCAGA
>CAYNJG010000016.1:0-59089 GCA_964397295.1 uncultured Pirellulaceae bacterium
CCTTTCTATCATCGAAAACACGACACTCGGTACGCTCAGTCCGTATTCCACGCTGGGTTTTCTCAATCTCGGCGCAAGAAACAAAGCAGCAACCGAACTGATGCGACGGGTCGAAGTGAAAGCTCATTCCGGCTCGCAAGCCGTTTCGGAATTGTCCGGCGGCAATCAACAGAAGGTCGCCGTTGCCCGGATTCTGCATCAAAAGGCAAAGATTCTTTTGATGGACGAGCCGACCAAGGGCATCGACGTCGGCACGAAAGCCGAAATCTATCGGATGATGGGTACGCTCGCGGCGGAAGGCAAGACGATCGTGTTCGTTAGTTCATACTTGCCCGAGCTTTTGGCCGTGTGCGATCGAATCGGAGTCATGTCTCGCGGCGAATTGCGTGAAGTCCGCGACACAGCCGACTGGACGGAAGAAGACGTGATGGCGACCGCGATCGCTACAGATTCAACAGAAGAAAGCAACTGACACACATGGCTGACACGAATCCATCCTGGTTCAAACGGCTCTTTAGTTCACAGCTTGGTCCCGCGTTTGCGTTGATCTTTATTATTGCATTGTTTGGCATCGCCGATCGCATTTGGGGCGAAGGGTTCTTTATTTCTCTGCGCAACATGCGCGCGATCATGAGCTCGGCGTCGTTAATCGCGGTTCCCGCGTTGGGCATGACTATCATCATCATCGCCGCTGGCATCGATCTATCGGCCGGCACAGCGCTGACGCTTTGTGGAACGGTTCTCGCACTTCAGCTAAAACATTCACCCGTCGCCGCTGATCACCCCGAATTCACGACCCAATTGCTTTGGACGCTTTTCCTGACAGTGTTAACCGGGTGCATTTGCGGACTGATCAACGGAGGACTGATTAGCCTGACCAAAGTCGTGCCGTTCATCGTTACGCTGGGCACTATGACCATTTACTTGGGCATCGGACAAGTTCTTTCCAAGGAATCAACGGTCTACGCGCCGAAGGAAAACATCCCCGACTGGATGAACTTGTGCTACACCGGTTCCGTGTGGGAACGCTATCTAATTCCTGGCGTCCCGACGAGCGCCATCATTGCCGTCGTATTGGCGATCGCAGTTGGCTTGCTGCTGCGCTACACCGTTTTTGGCCGCAATGTTTTTGCGCTCGGTTCCAGCGAATCGACGGCTCGGCTGTGTGGCATCAATGTGCCCATGATGATCGTCGCGGTGTACACACTCGCTGGATTTTTCGTTGCGGTCGGCGGACTGCTCTACTTTGCCGACGTGAAGAATGGCAATCCTAGCGACGGTACGGGCAAAGAACTCGAGGTTATCGCGGCAGTGGTTTTAGGTGGCGGAAGCCTGAGCGGTGGTCGCGGATCGATACTGGGAACGATGGTTGGTGCATTGATCATTACGGTCATTCGCAGCGGCTGCTCGCAACTTTCGATTCCGAACACGTACACGCACATCATCATTGGTGCGATCATCATCATCGCGGTGATTGTGGATCAGTTGCGGAACGGTTCGCCAGAGTGGTTCTTCCGAATGCTGCCGAAAAAACCACAAACCACCGCTTAGCCGATGGACGACAGTCAGAATCCCTACGAAGCGCCGGCCCTCGAACCGAGTTCTACTTCCGGGCGAATTCTCCTATGCGTTTTTCTTTGCCAAGGTTGGCAAGCTGTTGGGCTACGGCACAGGCCTGCTATTGATCACTGGATTTGTCGCCGGCAACGTACATGCAAGCGAGCCAGACTTCCACCGAACTCCATTCGGTACCCTCACCACATTTTTATTTGGGCTCGTTTTGTTCCTGGTCATTGCCGCGATCGCGGGAAAGCTCCTAGGAGGACTAGGCTTCGGTTTGGGGCGGATCGTTGACGGTATTCGTCGCGTGATAGACCTAGGAAGTTCGAAGGACGACCAAACCCTGGAAGAAATCCATGAACGATAAGGCACGGCGATTCGCTCCCCGATTTAGCCTTCGCGCATTTCTAATCGTCGTGACGGTATCGGCTGTGTGGTTAGGCATGCATACACGACGAGCTCGCCAACAGAAAGCCGCAGTCCAGACGATCACGGACTATGGCGGTTGGGTTCGATACGATTATCAATTCGTCGATGGAGACTTTGACGGACAGGCCAAATCATGGGTGCCACAACAGGTGCATGAATGGCTCGGCATCGACATGTTTCACTCGGTCGCCGAAGTCAATTTGTCATACAGCAGCGATACAGGAAAACGAATCGAAACGAGAACCGTAGCCAAGCACCGCTCGAGTGCCTTTCAAGTATGCCACGTCTTCGGCGGCTCTATTTCCAAGAAACGCAAGCCAGTGACTCCAACATGAAATACGTGGGGCAGCTTAAACATCTCGAACACATCATGATCTGGGACGCCGTCAATATCACCGACAAAGGTGCCGCAGAATTGCGAAACTGCACGAAGTTAGAACGCATCTATATTTCCGAATCGAAGATTACGGACGAGTCGCTTCGTATGTTTTCCGAATTGCCGAACCTGACGAGTCTCTCACTACAATTCAGCAATTTCAGTAATGCCGGAGTTCGTTACGTACGTAATCTCAAACAGTTGGAAACGCTTGCCGTATGCGGAATTGATGGTCGGCCAAGTGAAATCACCGACGATTCGCTCGAGTTCCTGCTTGAACTTCCGAACTTTGTTCTGCTTGGAGTTCAAAATACCAACGTGTCACCGGAGTTTGAAACTAGGATGAAGGCGAAGTTCCCGGCTTGTACCGTTTGGCGGTAGGAGGCTCCATATTTTCACGTGCGGCTCAGGTGAACGCAGAACGATCTGTTTGCTAGAAAACGGAACTTACTCACAATTGCCTTTTGACGGACGGAGTGTTGGTTAGGTGACTGTCCAGGTGCAGCCGCCCCAAGACCAACCCACGCCGAAACCGACGATCATGTTTCTTGAGCCGGTTGGTAGCTCGCCACTGTCGCGCAGATCGTTGATTAGGATCGGAATGGTAGAGCTTACCGTGTTGCCGCAGTTTTCTAGGCGGATCGGTAACTGCTCTTCGTTTACGCTCATTGCCGTTTGAAGATGCTCGAGCATCTTGCGTGTGGCTTGATGGAAGAGAAACCGATGGATGTCGGCTTTTGCGAACTTCGACTCTTCTAGGATCTGATCTGCAAGCTGCGGGATTGCCCCGACCGTGAAACTCATCAGACTAGGGCCATCCATATACAAGTCGCTCTTCCACCGCTTGCGATGTCGCGGCTTGATCGCTTCGTCCTCGGCTCGTGCGCCGCCACGTGTAGCGAGCAGCGTGTTCGCGCCCGAACCGTCGGTGCCGAACTGAAAACCTCGAAGCGATTGTTGCTCGGTTGCCTCAATCAAGGTTGCAGCTGCACCGTCGCCGAAGATCGTGCGGAGACTCCTGTCTTCTTCGTGGATGTAGCGTGAATAAGTCTCGGCGGTTACGAGCAAGACGCGCTTACATGCGCCAGTGCGAATCATGCCATCGGCCATCGCCAAGCCGTAGACGAATCCGCTGCAGCCCAAGTTAAAATCGAGCGCACCGCAGCTCGTTCTCAGACCAAGGCGATCCTGCATCAAACATGCCGTGGTTGGCAGTGGATAGTCTGGCGTTTGTGTACATAGCAAAAGCATATCGATCGACTGCGGATCAACGTCACGTTCCGCGAACAGCTTTTGACAGGCTTCGACTCCTAGATCGGAAGCACAAACGTCTGGATCGGCTATATGCCGTTGAAGGATACCCGTCTTGCTAGCGATGGCCTCCATATTCCATTTCGGAAAGAGCTCCGCTAGCTGCGCATTCGTCTCGATCCGGGGAGGGAGGTAGACGGCAATGGGACCAATAGAGGCGTAGGGCACTGGATTCCGCCTTCGGCGAGTTTGCTAGCAATCAACAGGACAACGGCAGCTTAACGAATCTCGTGCAGGCTCACTGTTTGTTTGGCAACAGCACGGTTGCAGACCAACAGCCACTTTCCCTTGACGCTCTTTCGCTGGCGGCGATACACTCCCGCCCAATCATCCAGCAGCTATTACAGCCAAACACGAAATTATCGGCAAGAGGGCCGCGCCGCGAACTTGAGAGTTCCTGCTTGCTTTGTTGCCAATTCGCTTTCCCTTTCATAACGAGACACAATGCCAACGCCAACGCGAATGATGGTTGACATCCATTGCCATATGATCCCTGGAATTGATGACGGCTCGCCGAGCCTCGAAGTTTCGTTGGACATGGCGCGAATGGCGGTGAACGATGGCATCGGAACTGTGATTTGCACGCCGCATCAGCTCGGCAACTTTCAGCATAACTCAGGTGATTCGATTCGCCAGCAAACACAGCAGTTTCAGATTGAGTTGCAAAAGGCGCGCATTCCGCTTCGCGTCTTGCCCGGTGGTGACGTTCGAATCGAAGAGCCAATGATTCGTGGTTTAGGCGATGGTGCGGTAATGTCGCTCGCCGATCATCGTCGACACGTGCTGCTGGAGTTACCGCACGAACTCTATTTTCCGCTGGAACCGATTCTGCAGAACCTTGAAGCGAAAGGCATGGTTGGGATCCTTTCGCATCCAGAGCGAAATCGCGGCATCCTGCAACAACCCGAGCTGATTCCGACACTGGTCGACCAAGGCTGTCTCATGCAAGTTACCGCAGGCAGCCTACTGGGTTCGATGGGTAAAGAATGCCAGGAACTATCCCGCTCGATGTTGCTAGACGGACTGGTTCACTTTATTGCCTCAGACGCTCACGGCAACAAACTACGTCGCCCTCTCTTGCGACGTGCCTTTGATGAGGTGGCTCGACTGACTGACGAAGCAACTGCGCAGGATCTGTTCGTCCGATATCCGGCATGTGTGGCGATTGGCAAAGACATACCAGCTGGTCGTCGCAAGGTTCTTCAAAAGACGAACGATCGCTGGTTCGGATGGAAGAAAGTGAGTTAGTCAGTCTATGCACCGTGGCCGATCTTTTTTGAAGTTCCTGATTCCACTGGTCTGCATTTTATGCTGCCACGCTTCGTCGTGGGGGCAGCGTTGGCCTGACGAGCACCGCGATCCGCCGTTCTATTACCACGCCGATTTTCAGCTTCAGCCCTACCACCCGTTGCTGCGAAGCGTCACCGATTTGCAACACGAAGTTCCGCGGTTGCTAGGTATTCAACCGCTTGACGAGCCGGTCCATGTTTTTCTGTTCGAACGACAGCGGACGTATCAAACATACGTAAAGAAGTACTTTCCAACCGTCCCCAATCGCCCCGCGCTGTTCATCAAACAACGCGGTCCAGGCATGGTGTTCGCGAGACTGAGCGACAACTTAGCAGTTGATCTGCGACACGAGACCACCCACGCTGTGTTGCACGGCATCTTGCCAATGGTACCGCTGTGGCTGGACGAAGGCTTGGGCGAGTACTTCGAAGTTCCCGCGAGCGACCGCGCCAATCAGAATCCTCACTTGCTGGAAGCGAGAAAGATGGCAAGGCGCGGAGTCGTGCCGCGTATCGAAGATCTTGAGAAGCTTGCCGAATTGTCACAAATGCGTGCCGAGCACTATGTCTATGCTTGGGCTTGGGTGCACTTCATGTTGCATGGCCCTGCCGAAGCTCGCGAGGAGTTAATTTCTTTTCTGCGTAGCATTGAAGCCAGCATTCCTCCGGGAAAAATGAGTTCTCGCATGCGAAGCCAGTTGCCCGGTTTTGAGACGGCGTTCTTAGAACACTTCACACGCACGCACCGCTAGCATGCCGATCTCGGGCGGACTTTTCTTTTTAGTTGCAAACCATTTTCGCCGATAAGCCCTAAACGCTGCCCATCCGTTAAACATTACCCAGCGGATAAAGTTAGCGAGAACAACTTCGGGGGAATCGAGATGCGTTTCCAATCAGCAGCCACGCTGCTCATTATCTTGCTGTCGTCACCAACTATTTTCGCTCAGGCGTCATCCGCAACTAAGGATTTGGTACGTCCTGCCAATAAACGTCAGCAAGTTATCGATTTCGCGATTTCCGACAACGGCGAGTTCCGTGGAGTTGTCGCGGATCGTTCTGGTAAGCCACAAGCAGATTTCGATGTGATGTTGTTAAACCGCACGGAAGTTATCGGTGTTGCGCGGACCGATGCCACTGGAAGATTCGCTTTTGCAAATGTAGCTCCAGGGCGCCAAGTTCTTCGCACGACAGAGGCCGCTCAGAATATTCGACTCTGGCCAGCAAAGCTCGCACCGCCGAATGCAAAATCGGGAGTTCTCCTAGTCGCTGGCGATAGCACTGTGCGAGCTCAAGGTTGTAGCGGTGGCGCAAACTGTGGCGGATGCGACTCCTGCGGTGGAACGGGTATCCACGGTCACTTCGGTGGCGTGTTTCAACGGATCCTGCAAAATCCATGGCTCATCGGCGCCGGCACTGCGGCCGCTATCGCAATACCGCTAGCTACTGATGACGACGACCAACGCGACGGTGATTTCACAAGCCAACTCGAAATCAGTGATGATGTAGACACGGACGGCGACGGTGCTGCGGGCGAGCCTGCTAGCTAAGCCTGCCCTCAATGACGACAAAACGCTATCAACCAAGCGCAACCCGAGCTAGCAGCTTCCAATAGTTGCGGCTTATTCTCTTAAGCGCGTTGGAATTTCTCCCGATAAGATTCTTAACTCACCGGATTTCTGTGTGATCTCCCCGATCACCGACTAAGAAATCCTTACTCACCAATTTTTTGAGTGCAACCATCCCCTCGGTTGCCGGAGATATTCAAAGATGTCCAGCCGTAAATGGTATGCGCGCCCGGTGTGCGCACTTCTCTGCGCGTTGATGGCGTTTCCCGCAGTTGCAGGCGAAGCTGCCCTATCGCAAGTTAATTCTCAGCGTCAAGCATTGGATCTCCAACTTGGCGAAGACGGATCGATCCTTGGCAAACTTGTTGATCAACAAGGTGTCGCCTTGTCGGGCGTAGCCGTTCAGTTGCACACCAAGCGTGACTTGGCCGCAACTGTTAAAACGAACGCTGACGGAGTGTTCTTGGCTAAAGGTTTGTCGCAAGGTGAACTGGCTGTTCGTGTCGGAAACGAATCGCAAATGATTCGTGTTTGGAATGCACAAACAGCTCCACCAAACACACCACAAGCAGCAATGTTTGTTGTAGGTGATGCAGTTCGTGGTCAGTGCTGTCCTCAGGATTGCCAACCTGCGTGCCAGCCAGCTTGCCAACCTGCGTGTCAGCCAGCTTGCCAACCTGTATGTCAGCCAGCTTGCCAGCCGGCATGCGGCCCTAACGGCGGCGGTGGTGGTGGCTTGTTCGGCCACGGCTTGTTCGGTCGTGGTGGTGGATTTGGCGGACTCGGCGGCGGCGGCGGATTGTTGTCCAGCCCCGTTCTGTTGGGTGCCGGTGTTGCTGCGGCAATCGCAATTCCTCTTGCTGTCGACGATGACGACGCGAGCTAACCCAACCGGTTAGTCGGTCGACAAATCTCCGATAGCGGCAGGGGCTGAGCTTCGCAGGCACTCGAGATCTGCGAAGCTCGGAATTGCCGTGAGAAGAATGAAACAGGAAGGACACAAATCCTTTCGCAGTGGGCGTGACCATACCTGGTTGTCGCGCCACACATTTCTTCTCCTCGTACATGGCTCATCGTGTGCCACTTCGATCTGCGGACGCAGCGATTTTGCCGTGTGTCCGTTCTCTCTGGCTTGTTCTCTTGCAGGCTGAATCTTCTCTGCTGTCGCCAGATCTCTGCGAAGCCTCCCAACTAGCCCTCAGACTCGCATTCCGCATGCGCGTTCTATCTTTCCGCCGTGCATCAAGAATTCTTCATGCAAGCACTGATAGCACCAAAGTGAAAGCAGTCAATGCGACGAAGATGAAAATGCTGCTGCAACGAGTGGCGGCTAGTCTCGGCAAGGATGACATACAAACGGCGAATGTTTCGTCGCTTGCTGCACACAGCAGAGTTTTAAGGAAGATAAACGATGAAAAGAATCCGATCGGCATCTGTCAGCTTGACGCTGATGGCCTGCCTTGGAATGCTCCTTCCGCCTGCGGCTATGGGTGCAAACCCAGTTGTTGCAAAGCGGCAAGAACAGCGGGCATTGGACGTATCTCTACATGAAGGCGGATTGCTCGTTGGCCAAGTGGTCAACACGCAAGGCGCTGCCAAGGACAGCGTAGAAGTCTCGTTAATTCACAACGGACGTGAACTGGCGAAAACCAAAACGGATGACAAAGGACGTTTTGCTGTTAAAGGCGTCCAGAACGGAACCTACACACTAGCAACCGCAGGGTCGCAGTTGCCAGTGCGTGCTTGGAAAGGCCAAACGGCTCCACCAAGCAGCGCTATCGGCGCTATGCTGGTAGAAGGCACGGCCGTTCGTGGACAGTGTGGCTGCAACAGCGGTGGCAGTGGCGGACATATTGGTCACGGTGTTAGTCACGGTGTTAGTCACGGTGTTAGTCACGGTGGGTACTCAGCAGGTCCAGCATACTCGTCAGGCGGATACACTTCGTCAGGCGGTTACGTTGACTCGGGTGCATACAACAGCAATGGCGCAGCCAGTTTTAACAGTGGTGGAGCAAGCTACAACAGTGGTGGAGCAGCTAGCTACAATCAGAGTGGCGGGGCTGCGAGTTTCAACCAAGGTGGCAGTCAAGTCGTGAGTGGGGGAACTTACGACGGCGCAGTGACCTATGGTGGTGACGCTGGAGCAACATACGTTGACGGCTCGAGCGGATATTATGGCGGGTCAACTAACGGCGGTGTGGTGAGCAGCGGCGCTAGCTATGGCAACGGTGTTAGCTATGGAAGCGGGTACGGAGCAAGCTACGGTGGAGCAAGCTACGGATCCGGATACAGCGCCGGAGCAGGTGGTGGCCTGTTCAGTGGTGCTGGTGGCGGTGGTGGAATCTTCGGGGGAGCTGGTCTCTTATCCAACCCTTGGATTATCGGTGCAGGGGTGGCTGCAGCGATCGCAATTCCAATCGCGCTTGATGACGACGATGCCAGCTAGTTGTTGACTATGCCAAACAGGGCGTGAACTCTACTCGGGTTCACGCCCTTTTTTTATGCACTGACTTGCACAACGACAGCGTCGCATGCACCACCACCTGTTAGTGGGTGTCGATTACGGCAACACGCTTAATTGCCAGAGTAACTCTAGTTCTGCTGATTATTCCGCCGAAGATTCAGAGTGTCCAATAACGGACTTCTGAATCAATTTTAGGGGGGAAACTAAAATGATCCTTACGATGCGCTATGGACGATGGTTGTCCTGCGTTGCAGCCATTGCAATGGCTGCGTCTCCAGTATTTGCTGCCGGACCGAGCAAAAAAGCACCTACGCCGACGGTATTCGACGTCTCGATTTCGAGCAACGGTCAAATTGTCGGACAGGTATTAACTTCCGCTGGTCAAGCGGATGCCAAACAATCAGTCGTATTGATTTCAAAACGGGCGGCTGTGGCGGAGACCCAAACTGACGCTCAAGGCATATTCCGACTACCAGCTTCCGAGGCTGGCGTTTACCGAATTGCGATCGGCGACCGCTCGCTTACCGTGCGCGCCTGGCAGCCCGAACTTGCTCCACCTGCGGCTCGGGATTCGCTACTGTGCGTAACACAGGAAGCGGTTCGAGGCCAATACGGCTGTGCAGCACCAGCTTGCGGAGTACCCGGTCCTTGCGGACCTTCGTGTGGTGCACCAGGTGGTTGTGCTCCAACGTGCGGCGCTGCAGGTGCCTGTGGTCCTTGTGGACCTGGCGGCGGACTCTTGCGTGGCGGCGGATTGATGTCGATCCTTACGAATCCAGTTGTAATCGGACTCGGCGTAGCCACGGCCATCGCTTTGCCGATCGCACTAGATGACGACGACGATGATGACAACAACGGCTTCGCTAACAACGGTGGCGTTGACGATGACGGCGGAGCTGGCGAGCCAACAAGCTAGTTGTTGCTTGCAAGTTTAGATAAATGAAACAAAGGGCGAGCTCAATGGCTCGCCTTTTTTTCATCCAATCCGAAACAAGTCTGGTAGCCGGTCCACGACCTGGCGATCCGCACCAATCCGAAGCCGCTCACCTCACCGGCAGAGCTTAGCCGCAGTCACCTTGCACACGATGAATCTCGGGCGAAGGATAACGACCCAGATCATCCACGGCATACCATTCGTCCAACACGGTGCTCAGCTCCTCTCGCTTGCTGACGCGAATGAACGCCTGCCGCACTGCATCACCATTCGGATGCAACGCCGAGTACTTAATGCCAAACTTGCGCATAAGCCGCCCACACCGATCGCCGTACAGCTCTTCCGCCAATCGATAGTGCTCAGCGATAACGTCTCGCTGCTCGAACACACCTGGAGGCGGCGGCAAGGGATCGCCCGCTGCAAGGGCACGAGCCTGCGCAAACACCCACGGGTTACCAATCGCTCCCCGCGCGACCGTGACTCCATCAACACCAGTCTCCGCAATCATATTGATGCAATCTTGTGCACTGAAAAGATCGCCGCTTCCCAACAAAATACGATCACCAAGATGCTCTTTCACTTCTTTCAAAAACGACCAGCGACTTGGCCCGATATAGCGTTGCTTCACCGTTCGGCCATGCACCGTCACTCCAGCGACACCGGCGTCAAAGGCACCATCTAAAATTTGAAAGAACTGATCGGTACTTTGTTGCGTGTCATCAATACCACGTCGCATCTTGACCGTCACCGGAATTGCGGGTGGTACCACATCGCGCGTCCGGCGAATAATTTCAAGCGCAACATCGGGCTGCCCCAAATGAAAACCTCCGCGACAGCGTCCTAGTACCTTCTTCACCGGACAACCGAAATTGATATCGATGATGTCGAACCCTGCCTCGACTAGCTTGACCGCGCCCTGCGCAAACTGGGTTGGTTCCGCTCCCATCAATTGCCCACCAACAGGATGCTCTTCGTCGGCAATATGCAGAAAGTGACTTGTTCGTTGACGATCCGACTTCATGGTGACCAGGAATTGATCGAGCATAACTTCGCAAACCGAATACGGAGCGCCAAGCCGCCGAGCAATCACGCGCATTGGAGCGTCGCTGTACCCCGAAAGTGCCGCCTGCACGATCGGAAATCCGATGTGTACATCGCCTATCTTGAGCTCGCGAAGCTGAGGTTTAACGGAAGTGGTCTGACTTTCGGACATAACTTCGAGTTATAAAATGTTCGGCACAATGACGCTATGGCTGGTTGCCAAACATCTTGAGGAGGACGGAGTTTTCGCGATGGAAATGCTTTCAACTTATTGGCCGATCGCGATTGGGTTCGTTGGCCTCGTATGGTTTCTGTTAACCCGCGTTGGCGGCGGCGAACGACAGTTTCCCTACCGAAAGAAGCCTGCGATCATGACTCGCAACGAGCAGGAATTCTACCAGGCCCTGCTGCGTGCGGCCGGCGATCGCTTCGATGTCTTCGCGATGGTTCGAATCGCGGACTTGCTGAGCGTCGAGCCGATCCCCAAACGCCTCAACTGGCAGAACCGCATCAACTGCAAACACGTGGACTTCGTTTTGTGTGATACAGAAAGCCAAGAGGCCTTGCTTGCCATCGAAGTTGACGACCGATCACACCAGCGACAATCTCGCCAAGATCGTGACTACTTTGTCGATCGAGCCTTCGCCGCGGCCGGGCTTCCACTGCTGCGAATCCAAGCCACTCGCAACTATTCGGCGAAAGAACTTCGTAAAGCGATCGATACCGAGATGCAGGCAAAGCCATCCAAGAAACTAGCATCCGAGCGTCGCATCAAAGTTGGCTGATGCGAACAACAAGTCCGAAGCGTTGCCAAGCTCTCGAAAGAAAGGCGAACTCAGAACGGCAAGAACTACCTCGTTGCGGCTTTGGGCCAGAAGCGATTAAGCAGCCACGGTACCGCGCGCCCAATAGTTGCCATCCCAAGTCACCGAGCCTGGCACTAACGATGCGAAGAAGTTCCACGCTTGTGCGGCACGCCAGTAAACGTGGCGATAGACGCGAGTCTTTTCCGTTTCCATCCAAATTCGAGGACCACCAAACCCACCGACCTCGACGTTTTCAAGTCCGGCGGCTTTCATTGCCGCGAACAATCGGTCTCGCCTCATGATTTCGAAGTTATGAGCGTCTGCTTGCGTAGGTGCAATCACTCTTGCCAGCGACTTGCAAGGCGCAAAGTTCGGGATAGTGATGGCGACCACTCCACCGGGACGACAGAGTCGCGCGTGCTGCCTAATGATCGATGGCGTATCTGTGAAGTGCTCGACGAGCCCGAACGATGTCGCGATGTCGAATTTCTTGGGAACCTGGATCTCGAAGACGTCACCCTGAATGATGTCAGCATTCATGCCCTCCGAATCCGTTGCTTCCCGAGTCAAATCCAATCCAAACTCGGAAAAATCAACTCCCGTAAAATGACAATCTGATCGCAGACGATTCAATCGACAGAGCATGCGCCCCGGTGCACAACCTAATTCGATCACG
Source organism: uncultured Pirellulaceae bacterium (assembly GCA_964397295.1). Lineage (GTDB taxonomy): Bacteria > Planctomycetota > Planctomycetia > Pirellulales > Pirellulaceae > CAYNJG01. The sequence continues at coordinate 12,452 of CAYNJG010000016.1, forward strand.
CGTGGTGCCTCGGCAGATTCATGGAGCAGACCGCGCAACAAAGAATCGAATTGCCGTCGCGCCAACTTTCGGTACCAGGAGTCTCCCGGCACAACACCACGAGTGTGTGCGTGGTCCCAAAAACCGGATTCGGTCATCCGATTCGAGGATGAAATGGGAAAGGTCTGCGAAACTGACGCCATGTCGAACTCCCGTTTGAATCATGCCATTACGGCGGACGAGCAGAAACTTAACAAATAGATTGCTAGACGGAGTAAAACTCAACTTCGTCAAAAGTTCCCGCAAGGAAGTTATCGACCGTCACGAACCATCACCACAGATATATTTCCTACGCCGACGGTGAACAAAAACGAAACACCAGAGAGACCGCAAGCAAGCCATCAGCAAGCACCGCAACCAACGCTATGCGAAAGAAATCGCAAGGGTAGGTCGGTTAGCCGCAACGTAGCCTTGCGATCTATTAATGGTCGAGGCGTTGTCGTACCATTCGTGCGAGAATTTTGGGGTTCAATTGATTTTACCGAATCCGCCTGCCGATCCTTTCGTTACGGTAGGACCATTTTCGCGTCTGCTTCTGCTATCAAAGGACAAATGATGTCAACGACTTGGGAATCAGAAATCAAGCAAGGAAAGCGATTCGAATTCGGTAAGAATTGGCGCGCGTTCCTAAAGACACTTAATGCCGAAAAGATCACGACCGCAGAAAACTCGATCGTTGACATGCTGGGCGTCGCTCACTTGGAAAACAAGAAAGTGCTCGACATTGGCAGTGGAAGCGGACTCTTCTCGCTAGCGGCGCGTAACTTGGGTGCGACCGTACACTCGGTTGACTTTGATCCTTCGTCTGTCGCCTGCGGACAAGAATTGCGTTCTCGATACTACGCCGATGATCCCAACTGGACGATCGAGCAAGGTTCCGTGCTCGACAAAGATTTCATCGAGTCACTGGGTAAGTTTGACATTGTCTATTCATGGGGCGTCCTTCACCACACCGGCGAGATGTGGAACGCCATCAACAACGCGGCCTCCGCCGTCAGCGACGACGGTACGTTTTTCATCGCGATCTACAATGATGAAGGACCGAAGTCGACAATGTGGAAAACAGTGAAGAACTGGTACTGCTCTGGGCCACTTGGCAAAGCGTTCATCTCTGCCGTGTTCATTCCGTACTACGTTGTCCGGTACACAACACTCAGTGTGCTCACTCGCAAGAATCTCTTTGCAGAATACAAATCGAAGCGTGGTATGTCGATGTACCACGACTGGCACGACTGGCTGGGCGGAAATCCGTTCGAGGTTGCCAAAATCGAAGAGATCCTGCACTTCTGCCAAGCTCGAAACTTCGAACTGCGTAATCTGATTACCACCAATTCATTAGGCAACAACCAATTTGTATTCGTACGCCGCGCCGAAGTCGCAAGCCAAATTGAAAACAAGGCCGCGTAAACGCGAAGTGAATTTTGGGTAGGTCAACCAGAGTATTGAAAGCTGGCACTTGAGTAAGCAGTCCCTACCGCCCAGCGAACCCCAGGCGAGTGTCGCACCCGCAAGTAAGCGACTCCGCACTGAGATTTCGTGGACTCTGCCGGCAAACGTGTTCTACGGCATGTGCCTGTCGATTCAGCTCTTAGTACTGAATAAACTCGGTTCTCCCCTAGCCGTGGGGCGATACGGACTAGCTCTGGCCATTACGGCTCCGCTGTTCTTCCTCGCCAATCTTCGCCTATCCCAACTGCTCGCGACCGACATGCGGACGCGCGTAAACTTGGTGAACTACTTTTTGTTGCGGTCTTGGCTTCTTTGGGCTGCCATGCTGCTGGTCGGCATTGCGTTGAACATCGTTGGCGTTAGCGATATCACGATCGTTTTGATTCTTGTATCGTTTTCAAAAGCAACCGAAGGAGTGACAGACCTTTGCCACGCCGCGCAGCAACGTATCCAGCGCGTCGACCGCATCGCCATTTCACTTTTCGCCAACGGCATTGTGGTCACCGCGACGTTCAGCATCGCCTACGCGATTACAACCAGTTTAGAGTGGGCTGTTGCGTGGATGGTTGCAGGACGCCTGGCAGTGCTTTGCGGGTACGATTTAGTCGTTCTATACAATGCAAGTCGCGAGAACGTATTCGCTTCAGAGAATGCGAACAGCGGAACTAACAAATCGACTTGGTTCCGCTCATTGGATTTCAGCGAATCCATCGGCATCGTCAAGCATGCACTGCCTCTAGGCATCACGGGACTGCTACTTTGCCTTACTTCTAACATCCCGCGATACATCATCGTGAAGGAAATGTCCGAGCATGCGTTGGGCATCTTTGTCACACTCGCAGCCGCGTTGCAGGCTGGTAATCTCATTTTCAAGGCAATCGAGCAACCAACCTCACCCCGCATGGCCCAGCTTTTGAAGGAACGGAACTCGCGTGGATTCTGGCATCTCGCCAACAAGCTGTTTGGACTGTTCTTGCTCGGGGGCGTGGTCTTCTCGGGCCTGAGTCTGCTACTTGGGCCTTATCTACTCGGATTCGTTTTACCCGAGTACGCCGCATGGAGTGGGTTGCTGGCACTACTAGTAATCACATCCATGGGAGCGCAGTACGCGGGGATGGTCGAGTCTTGTTTGATTGGCGCTCGCATCACGGCCGTTCAGTTGCCAATCCATTTGCTGACGATCACGACTTGCTTCATCGCCAGCCTGTTACTCATTCCAAAGTACGGGCTCTACGGAGCGGTGCTGGCACTCATTATCTGCCGTATACCTTACACCGTGATCGGTATATGGTTGCTCCACCGGTTTTTTAGAGAGCCCGAGCCAGCGACAGAAACCGTTAACTGTTTGCCGCCCGTTCATCCAAATCCAGCCAAAGCAGCCTGAGTATCTGATCGCGATGACGACGCGGAAATCGTGACTCGTAGGACAAAAGAAAAATGGAACTGTACGCCGTCTTTCTAATGACCGCTTTCGCTTTTGGGCTTTGCGTTTGTCTCTTCATGCAGTCGGCGCAGACGAATCTCTTTTCGTTGCGCAATGTCTTCATGCTAGTTTGGTTCTACTACGGATTCTCGGCCGGCATCGACGTGCTCACCGGTGTCGAGATTCCGTACACCAAAGGCGAGCCAGACCTGATGGATCCAGCGAACTGGCCAGCTCTAAACTTCGTATTGCTTAACTATCTCATCTGCGGACTCGTATTTTTGTTCGCTTACAACGTGTCGAGTACCAAAACGCCGCGTCCCATCGATCATCAGTACGATGTGCGTCTGCCCGGCAACTGGTGCTTGATCGCAATTCACTTGTTCGCTGGCTACACGTACATTGCGATTTTCCTCGGCATGACCCGCATGGAACGTTCGAACCTGGCCGCGATTTCAACTTACTACAAGTTCGTGAGCCTATTGGTTCCAATCGTGTTGATTCTCGATATCGTGATCATGACCACCAGCGGCAACGAAAAAAAGAGCCGACTCGCCGCTCTTCTGATGCTACCGCTCGCGCTCGTCACCGGACACCGCACGTATGTCTTGTTCGTATTTTTGATCGCCGCATTTCGCTGGCGTCCCCGCATCGGAGCCCGAACTCTGGTGGCTGCAACCGCATGCGGTCTGTTCGTATTCATTGGCAAGACAGCGTACGGCATTGGATTGAGTTGGTTTCAGGGTGAGACTGTTAGCTTGGCGATGTTCTATGAGTATTCGCAACTTAGCCTGTCCGACTTAGATGCCGGCGCGTCGTGCTGGATCGCCATGTTCTACACACAAGAACCATCGCCCTTGTGGCTTGGCTATAGCTACGTACAGTTGCCGATAGACATTACTTGGCCTCGATTCTTGGGCGGTTCTAGTGTCTCGACTTTGGCGGAATCTTATGTTTGGCGGTATCACGTCGATTTCGCATCACGTGGTGGTGGACTCGCTTTTTCAGCCATCGCCGAAGCATGGCTGAACTTCGGATATTTAGGCGCGGTTTTTCTTGGTGCCTTTTGGGGAACGGCGGCCAGATACTTCGACAGCCGCCAGCGAGATATCCCGTTCTACATTTTCCTGCTAATCATCGTCCGTTTGTTCCGTAGCGACTTTGCGACACTCTACAAGAACTGGGTTCTGGTGTGGGGCTCGATGTTTTTCGTCGTGATGGTCGGCTTAATCGTCTACACTGTACTCGCGGACGCAAAGAATCCGCAGCGTTTGCAAAGACTTGGAATCGCCACGCCCTCCAATCCACAAAGTAACGCGCCACGTAGTCGCAAAGAACGCGCCGCCTAGAATTGGCTCGTTTCTATTTCGCATAATGGGTTAGCAGATTATGGGACGGACCATTGCCATCGGCGACATCCACGGATGCAGCGAAGCACTCCGTACGTTGCTGAAGACAATACGTCCACAAAGCGAGGACACGATTGTCACTCTCGGCGATTACATCGATCGGGGACCAAACAGTCGCGATGTCGTTGAACAGATTCTTGAGCTGAGAAACCAGTGCGAATTGATCACATTATTGGGCAATCACGAACTGATGGTTTTGTTGGCGAGAGAAGATCCTGAGCAATTGGGCTGGTGGGAAACGTGTGGCGGCGCTGCGACACTTTTGAGCTACGAAGATACGGTCGAATCCATACCGGAATCGCATTTCGAGTTTTTCGAGTCTTGCCCGCTTGCCTATGAAACCGACACGAATATTTTCGTCCATGCGAATTACGAAGCATCGATTCCAATGGACGAACAAAACGATCAAGTCTTACTCTGGCGTCACTTAGAGCCTGGTCAATTCCCGACTCGACACGTGTCTGGAAAAACAGTCATTGTTGGGCACACGCCCCAGGTTGATGGCGAAGTACTCGATCTCGGCCACCTCATTTGCATCGATACGTACTGTTTTGGTACCGGTTGGCTGACCGCCATGGATGTCGATACTGGCGAAATCTGGCAAGCCGATCAGGACGGCATTCTTCGGGCGGACAAAGAAAAAGCAGAAACCGAAGAACAGCAGGCGCGCGCAACCGACGACTAAGTCACGACCAACAACAGCGCCGCACAGATCTGATTGATCGCTACTAGAACGATTCGCCAAAGTTATCCGCGAGTACCAGGAAGTCCGCGAAAGTCACCGTTCCATCAAGGTCGAGATCTCCGTCGACGTAGGTCCGGTCGGAGCGTCCAAAGTTATCCGCGAGAATCAGGAAGTCGGCGAAACGGACACCGCCTTCACGTCCATCGATATCGCCGAGCAGGAACCCAAGTTCCTCAAGAATCGCATCTCGTTCATCCAAGTTGTCGGCGCAGTCACTCAGCGTGCTTAAACTTGGCGTCGCACAGAGATCGTTGCCGTGTGTCAGCGGCAGCACCATTTCCGGCCCAGTTAAGCCTCCCCAAGTAGCGGCAAGGTTATCGATGTCGCCGAAGTATTGGATGTTAGTGCGAAGTGTTCCGTCCACCGTAACGGCGTCACCAAGCACGCCCAGTGAAATGTGATCTCTCTGATTCACCAACGCGAATTGGAATGGTTCCACCTCTCCATCTTCCAGTGGAACAAGCAAACCATCGGGAGACTGAAAATCGAGACCGACGACGGATTGGTCAATTCCTTGTAGCACAATGAAGTTGTCGGAATCAACAAATCCGGACAAGCCTACGCTCTCGACTTCGATTTGGATGTCATACAATCGGCCAGATGTATCGGCCCATCGCGCGGTTAAATCACTGTCCGGATCGACACCGGAGTACGATACCGACGTCCTAACATTTCCATCCAACGAAACCGCGTTTTCGATACCCAGTACGCCGAGCGAAACGTTTTCAGGTGTTTCCGACAAGTAGAAATCGAACGGTGCAGACGATGGCCCGTTCGACAAAAGTCCAGCTTCCGACAGAATTTCGAGGCCGAGCAATTGCTGGCCCGAGCCTTCCAAAACGATCAGACCATCGCGAACGACCGCTGTCAGCTCAGGAACTTCAACCGTCACGGGCAATTCGACCGTGGTACCGTAGATGCCACCCCAAGATGCACTAATGTCCGTCTCCGGATTCGATCCGGAATAGAAAACAGGTGTCTCCATTTCGCCATCAATCGCTACTGCATTGACTGCCCCAAGCGAACCGAGTGAAACGTGATCCGGTTCTTCTGCCAAAAAGAAAGTAAAAGGACGCGCGGAGGATTCGCTCGTTAACAATCCCGCCTCTGATCTAAACTCCAGGCCGAGCAGCTCTTGGTTTTGACCTTGAACAACGATGCGGCCATCGCGAACGACGGCGCTGAGGGCCGGAGCCTCTATCGTCACATCAAGCTCTACGGTATTTCCGAACACCCCACCCCATGCCGCCGTAAGGTCGGTTTCCGGATTCGTTCCGGAATAGCGAATAGTGGTTACAATTTCGCCGTCAAGCGTGACCGCATTCGCTGGGCCAAGTGCTCCTACCGCCACATCGTGCGCTGTTTCCGTTAAAAAGAAACTGAATGGGGCTGGAGACGACGAGTTCGACAGCAAACCAGCCTCAGAATGAAACTCCAAACCGAGCAACTGCTGCCCTGTTCCTCGCAGAACAATCTGACCGTTTCGGATGACTGCACTTGGTGGCGTCTGCACATCGGGAATCGCGTTGATTGTAAATTCGTAAGCCTCAGATATATCCTGCCCTCCGTTCGCAGTTCCGCCGTCATCGCGGACTGCTACTACGACATTTGCTACGCCCGCTTGGTCACCCAATTGAAATGAGAGCACACCATTGGCGTCGACTCGAGGTGCATCGACGAACAGCTGCTCATTGTCGTACTTCAAAACAAATTCACTGATGCCTTGATCTTCATACGAGTTTCCTGGATCAAAGTCCGTCGCAAAATTCCTGATTCTATGCCCACCGCTACCTTGCGGCACTTTGACGTCACCGGCAATCGTTACGGATGGCTGGTCGTTGATCGAGTTGACCTCAATCACAAAAAACTGTGGCACCGACTCTGCATTAGCGCCAGTCGCGATTACTTCCACGTTGGCGACTCCCCAGGCGTCGGGCTTGGGTACGAACTGCAGTCGCCCGGCTGGGTCGATGCGAGGCTGCACTCGGAACATTGACTCGCTGTCGTTGAACACCTGAAAGTTGGCAACGTCATCGCCAATGCCCGACACGAACCGGTTGAATCGACCATCCGAGTCTTCATCAATCTCTACATCACCAGAAAGCGTGAACGCAAGGTTCGGCGGCTCAACAGGAGGCCCTGGCGGGTCGACCGGTTCAACGGTAATTGAAAACGGAAGTACGGCAGATGTGTCCACACCCCCGTTCGCGGTCCCGCCCGCATCGCGAACCTGGATCGAAATATTAGCTAGGCCACTCGCTGTAGTGAGCGGCGTAAAGGATAGGTCGCCGTTCACATTAACTTGAGGCTGCTGTAGAAAGAGCGACGGATTGTCGGTCGTAACTAAGTACTCGGCAATCGTTTGACCAGCTTCTAGCGGACCGGGATCAAAGTCATGGGCAAAGCCAACCACTGTTTGAGCGCCGGCGTCCGCTGCGACTACGACATCTGCACCGACACTAAAGCTTGGCGCGTCGTTTACCGGCGAAACGTTGATGACCAATGTTTGTGTTGAAGATGTGTCTTGCCCGTTGTATTCCGTGCCGCCATCGTCCTGCAGAACAACTGCAAGCTCTGCCGTGCCGCTAAAGTCTGCGTTCGCGGTAAACGTCAACGTTCCGTTCGGAGCAATCGTTGGCTCCACATCAAACAGACCGGGATTCGAGTTCGATACAACGTGAAACTCGACTGCCTGGCCCTGATTATTGGCGGAGATACCAGTCGCCCAAGCTATCGATTGTGGCCCCGCATCTTCCACCACAGTGACGTTGCTATCTGCCGTAAACGAAGGCGCATCATTGGAGTCGATTGAATTCGGAGCAATCGACGCGATCCAATCAACGTACGGCGCAAGAATCACTCCGCCACCAAGCGAACCGAAGAATCCTGCCGGTGGCGTGGAACCAAGTAGCTCCCAGTTGAACGTGTTCAGTCCAGCGATGACTTTTTCGCCATCAAAATCGACGAACGAAGGCCCACCTGAATCACCACCGCCGACGGTCGTCTCAATGTCATTGCCAAGAGTAGTACCGCCAAAATTTCCCGCGCTCGCGCCGTCGGGATCATCGAAGTCGAAGAAAAAGATCTCATCGACGCCCGATCCTTCATCGTCCACAACGAACAGGTCGGCATTGTTTCCGCCGACTCGCTTTTCTGTAAACGACGGCAGAACAGTGAAGCCGGTGTTGCCATCACCGGACTGACCATAGCCGACCATCTGCAGCGTTTCGCCTTCCGCCAGTTGTCCAACTCTGACGGAAAAGATATTCGTCGAACTGGGGACAGGCGACGCTAATTCAAGAATCGCCAAATCATCATTGCCGCCATTCGAAAACCCAGAAAAATCGGGGTGAATCAAGATTTCCGAGACCGTGTGGGTCGAGGAAAAGTCACTTCCGTCATTCAAGTTGAAAGTACCAGTGATTCCAGCGTCAGGAATTCCATCGGCTTCTACATCAAAACAATGGCCGGCGGTTAAAACCTGCGTCGGTGAAATGACTGTACCCGTGCACATGAAAGATCCGAGCGTCGGGTGAACCACTTCGATACTGCCGACGCCTCCAAATTCAGAGCCAGCTGCATTCTGATCGATGCGATCGGTGGGCGAGTCAGGGGGTGTACCTGTCGCACTTCCAGCTTGAAGAACTGGGTAGAAAACGGCTTGTGTACCCGCCGACTGCAAAATTGCCGGAGCGTCCTCCTGTCGCCCACGTCCAAGCGACTCGACGATGTCGAGCGTGGACTGAATGAACCGAGACTCAGCCAATTGAGCCTGAGGAACACCGAGTGGCGCTAGAAACTCAATCACATCCGGCGGTAGCAAATCTTCTGGTGTGACGCTGCCAAAGTGCTCGGCAATGGACTGAATATCACTGAGCCCTACGATTCCGTCGCCATCAACATCGCCATGACCTCGCGCTACATTGTTTCCAACGTGCTTAACAACTTCGATAAAGTCGAGAAAGCCAACTGACCCATCGCCATCGATATCCGATACAACGGCTTCCACTTCGTCCGCGGTAAGCCCATCGCCATCCAATAAACGACGACATTCTAAAGACTCCATTTGCAACGCCAAACAACGCTGAGTTGCCTGCCGGATTCCCTTGCGCATGCCACGATTCATGACACCATCCTCCTTTGCCCTTGCTAACACATTCATAGAGCAGGAAAAGTCGGGCCATCCGCCACGATTCACCCCATAAAACCAACTTTTGATGTTAGTCAAAGATTGTGGTTCCCACCATTTTTTAGCAGAGAAACCTTTTTTCAGTGAAAAGTTTCAAAGGACTAGCCAGCTTCGCTCAACGCAGTGACTGTTATCACTTGAAAATGAACCGACCTGGGGGTTGAGGCAAACTAACTGAAACGCGACTAAAAAAGAAAGATTTATTACTAAGCCGCTGTTTTGCGTTCGCGATCGCCTTTCGACGTCGTGGTCGGTAGGCATTGTTGTTCACGCCTCAACAATTGAACGTAGTATTCGCGGAATTCATTCCACAACTCGTGCGGCGCGAAACCGCTGCGAATTCGTTCGCGCCCGGCTTTGCCGTGCCGCGTTCTCTGCAACGGACTTTCGAAATAGTTTCGCAGTTCTCTTTCTAGCTCCGCTGGCGAACGCGGAGAGATGATTCGACCGGTTTCGCCGTCCGATACAGCATCGACACAGCCAATTACTCGAGTCGCAATGACAGGCAACTCCATCGCTGCTGCCTCCATCGGCGCGTTTGGAAAACCTTCCGTTCCATGCGAGGGATAGACGAAAACGTCCATGCACTTGTAGAACGGAACAACATCGTCTTGCGTACCGGTTAGAACAACTCGTGGATCACTAAGAAGCCCTTCATAGCAGTCTTTCGTAACGGCATTTTCTGATTCCCAAGGACCAATCAGCAACAGGCGCGCCCCGGGATGTTCGTCACGTAGCGCCTTCCAAGCGTGATAGATATCCTCCAGTCCCTTGTCTCGTGTCAGTCGCCCGACAAATCCAACGACCGGACCAACGTTTTCGTTCCAGCTTGAATCCCACTCGCGCATATCTGCTGGTGCAGACTTTGGATCGAATCGTTCGAGATCGACCCCGTTGGACATACCGTTGCCAGCAACGATACCAGTCGAGAGAATTCTCGCTTGCTTGGCGTACTGCAATAACGATCGAGCATTCACCAAACAACCATTGCAAAGCCGTGCGGTGAATGATTCACACCACTGATAGATCTTTCGTTTGATGCCTTTCTCGCTTTCCGACGAAAGCCCGCGCACTTGGTAGATGCGAATTGGAACACGTGCAAACTTCGCCGCGATCGCGCCGAGCAAAGCAGCCTTGGGCGTACTCAACTGAACGATTTCCGGTCGCAATTTGCGGAAGAGCTTCCAGAGTTGATAAACGGTCTGCGCATCTTTCAACGGCGTAATTCGCCGTGAAATGGGAATGGCATGTGTGGTGACAGGGTCGCGATTGGCGATTCCGTTCAAATAGTCACCAGGACCGCCTGGACTGCTAACGGAATGCACGTCGAATCCCGCTTCGTTCATAAACGCAAACTGTCCGCGCAGAAAGAAGAATTGCGTCATTGGAATCGTCGTAACGTGAACCAGCTTTGGCTTCGCTGTTGGAGCGTTCTGTTTAGCTGCCCCTGCATTAGCAGTACCCGCAACCATCGGCGTAGATGCTTTGCGATGGCGAGCCTCCCGCGTTTTTTGCCAAACCTTTTCGTATTCGCCCGCGATGGCACTCAGTTCGAAGTTCTCAGCAATTCGCCGCTGATTGCGTTGTCCAATCTTCGCACGTTCTTCCGCCGACAGCCGCAGATATCCATCTACAGCATTACTCATTGCCACCACATCTTGCGAAGGCACGAGTTTCCCGCAGTCGCCCATCAACCGTCCCGCGTCGCCAACATCTGTTGCCACAACAGGTACACCGCAAGCCATGGCTTCGCCAACAACATTCGGCATGCCTTCGGTTATCGACGGTAACAGATAGACGTCCAACGCGTTAAGAATCTGTGGGATGTCCGTACGCGAACCGAGCAATCGAAAACGATCGGTCAGTGATTTTGTGAGCCATGACTGGAGTTTTTCATTTTCGTAGTCGCAGCCAGGACCAACCATCACGAAAACCACATCACTATGTCTCTCCGCAAGTTGTTCGGCAACAGCAACGAATTGCTCTTGTCCTTTGTGATGATGAAAACGACCACACATGCCGACAACTTTTGCGGTAGTCGGGATACCGAGTTCTTCCCGCACCGCCTTGCCCGCTTCCGGCATGGACTTGAAGACATTCGTATCGAAGCCATTGGAAATAATTCGCATCTTTTCCGTTTGGTAGCCCACCAATTCATGCGCGGGCATCGCCGATTCCGCGTTGAGCAAAATCTGATCAGGTACCCAACCGGAAAACCGTCCACAGAGTTTGGCCGACCGCAGCACATTGGCGGAATCGATTTTTGGATCGAGTGTTGCGTGGCGAACGTTCCAGACCACGGTCGCCTTCGTTGCGATCTTCGCAGCCATGCCTCCGACAAGGTCCGAATGATAAGCCCACGTCTGCACGACATCGGGTTTTAACTCACGAAGTTTCGTCATCGCTCGAATGAGTCGATGCGGTTTCGGCTTTCCGCTTTCCGCTATGTGAAGTGAGTGAACGGGAACACCGAGAGCCTCGATCGCTTTCCCGATCGGCCCGCACCCTAGCAACGAAACGACCTGGAACTCGTGCCTGTCCTTCAGCTCCGCGATGACCTTGTACAGCATCGACTCTGTTCCGCCGAACTGCGTATCATGCACGACGTGGCAAACGCGTAGTGAATCCATGACTTCCCCCAGACTTAAAACGAGTCGAGTAGCTACGCCGCTTCACGCCTGCCAACGGCCTGCGCGAGTGCTGTGAAGCGTGCGTCTGCGGACTCCGGCGTTAGATGATGTGACAGATTGAACAGCAACCACACGCTATGTGCATGTTGGCTCTTACCCGCCAGGAACGACTCCCAAACACTCCCGATCGTTTCGGAGTCCAGCCAGCCCGACTCACGCACACACTGTTGCGAAAGCGTTTCGCCGACAAATTCTCGCATTGGGCCGCCAAGCCAGGCAGCCAACGGCACATTAAACCCATGCTTCGGACGATTCAGCACGTGCGGCGGCAAGTGACGGCCTAAGCATTTCTTAAGCGTCGACTTTAGCCCGCCGCGATACTTCGACGCCGTACGCAAACCGATGCCTTGATTGGCAAAGCGAAAGTCCAACAGCGGACAGCGAACTTCGAGCGCCACTCGCATCGCCGCTCGATCGAGCTTCACCTGCAAATCGTCTGGAATATAGAAAGATGCGTCGTAACACGCGGCTTGGCTAAGCGGATCGGCATCGACGCGATCAAACACATCTCGAACGATATCAACCGGCTCGACCTGAAAGCGATCAACAGCGATCAAGTCACGCTGGTCTGTCGCGTTCCAATTCCGAAGAATCTCGGTGTATAGCTCAGCCGGGTCCTTCGCGTTCAACCAACGTGCAATCCGCCCGCCACGTACGCGATCGAGTTGCTTCACACCCATCGCCGCAAAACTTCGAACGGGTGAAGGCAATCTTTGAGCCATTAGTGCCTTACGGAACCAGCTATACCGTGCATAGCCGCCAAAGAATTCGTCGCCGCCGTCTCCGGAAAGCGCCACCGTAACGTGCTGTTTCACTGCTCGGCACAGCAACATCGTGACTAGTCCGGACGTGTCTGCATAAGGTTGCTCGTAACAATCCAGGAACTCGTTTGCCAAGTTTGGAAGGTCTTGTTCATTGATCTCGATTACTTCGTGCGGCAGCGACAATTCCTTAGCCGTCTCAGCCGCCGCATACGATTCATTGTGCTTCTGGTCGGCAAAGGCAACGGTAAACGTTGGAGTCGGCTCACTGGCCTCATCACGAAGATGCGTGGCTACGAGCGCCGAGTCTACTCCGCCGCTAAGAAATGCACCCAACGGAACATCGCTAAGCTTGCGAAGTTGCACGGCGTCATGCAGCAGTGAATCGAGTTGATCGAGTTCAACCTCTTCGCTCGACCACGCGTGGTCAGTGAAGTCATGGAATCGACAACGCGAAACAACTTCTCCGTTTTGCAGCTCGACAATTTCACCCGGCTCGACCTGCGTCGTGTGTTTGTAAAATGTGTACGGAGAAGGAAAGTAACCAAAGTGCAAAAACAAGTTGGCCAGCGATGGATCGACTTCAAGGCCGAACGGCTTGAGTGTTCTCAGCTCCGAGCCAAACGCAACCACGCCATCTTGCTCGTACAAGAAGATCGGCTTCTTACCCATGCGATCACGCACGAGTCGCATGCGACTGCTCGCGATATCAACTACCGCCAATCCAAACATGCCGTTGAACTCATCAACGACGCCGATACCGTAGCGTTCGATGGACTCCAGCAGTACTTCTGTGTCGCCAGTTGTGCGAAGCGGGAAGTCGCCCAAAAACTTCTTTGTGAGAGCCTCCGAGTTGTAGACTTCTCCGTTGAAAATGATCGCCGTTTTTCCACTCGCCGAAATCATTGGCTGGTTGGCGCGAGCGTCCAAATCGCGAATCGCTAAGCGACGGAACCCCAAATGAGCCTGCCCCGTTGGTGTCGCATAATAGCCAGACGAATCGGGGCCTCGATGCACAATACGATTCAGCATCTCACCCACAACATCGCCAGCTTGTGGATGCTCCGAACGCAACGAAAGACCAGCGATTCCGCACATAGATTTGTAACGTAGCTCGAATTGTGTGAAAGGATTTTCGCCCGATTCTGCAGCAGCGAACGATACTCCGTTAGCCATCGCCGGTGAACGGCAAAACACCCTGGCTAGCGTCCGTCGGCGATACCTTTACTATCGGAATAAAAACGAGGCGCCTTGGAGTCGCAATCGTTCAAATCAAACGATTGTGCCAGTTTCGATCAGACTGCAGCCGCAAGAACGCTAGCGGGGCCCTTCTTCTGAGGCACGACTCTATTCGCTAGCAAGCAGTGCAAAGACATCATTTTCGCCAGTATCCGCCAAGTCTGTGCGGGCAAAGCCATCTGCAATCACCGTCGATTCGGTGTTCCGCAACCACGTCGAACCGCTTTCCGCAAACAACCGTTCACCTACCGCTCGATCGAACAACACCAAGTCGTCGCCGTACCGAGAAATCGCATGCACGTGCTCAGCGTTTAGCACAATGTATTCGAACCCAGCTCCGTGAGCGGTTGAGCGTTCGTGACTAAGCCGAAATTGATCGTCATCCAATGAGTCATAGAGCCAAACCGAATCATTGCCTCCTGCTGCATTGATGACAGTCATGTCAAATCCCTTCGCGTAATGCAACGACGAACGAAATCGAGCCCAACTATGTGTCGGTTTGGCGACGATCGCTTCGTCAACGTCGGAACCGAGATACGACACCGTGTCGATTCCGGCGCTCGCGAATGCTTCGACGCGTTGGTAACCGGCGAGTTCCGTCGTGCTTTGCGGAGTCTTCAGCGTGTCGCGGTCCGTCCCGATGTTTAGCTGATCATTTCCCGGACTGTCGTAGAGCCGAGCAAAGTCCTTTCCGCCCTCCCCTGTGATGCGCCGCGTTTCGAATCCGCTAGCGTATGCGAAATACTGATTGGTAAAGAGCGAAACGTACTCCGTAGTCGAACGAGCCACGTCGTTGCCCGCCGTTCCGACAAGGGTGACTTCATCGTGCCCTCCGTTTTCTGCACGGAATAGATACGTGCGATACCCCGTCACTTCGGCCTTGAAATTTTCGGCGTCTAGAGTCGCAGAGTCTGTCGTTGCAAAAAATTCGTCGTCGCCCGCGCCGTCGTAGAGCATGACGGTGTCGACCGTATCATCGGAGGTGGCCACCATCCGTTCCGCACCCTCGACGTAGCTGATCTTTTCGCCATGAGACATCCAGCTATGAGTTGGCTTGATATGCACTTCTTCTTTGCCATCAGAGCCTTCGAAGTTCGCCGTCACACCGTTCACTCGCACCATCACGTCCGTCCGTTCGAAGCCCTCAGCCTCGATCGCGACAACACTCTGGATATTCAATTCGTTCGAAGTGACCGTTACATCTGAATTCTCAACATGCACTTCGACGGTTAGCCGATCTTCTCCCGCGTTGCCCGAAACCTCAATCTTGCGAATCTGTTTGGGGTCGAACTCGTGCTGGGTTCCATTGAACCGCACAGTTCCACGTTGATCGATCTGTATTTCGTCGTTGCCGCTGGTACCGGAGACAATCAATCGATCTGCTTGCTGAAAGACGTTCGAGAAAACGTCGTTCTGTTCGAATGCTGGATCGGCTAGAGGTTCAGCCGGCGGCTTTGCCATGATGGCGTCGATAGCGCTGCGCACATTGACGTGTTGAAAAGACTGTCCGGTGGCTGCGTCGAAAATACTGTCTGCTGTCTCCGACAAAACGTCGTAGATCGCGTCGACGATTTCGGTTTTAGATAAACCTTCGTTCTGTTCGATTGCTTGTCGGACGAGCACGCTGACTCCGGCAAGGTACGGCGCCGCCATGCTCGTTCCCGACGCGGTGTAAAAATCGTCTGTCTTGCCGTTGAAATTTGCTAAGAAATCCGGAACCGTGCTGGTGATATTTTGCCCTGGCACTACGAGCGCGTCCGTATGTCGCTGACTAAAGTCGCTGAGTTCGCCCGCTGCATCTGCACTGGCAGCGGGTACCACGTGGGGACTTACTGCCGGATAGCTTAGGCCAACGTCCGCGACAAAACGATTGCCTGCTGCCACCGAAACGAAGATGCCCGCCTGCTTCAGTTCGAGTAACTCATCTTCTAAGTCCGCGTAGTCCGGTAACTCTGAATCGTTCCAGTTCGTGCCGATCGACATATTGACGGTCGTGATCGGGTGTTCAAACTCGTCGCGGTTGTCGATCACCCATTGCAGAGAGGACTCAAGCCAACTCAACTTTCCGCGACCAACATCGTTAAACACGCGCAAGGCGACGATATCGACTTCTGGTGCCACGCCCAAGTGTACAGAATCGCTGCTGGCTAGAATTCCAGCGACATGTGTTCCGTGATAGCCGGCGGGGCCATCGTCGTAAGGGTCGGCATCATTTTCTTCCGTGAAGTCCCAACCACCGACGACGCGATAACTTGCGCCTAGTCCGCCGCCCAAAGCCGGATGGTCGTAAGCAACGCCACTGTCGATCACAACAACTGTTTGACCAGAACCTGTCAGACCGAATTGCTCACGCGCGTAGCTGACGCCCGTTACATCATGAACGTCGGGTAGCAGTAGCTCCGTTGCGGGAGCGAGCATCGCCGGCTGCGAGACACCCGGCAGAGTCGATTCCAACTGTGTCGATGTCAGTAGCAGCCGAGGTTCAAGCGCATCGATACTGGGGCGCAACGGTGTGATCGGTGACGGTGGGGCCATACCAAATGAGTTCGATGGATTTCGGCGAGTGCAGGACGTTCTACCGTCGAAATGTAGGTCACTCGTTCACTCTGCCCGGGCCATCGAAAGCGAACGGTTGCGAAAAAGAAACGCGAGGTGTTTTCCCAATACCGCACTGGTTCGATGAGAATCTTTCTCACCAGCCCCGCTTCGGAGAACCCGCTCATCTCGTTATTTCGATAGATTCGCCAGCCAGAATGTCAAACCGTAACGACGCCAGCACTTCGAGTCAGAATTGTCCACAACTCGTCCGATACCGTGTTAGCGACTTTCCTCTTCACAAGTAGTAAAACAAATGAGCGCTGCTAGCATCTGGAATGCACTGCATTGGACTCGGTTCAGTCAGCCGCGACATGATCGCGCGTTGTTCCAAAGAGTCCAGAAGGTCAAACCCGTCCGGATTGTCGAGTTGGGCATCGGTGACACAACTCGCGCAACTCGCGTCATCCGATTGGCTCAGCGTTTCACAAGCGAGACCATCCAGTATTGCGGCATCGATCAATTCGAAGCGCGCGCTACAGACGGTTTGCCGCTGAAGGGTGCTCATCAGATTCTGTCGAAGACGGGGGCCAAAGTACGCCTCGTACCCGGCGATATTATGTCGGCATTAGGGAGAACGGCGAATATTCTCACCAATACAGATCTGCTCATTTTCGACGCGTCGAACGAACAAGCAGACATCGAGAAAGCGTTTCACTTTCTACCTCGGATGCTTCATGAGAAGACTGCGATTGCTCGCTATGACGTCGCAGAAAAATCGGTGCGACTACGATGGCTCAAACCGTCCGGATTTATGCAACCAGCACGTCGGGCAGCGTAAGATAGCCACCATCGGCTTTTTATTCATCTCCGTGATGGAGAACCGCCAGCCGCTGCGTTAATTCAATTTGAAAACAGGTGATTTCGTCATCATGTCCAGTGGGCTCAGCTCTACGAACAGCTCGGTTTCGGAGTTGAACTTTGCGGCGAGATCCTTATCGGGATGCGTGATGCGAACTCGATAAAGCCCTGTGTGGATACCGGGAATCGTCGGATCCTCCAACTCATCGGCGATGATGCTTGCTATTCCTTCTTCGTCGGTGGTCCCTGATGCCGAACAAACGGCACCGCCCATGAATTCTTCCGGTTCGTAGACAACTTCCGCACCGACCAATGGGCGATTTTTGAAGAGGACCGTGCAACTCGCGTTGGTTCGCAGGCCAGGTTTCATCGCTTCGTACGTGGTTAGACGATCAGCGATTTCGGTCTCATCAATATTGCCGTCGTTGTTGGCATCCCATCCAGCCTTAGGGTCCAGCGCGCACTTGCGCGATTCCGCCTTACTGATTTGGCCATCCGAGTCGCTATCGTAAGCCTCGATGGCTTTCGCTGCAGCTTCCTCAGGATTGAACTTGGGGCTTGTTAGCGTTGGATCAGAATCACAACCGACAATCATGGATAAACAACAAACCGCACCAAAAAAGAACTTCACGTGTAACTCCCAAGCCAAACGAGGTCTGTCGCCAAGTCAGCTAATGCCGCTGATGACCACATATTGTGGATTCTCAACAGTGGGCTGTCAATTCACCTCAATGGAGCGTTAGCGAAAGCCTTAGGCGAGATTGGGCGGCTAATTCTCACACTCGATCGTTTCGATCAAACACGGGTAGCCTACTCGTGAACTCCGAAAAGTGCCGTAAGTCTCCACCACTTCCTCAGCGTAATCGGCACTTCGTCGTTTCAGCGCCTCGTGCAAACGTCGAAGCTTGTAGTGCGGAACACCTGGATGCAAATGGTGCGTCAGATGGATGTCTGATCCGTACATGAAAATCGCCCAGCGTGAAAACGGATCTGGAAACATTACACGGCTGTTGGTGTAGCGACCTTCGTCGGTGTTCGCGTGCTGCCAGGCATCTCGCAGCAACATGAAATAAGGGAAACCCGTTATCAACGGCAACACCCAGAGCAAACGGAAGTACCAAACCCAATCGGAACCGCTTGCTATCGATCCGATCACCAGTCCGCCCTGCAAAAGCGTGAAGAACGTCAGCCGGAACCAACTGCGTAGCCTCGGACCGTAACAACCTGGATAGCCAGAGCGATAGAAGTGTCGTTCAGGAATCAGCCACACTGCGACACCAGCCAAAATGACGCTGGCAGCCATCACCAACGACACACCCGTCACGGATCCCCCAACTGCCATTGAACGCATGTAGATCGTGGCAGCGGCCAGGTGCACAACTCCGGCTATAAATACCGGCCTGATCACGGGCCAGTCGCGTTTTCCTCGCTCCGTCACCCCAATTGTCCCGTGGGTCATGTTGTCCCACGAGTATCGCAACAGTGAAACCGGCCACAGGATGCGCGACATGAAATGCGTGACAAACTGCCAGCGACTCATCGGAAACGAGTGCAGCATTCGAGCACGACCGAGATTGTGAAACTCCGGATCGAGTTCCTTATCGTTTACCCAGCGATGGTGCCCTAGATGTAGCGAGCGATAGTGATCGGTAGTTGTGAAAACCGGAAACATGCACAACCAGTCGGCTACCACTTCATTCAGCCACGGATTGCGAAACAAAACGTGATGCGAACCTTCATGCCCTAGCCCCGCCAGGCGATGTTGAACAGCGCCAATCAATACGACGACAGCCGCAACTACTGGCGCTCCGATCACCCAGTGAATGACGCCGTCCGTCATAGCTTCGCATAACCATACTCCAGCAGTGACTAAAGCGATCGCAGATCCAAGATCCATGACAAGATGTCGAAGGTTGCGCAGGTTGTTGGGCTGCCGGTATTGCTTTAGTAACCGACCGAGACGCCGCGAATCGTTGCGTCCCGAT
This sequence comes from uncultured Pirellulaceae bacterium, assembly GCA_964397295.1. Taxonomy (GTDB): domain Bacteria; phylum Planctomycetota; class Planctomycetia; order Pirellulales; family Pirellulaceae; genus CAYNJG01. Next base: position 31,777 of record CAYNJG010000016.1, read on the forward strand.
TCGCCAACGGATGATGTTGGCGTATCGACCGCGTCCGAAACATCGTGTTCAATTTCCGACATAGCTCTCTCGTCATCTTGAACTGATCGAAATGCCCAACGGCGATCAATTCTCGGGCATCATAACGGACAAAGTATTTCAATCGAACCGGGCGTTCATACATTGCTGACTTGTGATTCGCCGCACTTTTATAGTGCGCATCGCGTACGAAACCTAACAACCCTCAACGTCTACGAAAGAAACACTTTGTGAATACTTTCACAACGCAGACTAACTCCCACGGTTTACCGCCAATACCAACGGTTAGTAGACGTTTTGCTTCTCCTAACCAGCTCGCGTGGATAAAATAGAAAGAAGAGCCGACGAGCTCGAACACGCACTTCATTTCGAAACGTCGGCGACGAAAACATCGCAAGAGAACGCTCACTGAATTCTCGGTGAACGGTTCAGAGTGACGCGAAGTGATTCGATGCACCTGCGGTGAATTGGTTGCCGGTTAGAGAGCAGGCAAATTATGTACGGGCGCAGCATCTGCAAACTCGGGCTGACGAAGTTGTCAGCGTCATTCTGTTACTTTTTTTGCGTCTTCTTTCTACCGTCCACAATAACTCACGCAGATGAGAATCCAAAGCTGTGGACATGGACGAAAGATGCAGATCACTTGCTGTCGGTAGTCCGAATCGACATTGATGGAGCGCAAGCAACCGGCGTCGTCGCCAAATTAAACGAAAACGAAACCAAGGCGAACGGCATCGAGTGCTATATTCTGACCGCCTACCATGTGGTCGAAGAGTGCAAGGAAGAAAAGGCAATCCAGATCACTTATCACACGGGGGACCGCATCCGCGAATGTAAAATCATCGCGTTTGACGCGCAGCATGACGTTGCACTGCTGAAGACATGGGCGCCCAAAGAAGTCGACGCCGCCATACCTGCAACCGACAGCGTCGGCGACAAAATGTATGTAGAGTTTGCCGGCCTCGGTGGATCTGCTGAACTCGATGCATTGCGTCATTTCTCCAGCAGAGCGACGCAACCCACGAACGGTCAGTTCATCTACGCGGACGAAACGCTGCTACCCGGTGATTCCGGCGGTCCCGTTTTCAACCGAAGCAAAAAGCTGGTGGGTATCATTTCAGGCGGTTGGTTCTGGTGGGACGCTGGCATCAAGTCCGACGCTGGGGTGCCCATCTTGTCGACGTGGCCGGCTCGGGCGAGCAACTTGGACGTGATTCAAGAACTGCTCAAAAAAGCCGAGCAGAAGCCGATTAGCTCGGAAGTGCTTGCCGACAACTAAGTCCGGCCTCAATTAACCCCACCTCAGCGGCGATTCGCGTCAGGCATGTTCCTCGCGGGAGTGGTCTGTTTCGCGCGGTTACAGCCGAGCCTTCTTTTTTGCACTCTTCTCAAGCCCAAACTGCGGAGCAACGGAGCTTAGGCATGGCTATTGCGACGCAATTCTTTCGCCTCGCCGGTCGCCCAATACTTCCCGCATTCTCGACTCGGCAATTCACTCACTGTTTCAAAACCTCGACGAGTTCCCCTTCGATGTGCCCAAATCACGACAAGTGTAAACGCTTGAAATCCTGCAAAGAAATCGACTTGTGCCAAATCAAACGCGAATTGGATAATCGCAAGGCCGAAGATCATTCGAAAAATGTAGCGAACCCGAAACTGAGCCCGCAACTCGTTCAATTGAAGAACTCGATCGAGTCGCCTCACTCCCACCTGGCTTAGGCCGCGGAAAAGTATCGAGTCCGCAACAAACTTCCAGTGTCCCGTCGAGCGAAACGTGTGAAATAGGTATACTTGGTCGCTTCGTACCAGTTGCCACTTTTCACACGCAGGCCCTCCAATGATTGCCAATTCGCCACGGACCTTGTTTCAAAAGGTCTGGGACGCTCACGTCGTGCATGCTGAACCTGGTCAGCATGCGATGCTCTACATCGACCTTCACTTGGTGCACGAAGTTACCAGCCCGCAAGCCTTCGAAGGTTTGCGTTTGGCAGGTCGAAAAGTAAGACAGCCGCAACTTACAGTCGCCACACCGGACCACAATGTTCCGACGACCGATCGGCTTTTGCCAATTGCCGATCCCATTTCGAAGCAGCAAGTCGACACGCTTCGAAACAACTGCAAAGAGTTTGGCATTCGCCTGTATGATCTGAATGACGCCAAGCAAGGTGTGGTCCATATCATTGGGCCGGAACTTGGTCTGACTCAACCCGGTATGACGATCGTCTGCGGCGATAGCCACACGGCAACGCACGGAGCATTCGGTGCACTTGCGTTTGGTATCGGCACCAGCGAAGTCGAACACGTACTGGCAAGTCAAACACTTTTGCAAACCCCGCCCAAGACGTGCGAACTGCGCGTTGATGGCGAGTTGGCTCGTGGCGTCACGGCGAAAGATCTTATTCTGTATCTGATCGGCAAACTCACGACCGCCGGCGGTACGGGCTACGTGCTGGAGTACTCTGGTGAAGTCGTTCGCAAACTGAGCATGGAAGAACGCATGACCGTCTGCAACATGTCGATCGAGGCAGGTGCTCGTGCCGGCATGATTGCACCAGACCAGACGACGTTCGACTACATTCGTGGACGTGAGTTCGCCCCTGAAGACTTTGACGCCAAGGTCGCAGAATGGGAGCATTTCACGACTGATCCTGGTGCCAAGTTCGACCGTGTCGAGGTCTATCAAGGTGCCGATATTCGACCACAAGTTACGTGGGGTACGAATCCGGGCCAAGTCACTTCGATTGATAGTACCGTGCCAACGCCCGCTGACTATTCGGACGAGACCGAACAAAAAACAACCGCCCGAGCGCTTGAGTACATGGGACTCAAGGGGGGCGAGAAGCTGACGGACGTCGGCATTGATCGCGTCTTCATTGGTTCTTGTACCAACGCACGCATCGAAGACCTCCGAGCTGCAGCCGCAGCCGTGCAAGGCTACACGGTTTCACCCAAGGTAGATGCGATGGTTGTTCCAGGTAGCGGACAAGTCAAAGCTCAGGCGGAAGAAGAAGGACTGGACAAGATCTTCACCGAAGCTGGCTTTGATTGGCGAAACGCCGGATGCAGCATGTGCCTGGCAATGAACCCCGATCAATTATCGCCGGGCGAACGATGTGCTTCGACCAGCAACCGCAACTTCGAAGGTCGCCAAGGCAAAGGCGGACGCACGCATCTTGTTTCACCAGCCATGGCAGCTGCCGCGGCAGTGCAAGGACACTTCGTTGACATCCGCGAGTGGGAGTACAAATAACATGGAACCATTCAAGAACCACACCGGCAAAGCTGTCGCAATGGACCGTGCGAACGTCGACACGGACCAGATCATCCCCAAGCAATTCTTGAAACGCATCGAGCGGACGGGCTTCGGGCAGTTCCTATTTTTCGACTGGCGATTTCACGACGACGGGACTGACAATCCAGAGTTCGAGCTGAACAAGCCTGCGGCAGCGGGATCAACAATCCTGCTTGCACGACGCAATTTCGGATCGGGTTCGAGTCGCGAGCACGCCGTTTGGTCGTTAGCAGACTACGGCTTCAAAGCCGTCATCGCGCCAAGCTTCGCCGATATCTTCTACAACAATTGCTTCAAAAACGGTGTATTGCCTGTGAAGCTCACAGAAGATGAAGTCACGGAACTGTTCAACCGCACTGCTGCAAACGACAACTATCAAGTCACGGTTGATTTGGAGTCGCTGAAAGTCACTGACGCCCAAGGCCTAGAGTTCTCCTTCGAAGTAGACGACGCGCGACGTGATCGTATGCTTGAAGGCTTAGATGACATTGCGGCCACACTGACGCACGAAGAGAAAATCCTGGCATACGAGCAGGCGCACGGAATCGCCGGCTAAGCCCCAGGAGCACACGGACGGAGTACCGATGAGACTTTCAACTATTTCAATGTCGGCCGCGCTACTTTGGACTGCGTGGCTCCAAGCTGAAACGAAACCCATCGAACTCGAAGATCCGATCGCCATTAGCTCGAACTCCTCTTCGAATGCAGCAGTCATTGTTCTCGCGAACGGCAGCGTCACAGCCTGGGAAGAAGAAAGCCAGCATACCATCGTCAACGATTGCGGCGCGAAGCCTAGTTCGCTCACCGAGATAAAACACATCGAGTTCCATCGTGACTTTGTTTCGGTGATCGGGAAACGTGGCGGCTCGCCAAGCATGGCGACGTTCAAACGTGGTGAGAACATCTCGAACAATGCTCACATTGTTCCCGGATTGACGGTACCACTCGCATTCGCAAACGGCAAAACGATCACTGCAACGACATCAACGGGTGTTGCCATCTATTTTGCCGTGAAAGACGAAACAGAAACGTCGCTATGGATTATCGGCGCAAATGCAGCAAGCCTGAACGAGCCCAAGGAGATTTACCGTGGGCCCGAACCAATTCTTGCACTAGTCGTCAACTTCCAAGGCCACCTACTGGCCGCCGTTGAACGCGACGGCAAGCCGACGATTCAATTTCACCATTCACAGCGTGGCGAGAAACTTTTACAAATCCCAACAGGAATGGATGAGATCACGTCGCTGGCATTGAGTTCGACTGAATTGCTGTACGCAGCGGGATCCAGAGATGGAAAGAGTGGCATCTATCGTTTGGATGCTGGATTCGAAGACGGCAAGCGAATTGTGGATGAGACCGAAATCGAGTTGATCGATGGAGCTCGACAGATCGTCTGTTGTGGCAAGCAAGCCGTGGCAATTACGGATAGCAAAGCTCTTCAATTCGATTTGGACGAATAGGGCCAACGTAAAAAACCGAGGCGGATGCCCCGGTTCTCTGACGTATCACACATACCCTAGGTTCCTACGTTTTGGCTTAACCGTTCTTGGAGAACGTCAGCGGACTTCGGTTTGTCAGCGTTAACTCGAACTGTGTCGAGGTCGAGGCTTTCACACTTCCGGTTAGCGTTAAGCCTTCGCCAGAGAGCGTTAGCTGGCCGCCCTGCAATGTCCAAGTTCCTGTGCTCTTCACTTTTTTTCCGCCGGTTGCAATCGCTAGGCTGAACTGATTTCCTCTGAAGGAAAGAACGTAGGACTCACCCGACGTTCCGTTCGCTTTCCAGCTGCCGTCCATCGTTGCTTTGGCTGGCGTAGTCTTTACTTGCGGAGCTTGAACTTGAGGAGTTGTTGCTTCCTTGTTGTCCTCAAGTAACGTTTTCCCAAGCGATTGCCAGGCGTCGACGCGTTCCTGAGCAACAACAACCATTTCATCAAGTTGCGACTTCAGCCAGCTGGAGCTGACGTTCTGATTGCGGATGTTGCGACGAACTCCGAGCCACTTGGTGTTTACTTCGTAGAAGAAGTAGATGCCTTCGCCGGAGTTGCCGGCCGCCATCAACTCGAGCAACTTCGCGGAATTCGCATTCGTCACCTTTACTAGTGGAAACGCAATGACAATGCGCTCCTTGTCAACGTTGACGGCGACTACTGCACTCAGTGATTTATCTTTCGTTTGAGGAGCGTCCAACTGAACTGCAACCGACTTGTCGTTCACTTCTTGTCCTTTGAGTCCCGCGTCAGCTAATAGCTTGCGTAGACTCGAAGGCCCCGTTACTCGGCGGCCGTTGCTAACAGCAACTTCGCTCTTCGCCACTTCCTTGTCGCCACCAAAAACGGAAGAGATCGTAACCTCTGAAAACAAGTCGTCTGCAATCACTGTTGAGCAGGCAAGAGATACGAGCATTACCGTGATCGTTGTTTTGATGAAGTGAGTCATGATTCGAAGTCCGATTGTTTGGGTGAATGTGTGATTCGGTTGGTCGCCCTTGCGACACCTATAGAAGCGTCGTACGGGAGCAACTGTTACACGGAATTCCAGATTGTTTTGCCGGGCCGCGAAATACGTGGTTTTTCACGTAAAAACGGCGATTCCTCACGTTTCTCAAAAAACTTTCGGCTCGGCGTGTAACAAATCTCGGCCGCCCTCGCTTCCCTGGTCAGTCAAACAACGAGCGACTGAGACACGGCAGCCCAGCAGCTCAATTCCAATTCAACATTGCCGACCCAAAGGACCTGAACCATGTTCAAGAAAGTCACACTCACCATCGTTTCCCTGTTCGTTCTAGCTTCCACCGTTACGGCTGACGACGACCTACTCAATGAACTCGCAAGCACGAAAGGTGCCAACATCGCGGACTCCTCGATCGAAATTGAAGAAGTGGGACTCGACATCGACGTCGATAGCTTGTCTGAAAACGCAGACGGAGAAGAAGACGCAGTGGAAGCGTGCTTCCGACGATTCGGCTATCGCAGCTGGGGCCATAGCTACGGATACCGTTGCTTCCGACCTTACTACAACTGCTACAACGTTTACCGACCTTACATCTGCCAGCCGGTTTACAACTACTGCCGTCCCATCGTTAGCTACTGGGGATGCTTCTAAACCGGAAGCAAGCAACGCACTATCACCAACACACGAGCCTGGCGAGCACTTCGCCAGGCTTTTTTTTGAATTCAAATTTACAAACCAACTCAAAGGATAGAACGATGAAGATGAAAGCACTCAAAGTAGCACTCGTCATAGCAGTGCTGTTGGGCAAAGGCGGGGTGTCACTTGCGGCTCCTTACATTTCTGGACCCACGAATTGCCAACACGTGATGGATTTGCTGTTTCAATATGGGCATGGCACAAGTCAAGCTGTCATGGCGGTTCCTCACGGAAACGGCCTGCTCTTGGGCGACTCGATCGGTGACCTGGAAATCATGACAGTTACGATGTGTCATCCAGGCGATGCCACGCATGGACCGAAGATTGCCGTCACGATCAGCAACAAAAGTAAGCGAGCGGTTTCGTCGTTTTCGATTTCGGCCGTCGCTGTCTTAGGGCGAATTCAACCATTTTCGCCATCCGTGACGCAAGCCGCACCTACGATTGGTCCAGGTGAGAATGTCGAACTGACACTTTGTCTGCCGGTCGAGTCACTGGCGATGGGCCGATCTGGAACAGACACGCTGGCCTTTCAGAAGCTCGTCATCGCGATCGATAGCTTCGACCAATTGCTGGAGTCCAACGAGTCGAACAACATCGTGATACTCGAACGAGATAAGATTCCTGTGCTGGAACAAACGGTGGAACCGGCTCCGGCTGTACCGACTCCACAACCAGCGGAAGTTACACCGGATCGGGAAGAAGTTCCTCCCACTCCGCCGCAACAACCTGTGGCGGAAAACAGCATCGACAACCTGGACTTTGAAAAACTTGAAATGCAAAAGTAGATCATTGACTACATACAAAGAGTCTATCGACAAAGAGCCCATCGTGATGAATCGCGATGGGCTCTTGCAATCACTCTTGTTTCAGAAATCAGCGATACCTTGTTCCTCTTTCGTTATCACGATAAGTTCAGTCGTCCCGAAGAAAGGAGCGGCTATGGCCTCAAACGAACTGATCGATCGCATACGTGAAGGTGATGCGAACGCACTTGCGGAATATATCGAACAACAACGGCTCCCCTTGCTCTCCGTCATTCGCCGAAAGATGAGCGGAGGACTGCTCAATAAAGTCGAGCCAGACGACATTTTGCAGGAGGTCAGCACATCAGCCGTACTCAGCATTGCCGACGTCGACTTCAAAGATCGTGATCCCTTCGTATGGCTCTGCTATCTGATCGATCGACGCGTTGTGGATGCACACCGTCGGTTTAATGCCCAAAAGCGAGCGGCTCAACAAGAAGTTCGCATGCAGACACCCGACGCGTCGCAGGGCGGCGGTGTGATCGACATGCTGGTCGCAAGTATCACTTCGCCTAGCATGGCATTCTCGCGCAAGCAAAAAGAGTCTCGCTTGTGGCAAGCGCTACGCAGCCTGCCCGAAGACCAACAGCAAGCACTGACGATGCGTTATGTGCAGAACCTCAGCAGCAAAGACATTGCGAAACAGCTAGGAAAGTCAGACGGGGCCATTCGCGTCATGCTTACACGTTCGACGAAGAAGCTCGAGCAAATTATGTCAGAAGGCTCAGATTCAACAAGCAACACCTAGAATCGCGGGCACACCGCTACGCACGAAAAACGATAATCGGATTAGCGTCGCCAATTATTCCGTCTCTCTGACGAAACTTCACCGTGAGCACCACCGCAACCACCGATTACGCTTTGCGCATTCTCTTGGCCGGAGACCAGCCCCTCGCTCTGTTTGCGGTGCTGATAGTCGTCTCTCTATGCGTACTCTTGGAGCGCAAGCAAGCTAAACCCATCTTTCGGCGAAGTTCTCTTTGGCAAATGTTCACCGTAACAGCATTATGGAGCTTCGGCTTCGCGTATTACATCCACCGTGATCCACTAGCGAGGGATGTAAGTGAAATATTGTTCGCAAGATATTTGGTATCCATTCTGGTCTACTTATCCCTGATACTTGTGTTCGAATATCGTTCGATTGTCACTGGCTTTTCTGTTATCGGCGCGCTCCTCGGCCACTACATGCTGACGTATTGCGCCCTGGCAAGCGGTAGCTACACCATCTACCAGGCTGGATCCTCGGATGGATTCAGCCTCTTTTCTCATATAACTGACCGTCAATTACGGTTTGCAGCATGTCATGGCGTAGACATGGCCATAGGCTTGTCGCTGTTTTTTATCGTCGGACAGTTCGTCGCGTGGATAGCCAGTTGGAAATCTGACAACGACACGAACTTGCAAAGCGTCACGAGTTGACTACGGCGATCGCGCGGTCCGTTTGGTCATGTTTGCTGCTGCGTCAATTCGCCTGGAAGCAGAACTGACTTCAGTTTCTCAATACGCTTTTGAATCGTTCGAGACAACCAAAACGAGATTCCAAACGTCAACAGACTCACTACGCTAAGGATACTCAGCAACCTTTGGTGCTCAGCGAGTGTGTCTTTGCTTCCGGGAAAAAACACTAGCAAAATCGTGGCGAACATCGGTAGCGCCGCAGCAAGCAATTCCACCAGGCTGAGCGTTCGCGACGTTGATTGAAGGAGTTTTAGTTCCGTACCGTCATCGTCTACTGCGGTTTCAAGAAACGGAGGGTACCATGCCACGATGCCGATGAACGTGAAAATAAAAAACGGAAACGAACCAGCAATGAGCCCACCCAGCACGTGGGAAACAATGAAGTCGGCTGCACCTTTTTGAAGAAACGCCCAATAGATAGGACCAGCGATCGTCCATAAAACCATGCCAAGAACCAGGACAAGTCGGCCTAGGTTGAGACTGCGATTTCGAGCCGTAATTTGCACATCCGTAGAGACTGGGTTGCCTTCGCGTCGCGCCTTAAGGGCTTTCGCCAATGGCCAGGTGAATCGCACAACGACCAACACACCCAACGGAAAAAAAAGGCCGTTAATAACGGTCGTAGCCAAAGCAAACGCAGTATTGTCACTTTGCTGAATCCATTTTGCATTGTATTTAGCCACAAATACAGCCGCCAACGCATTGGGCACCACGGCGACCAAAAACGAAACAAAGAACGGATGCTTGCGGGCAAATTGAAGCAACCATTGTTGCCACGAAGAACTTTGTTCGGGCGAAGCACTACCAGCAATCCGTAACAAACGAATCGCATCAGCCGCCGCGGAAAAGCGATTTTCCGGTAGCGGATCGAGTGACTTCACAAAAAACTGTCGCAATGCCGACGGACAATCGCGGGGTAACTTGCTCCACTCGTCAGAGGTCAATCCTTCGGTACGGCGACGAGTCATTGTTTCAAGCGTCTGCTCCCAAGTCTCACAGAGAGTTTCGTCGCCAAAGGGTCGACTGCCCGTAAGCATTTCCCACACTACAACGGCGGTCGAGTAAACATCGCTGCGGCCATCGAGACTATCGGGCAAGCGTGAGTGATCGGGGTTGTATGCTTCCAACTGCTCGGGCGACATGTAGGCCAAGCTACCGCCAAAGTAGGCTGCGGGCGAAGCACCATCAATCTTGGAACTGCAACTGATGTTGAAGTCCGCTAACTTCGCCACGCCATCCACGGTCAGCAAGATATTCGCAGGCTTTACATCGCGATGAAGGGTGTTCTTTTGGTGGGCGTAATCCAACGCACTTGCAAGCTGGATTCCCATATCGCACGTCGCCTTGCGCCAATCGCTTTGTGACATCGCGATTCGTGCGGGCGTCGGTGCCGGTATCACTTCGCCAACCGAATCTAAAGTGCGATCGATTGCCTCCATCAGCAACTTGCCGCTCCATTCGGTCGGATCGTGGCCGTGAACGTATCGTAGTGCACCATGCAACGTACCGCCTCGAACGTATTGCATGTAAAAGAGCTGAAGATCCTTTTCTTCAATGACTCGACGGTCGTAGACCCGGACGATATGCGCATGCTCTAACTGAGCCAGCACCTGCGCTTCGGTCCCACGGTTCGCTGAGATTTTCAAAGCAACCATGCGCTGCATGGAACGCTGGATTGCTAAGAAGACGACACCGAAGGCTCCGCGTCCCAGTTCTGCTCGCAGTTCAAAGTCATCAATGGTGTCTCCGACCTGAAACTGCTGGTGCGAAATTCGCCCCTGATTCATACACGTCGAAATATCTGCGGATTCCATGCCTAGCAATCGCTTCAGTGCGGCAGCGGAATCGGGAAAACGCTCCGAGTAATCGTTGATGTCGACTTGTTCGCCATGCTGACGACGCTGGAAGATGTCTTCGTAAAGTAGCTCTGCCGGTACGCCTCCGACGCGAAGCTCTGGCCACGACTCGATGTAGGATTCCATTTCCTGCACCTGCTTTGGCTGGTTCCATCGGTACTCGAGGTCGACTTTGATAAGCTCTAACAGAATCAGCCTTCGCACGGCCGGCTCATAGTCGCCGACAAAATCAGCGATTTCTGGCGGTTCGGCCGCACCATCCCAAGCTTGGCAGAATGCATCCAGCTGCTTCTCGACGGCGGACCAAACCACCGACGCGTTGTCCATGCTAATGCATTCAAGTTCACTCATGCCGAGATTCTAATAGACGCAGCCTGTTTGCATACAGTGATCGATGTCATTCGCTAAGTGATAGGGCTAGATAACGTCCAAGAACTGTTATCATTGGTGCAAGTAAAAGAAAAACTCGCCCTGGCTCATATTGAGTCGACACGAGTCAATTCTGGATCACGCGACTTGCTCGTTCTCGCCCGCTACGGACTAACTTGGCGTTTAACAAATCGTTGCTTTCAACGCGGGCAAGCGCAGCGACTTTGGTCAGTCCATTCGCCATAAATCGATCCTTGAGTCGGTCCCGAATCGATTCCAGCGAAGCATCTATAAACCACGATTCATTAAACAGATCAGGCAACTTGCTCCACGGCGACTCGTCGAGCAACAAATAATTGCCCTCAACTAGCACAAGTCGATGGGCGGGCTTCAGCTGGACTTCGTTTTCGACGGGGTCACCAATACCATGCTGGAAGGAAGGAAACGAACCGCCCATGGACTCGCGGGCCGCTGTTAGATCGCCAACGAATTTCTCCGCGTTGAATGTGAACGGCGAGCCTCGGCGTCGAATGGCTTCTTCCGGATCTGGCATTGCATCTAATTCGGCACGATACAAATGGTAGCCGTCCATTGGAATCACAATGCAGATGTCGCCAAAACAGTTTTGCAAGCCGTCACTTATGGTACTCTTGCCGGCGCCGGGCGGCCCAGCAATCCCTACCCAATACTGCTGGTCGAGTGCAAGCTGTGACAAAGCATCACGAAGGTCAGCCGCAAGTGATTCGACAACGATAGTGCTGCGAGCCATTGGTTTTTCTCCAGAACGAGGCTCACGAGACCCTCCGACTTTGGTTCGATCCAAAGCACGGCATAGTTACGAGTCACTTATTGTTTCATTGCCGGGCACCATCTGCAATATCTAGAAGTGATGCGTACGGCAATTGATCATTATTCAACTGCCCAAAAAAAAGCCAGCTCTTGCGAGCTGGCTTTGCGGGCGATTCTTGTTCGTCAATCTTTTAGCTTTGCTGGAAGTTTAATCCTCCGTCTTTCGCTCCGTTGAGCAAGAAGTTGAAGCCACTTCCTGAGAAGGTCATTTTTCCAGCGAGCTTTTGATTGTCGCTTGATCGAGCTAGTGTCAGCGTGCCGTTCTCGATTGTGAATCGACCACCGAATTGGCTCGTCTTGCCGTTGTTCTGAGCGACCCAGCTGAACTGGCCGTCGTCGTTAAGATTCAAAGTAACCGTGGCTCCACCAGCCGTCGTTGCTTTCCAAGATCCAACATGACTGGCAGTACTTTCTTGTGGCTGCGTCTGCTGCTGAGCTGGCTCGTTAGCAAGAAATGCGAGTGCACTCTGCGTTGCGTTTTGCTGAGCCGTTTGCGTTGGTTGCTGCGAAACTGGTGCTGGCGTCGTTGCAGCTGACTGCTGCTGTACCGGTTGTTGTGCTACTTGCTGTGGCTGCTGAACAGGCTGCTGAGCTACGGGTTGCTGGATAAGTTGTTGCTGAACGGGCTGCCGTACTGGCTGGCTAACCGGTCGAGTTTGTACGACGCGAATCGCTGGCTGCGGGGCACTGTGGTACTGAGGCGCTGGCTGATACTGCGGTCGAGCAACAGGTCGATACGCTGGAGTGTAAGATCGCGATTGGCCGTACGCTCGAGCGGGAGGTCGATGGAAACCACCACCGCCGATACCGCCACCACATCCTGCCGAAGCTATGCTGACGACCTGAGAAAAGACAACGAGTGAAAGAGCGAATACGGTTTTGGTCGAGCGTGTGGTGGCAAGTGACATGGTCTTGATCCCTGTTTTGAAAGTGGGTTGTGTTGTTCTGACAACCAAGGAAGCGTCGGGCCATAGGATCTGTTACACGGGTTTCCAGAATTTCTTAAAAACGGGTGAAAAAGCCCTTCTTCTCGCAAAAAACACCCCGTTCGGCGAGATTCTGGCCGGTCTCAACAGACTTCTATATAGAAGCCCATTTGGGCATTTCCAGATTTTTCAGAAACACTCGTAACAACTCGTCCGGTCCTTCGCTTACTGGGGTATCAGCCAACCGTGGCTTGCAAAATCACCCTTCTGCAAAGGACTAAACCGATGACTCTTACAAATTCAACACGAACTCAAATCTTCTTCGCCACACTCCTACTCATGATCACGGGCCAAGCCGTCCTCGGAGATGCAGGCGTTTATAGCCGTACCGTACGATCGACCACTTGGGTCCTCGCTAAAACATCCAGCGGGACGTCCAGCGGAGCCGGAGTACTTGTCGACAAAGAAAAGAAGCTTGTCATCACCAATGCACACGTTGTTGGCGACTCACGAAACACCGTTGTCTTCTTCGCTGACATGAAGAAAGATCGCCCCGTCGTCGAACGCGACCACTACCTAGACAACGTGAAAAAGCTTGGTATTCGTGGTCGTGTGATTTCAGTCGATCGCAAGCGAGACTTGGCGATGATCGAACTAGAGAAACTACCAAAGGGCATCGAAGCCGTTGAAATGGCTGACGACAGTGTCACGCCAGGCGAAGACGTGCAGTCGATCGGCAACGCTGGCACCACAGAAGCACTGTGGGTCTACTCATCCGGAAAAGTACGTGCTGTCTACCAAAAGCAGTTTCGCACTGGCTCGGGAGAACACGACTTCCGCGTTGTTGAAACCGATTCGCCAATCAACTCGGGCGACAGCGGCGGGCCCGTTGTCAACTCGAAGGGCCAGCTTGTTGCAATCACGCAGGCGATTTCGAAGAAGGCACGATTGGTCAGCTACTCGGTCGACATTAGCGAAGTCAAAGACTTCATGGCCGCTCCATGGAAAGCAGCCCCACTACCCGTCAAGGAACTGCTCGAGACCGCAGACCTCGCATTCACACAGCACGAAGACACCGGTCACTACCAAGTAGACTTGGGCGACGACGACGACGACAAGACAGCAGTTTTCGTCACAAAGGACATCGAGTACTTCAAGCGAGCTGACGTCCGCAAGATCTGGTCTTTGGCTCACGTCTCGAAGGACTCGCTAACGACTACTCAAATGACTCGCCTGCTAGAGCAAAGTGCTCGTACGAAGATCGGTTCTTGGACGCTGGAACAAAACAAGGACGGCGAGTCGATGGTCATCTACGTTGTGAAGCTAGACGCAACAGCAACGCACGAGACCATGAAGTCGACCATGGAGTACGTCGCCAAGTTGACTGCGGCCATGAAGAAAGAAATGGCTCCAGAGTCGAAAACCGAAACAGCCACGGACACCCTGAACAAGTGGTTGCAAAACTAACGTCTGATCATTGCCCAGCGTGGGTGAACGTTGGGACGATGAAGTGGCAGGCCGAGTAGATCAAATCTACTCGGCCTGCGTGCGTCTTTAGCGGTGTTTGTGAATGAGTGCCATACCCGCCACTACGTTACTCCGTCTATGCATGGCACTTTGAACTTTGCGACTGAGCTTATGCTACGCCTTCGCGTTGCGTCGTGATTTCGAAGCCCATGTCTTCGATCATCTTGTAGTCGGCGGTTGGCTCTTGGCCCTCAGTAGTCAGATAGTCACCAACAAAGATCGAATTCGCCGCGTACAAACCAAGGGGCTGCAAACTCCCAAGATGCAGCTCTCGACCTCCCGCAATGCGAATCTCCCGATCAGGATTTACCATGCGAAACATTGCCAACACCTTAAGGCAATATGCAGGCGTCAGGTCGTCGTTCTTCTCGAGCGGAGTTCCCTCGATCGAATTCAGGAAGTTCACTGGAATCGATTCAACGCCCAGCTTATTCAGTTCCATCGCCATCTGCACCACATCACTGGACTTCTCGCCCATGCCGACGATGCCGCCGCTGCACATTTCCATACCGGCTTTGCGAACGGCTTGCAACGTATCAATGCGATCCTGATACGTATGCGTTGTACAAATCTTTTCGTAGTGATCCGCACTCGTGTTTAAGTTGTGGTTAACGCGATCAACGCCGCAATCCTTCAGCTGATCGGCTTGTTCCTGCGAGAGCAAGCCAAGGCACGCACAAATGTCGAGGTCGTACTCTTTCTTTATCTTCGGCACGATCTCGGTGACCGCTTTCATTTCCGACTCGCTGGGACCACGCGCGGAGATCACAATGCAGTACGTTTTTGATCCGCGTTCTTTCGCCACTCTGGCTCCGTCCAACAAACGAGCTTCGTTCAGCAAGTTGTATTTTGGAATGTCGGAAGTGGCGATCTTCGACTGGCTGCAATAAGAGCAATCTTCAGGACACAGCCCACTCTTCGCGTTCATCAGCAGGTACAGTTGTACGGTCTTGCCGAAATGCTGTTTTCGCACGCGGAACGCTGCAGCAAGAATGTCGAGCAACTGATCGTCGTCCGCTTCGAGAATGCTGGTCGCTTCCGCCTCGGTAATCGCCTCCCCCTGGAGGACTCGATTTGCAAGTTCGTGCCAAACGCTGGATGATGTCGATTCTGCAAGCATATTCGTTGAATTGTTCGTAGTTTACTCTTTTGAAATACGGCGATCGCGAAAACTTAACCGAGCCGCTTGGCAGAGTGTACGACATCTCGGACAATGCTTGAAGGACACACTTTCTAAGCCGAGCATCTATTCGTGAACGATCACTTGGTAAGAGTCGGACCGGTCGGACATCTTGGGCGATTTCCATCGTCTGATGGAGCGTTATTTCGGCGAGGAATGAGCGTCGTCTGCCGTACCGCTCGCGGTTTGGAGTTCGGCTCGGTGCTAAATCATGTGCGATCCGCCGCATCAGATATGCCGCAAGCAGGTCAAATTCTGCGAGGCGCAACCGCCGAAGATCACTTGATGTGGGCCCGGCTGCAAAAGCATCGCGTCGCGGCACTGGATGGCTGCCAACAGATTCTCACCGAACGCGGAATTCCGGCAACACTAATGGACTGTGAAGTTCTCTTCGACGGACAATCGATTTTCTTCTATTTCCTTGGCGATATCACGCCCGAACTGGAATCGCTCACCAACGAACTTGCGAATACCTACGAAGCGAAAACGCAGCTCAAACAATTCGCGGATGCCATGACGTTGGGCTGTGGTCCCGATTGCGGTACCGAAGAAGGCGGCGGCTGTTCAGACGGAGGCTGTAGCGGTTGCTCGATCGCGTCTGCTTGTAAAACCACCAGCAAGAATGGGGCTCGATAGCCGTGGGTTTTGCAGACCGTGACTACAATCGCGATGATGATAGCTACGGTGAGGGCTTCATGGCCGGCACACCGACATGCAAGAAGATCATTATCGCCACCGTCATCGTTTTCTTGCTGCAGATTTTTTTCACGCGACAAGCCACGGAACAAGACTACGCGCACGTCCTGGACAGAATAGAAGAACGGTCGCTAGATCGACCTACACCGTCGGTCCAAGTACCTTACGCAACACCGGATGAGCCTGACACGGAAGCTCTTCGAGCGGAAGAACTCGAGTACTTGATGTGGAGCCGTCCAGAAATCTCGGTGATACAGGAGTGGTTCGAACTCGACACCGATAAGGTCCTAAGTGGACAAGTTTGGCGACTATTCACGACGGCTCTACTGCACAATCGTTACAGCGTTATGCACATCTTGTTCAACATGCTGGGATTCTATTGGTTCGGTCGATCGCTAGAATCACAATACGGCTCGCGTGAATTTATGTTGTTCTACGTTGTCGCGGCGGTATTGGCGAGCTTGGCTTTCGTCGGCATTCAGCTGTTAACAGGTGAACGAGTACCCGGCATTGGAGCCTCCGGCGCAGTGATGGGCGTGATTTGCTTATTCACGATGTGGAATCCCGGTTACACGATTCGAGTGTATTTTTTGTTCCCGATTCAGATGCGTTTTTTGCTTGCGATCTACGTCATCTACGACTTGCATCCTCTATTGCTACAACTTTCCGGCACCGCGCCGAATACGGGGGTAGCCCATGCAGCACACTTGGGCGGACTCGCGTTCGGCTATCTGTATTGGCGCAATGGTTGGGAATTGGAATCTAAATACAACCGAGTCGCTTCGCGTTTCCAACGCGTGAAACATTCCAAACGAGCTCCAAGCAGTAGCGGCAGCGCACATCGACCCAAGCGGCATGTCTCGCAACCGGCGCAGGCTGCAAAGCACAAGCTGGACGAAAAAGTAGACGCGATCTTGGCAAAGATTAGTATCGAAGGCGAACAAAGCCTTTCCGACAAAGAGCGACGTATCTTGGAAGACGCAAGCAAGCTCTATCGCAAGCGGCCTTGAAAACTCAAACGCACAAAAACATCATTCGACAAAACGGACGTTAGTTCGCGTCCAAAGCGGCGGTTGGAAAAGGAGAACCAATGTTCGCGAGGACGAAATGCATTCGCTGATTCTGGCTTCGGCCGAAATAGAAAATCTATTGCCTGCACGGATGCAGATGGCCTTCACCCTGGGCTTTCACATCATCTTGGCTTGCTTCGGCGTAGGTTTTCCAATTCTGATGCTGTGGGCCGAGTGGCGTTTCTTGAGCACGCGGGACGCGGTTTGGCTGAAGATCGCAAAACGTTGGTCCAAAGCATTCGCTGTGATGTTTGCGATCGGAGCGGTTTCTGGCACCGTGCTCTCGTTTGAACTCGGGCTGCTCTGGCCGGCGTTTATGGGCAAGTTTGGGGCCGTGATTGGGTTACCGTTCACGATGGAAGGTTTCGCGTTCTTCCTCGAAGCCATCTTCGTCGGCATTTATTTGTATGGCTGGAACAAACTTCCACCGAAATTGCACTGGTGGACTGGCGTGCCGATCGCGTTAGCCGGCTGCATGTCGGCGGCATTCGTTGTCACGGCTAACGCGTGGATGAACAGTCCACAAGGTTTTCGTCTCGAAGGCGACCAAGTCGTTGATATCGATCCCTTTCTCGCAATGCTGAATCCGGCAAGTGGTGCTCAAGTCGTACACATGGTCTTGGCGGCGTACATGGTGACGGGCTTTTCCATCGCGGGCTTTTACGCTGGCTCACTTTTGTTCTCACAACACAAAACAACAAACAACGGAGAAGAATACGAACATACGATTTATGCGAGAAACGCCATGACGCTTGGGCTTTGGCTCGCTATCGTCACGACGCCACCGCAAATGGCAGTGGGAGATTGGGCGGCGAAGGTCGTTGCCAAGTCGCAACCGGTGAAACTTGCGGCAATGGAAGGACAATACGAAACGCACGTGGGTGCACCGCTTCGCATCGGTGGAGTCCCCGACGACGAAGCGGAAGTGACGCGCTATGCGATCGAGATTCCAAAATTGCTTTCGTTCTTGGCCTACGCGGACTTCGACGCAGAAGTAAAAGGGCTGAAAGAATTTCCGAAAGAAGATCGACCACCTACTGCCGTGGTTCACTTCGCTTTTCAAATCATGGTTGGCATCGGAACGTTTTGCATGGCACTCGTCGCCTGGGCCGTCTTCGTCCGTATTCGTTTTAGACACTTTCCAACCACACGTTGGTTTCTTTGGGCGTTGTTCGCATCGGGACCACTATCGATGCTCGCTCTTGAAGCCGGCTGGACAGTCACAGAAGTCGGTCGGCAACCGTGGATTATCCAAGGCGTCATGCGAACATCGGAAGCCATCACGGATGCTCCCGGAGTTTGGAATGTCTTCTACGCGACTTTGGGGATCTACGCCGTATTGGGCGTAGCCACCATTTTTGTCTTGCGACTGTTGGCCAACGTTCCACTCACGGAGCCAGCCAAGAAATCGGTGACAAAGGAGACCAAACATGGCACCTGAAGTCATCGTACTTGGAATCATGTTCATCGCGTTGACGCTCTACGCCGTCCTGGGTGGTGCTGACTTCGGCGCGGGTGTTTGGGAATTCACAACCGTATTGCAATCGGACAAGAAAGACAAAAAGCTCATCGCCAACGCAATCGGTCCGGTTTGGGAAGCCAACCACGTCTGGCTGATCTTCGTCTTGATCATCATCCTCAACGGATTTCCTGTTGCGTTCGCCGCGATCAGCCGAGCGCTCTGGGTACCGCTGCTTTTGGCACTGGCGGGAGTGGTATTTCGCGGTGCCGGATTTATTTTCCGAGCCTACGCGGTCGGCGCTGATTGGCTACGTGAAACCGCGGGCGCCGTTTTCGCGCTCGCTTCTACGTTCACGCCGTTCTTCATGGGCATGGCGATTGGCGCGATCTCGACAGGCGAGTTACCCATCGCCGCAGATGGATCGTACTCGGGCAACCATCTCACTGATTGGATTACACCTCTGTCGATTTACTCGGGAATTCTAGCTGTCGGCATGTGCGCGTATTTGGCGGCGGTCTACATGACACGCGAGGCACAATTGTCCGGCGATCCAACGCTACTCGAACGATGGCGGGGACGTGCGCTCTCGACGGGGATCTGGATTGGGATCCTTGCATTCCTCGGATTGCTCATGTGCCGACTCGAAGCTCAGAACCTTTGGACAGGACTCATCCAACGCGGCTGGCCGCTCATTGCAACGTCGATCGTCGCTGGAGTTGGCTCACTTTTTGCACTTCGTAGCAATAAGTACCAACTGGGCAACTTGCTGGCTGCCACTGCCGTCGCAACAGTGTTAATCGGGTGGGCACTCGGGCTCTATCCTGTTTTAGTTCCACCCGCCATCACCATTCAAAACAGCAAGGCGCCGGACGTTGTGCTCTGGGCAATGGCGACATGCATCTTGATCGGGGGTGCCATCATGTTCCCAGCACTTTGGTGGCTGTTTCGGATTTTCAAAAGCGAAGACATTGTTCAGTCTTAGATGTGGTGTCACGCTCTAACGATAGTCTTCAAGGCCCCGTAACGTCCTCCCCCTGCGGTTCTCGCGAATTCTCTGTCACACGTTTTCGATAAAGATATTTGGAGACTGGCTTTCAACCAAAGGGGAACACATGCGACAAAGAATCGTGCGTTTTGGCTTTACATTGGTCGAATTACTGGTGGTCATCGCGATCATCGGAATGCTGGTTTCTATCTTACTGCCAGCCGTTAACTCCGCGCGAGGTTCCGCGCGACTGGTAACGTGCAAGAATCGCATGAAGCAAATTTATACGGCTGCTCGACAGTATGGATCGAGCTACAACGACAAGGTTCCGCCGTATTCGAGATTCAACACAATCGAAGCACCTCCTGGCGAAGCAAATTTCTGCGAACCCATGACAGCCGGCGGCACTTCTTTCCTTGCAGCCGGTTACAACTGGGTGCCGACGATCATGCCGTACATGGAATACGGCAGTCTTGTTGACAACGCAGATAATAATTTTGGAACACAACAGATTGAACACCTCATCTGTCCCGACGACGAAACTGCGGAATTGGACGGCCTGAGTTACGTGATCAACGTCGGCTATGGCGACATGGACGTTGTTCGCAACTACGGGATAGCGATAGGTATTAATTCCGTGGTGCCTCGCGTATCCGATGTTCATTCCTTCAAGTCGGTAAATGCAGTTTGGACGAAGAACTTGCCCTCTGGTCCCAACAACGAGACAGACGAATATGTCTCGCGCGAGACGGGGGTGTCTTGGCCGGAAGTTGATCGGAACAATATGAGCCAGCAGTTTACCCGCATCTACGACGGCAGCAGCCAAACGATTCTGTTCGGTGAGAACTCACGAGGTGGATCTTCGCGAAACTGGTCCGAGTCAGCGATCCCTAACTGTGGCTTCATTTATCCGATTGATCCGAAAAAATGCGACGGCAGCAACTTCAGTAACCCACCGCAGAAAGATGAGAAATCAGGATTGCCCAATGGCGATCGAGATCTCGGCGAAGGCACCCCGTTCCTCACGTCTGGTCATAGTGACGTTGTCAACGTTGCAATGGTTGGTGGTTCCGTTCGCGTACTAACCAACGACATCGACCCCAGTATCTATCGATCACTTGTCACGCCGGGCGGAACGAAAACGTACTTCCAGGGATTCGTACCAGAACCGCCAGTTTCGGATTTCTAACGAGGCCGCA
This sequence comes from uncultured Pirellulaceae bacterium, assembly GCA_964397295.1. Classification (GTDB taxonomy): domain Bacteria; phylum Planctomycetota; class Planctomycetia; order Pirellulales; family Pirellulaceae; genus CAYNJG01. The sequence continues at coordinate 52,617 of CAYNJG010000016.1, forward strand.
CAACCGCAACGAATCCGCCACCGGTCGCCATTTTTACTTCGAGGTGATCGACGTTGGAAACGACGTTGCGTTGCGCGCGAACTTCGTTGGGATCTTGGTCCGCGTTGGTACCATCTAGCCAACTGTTCGCTTCGTAACTCCCATCCCCCAAGAAATCCAGAGGCACACGGACTTCGCGCCGCGTCCAGTTCGTGATTCCGGCGAGATACCAATTCTCGCCACTACGCCGAGCAACCACGATGTACTCGCCGGCTTCTCCAACAACGAACTTTGTCTCGTCCCATGTCGTCGGAACATCTCGAATAAACGCGAAACCTTTGAGTCCTTCGTAAACATGCGGCCCATCGGCCACCATCGGCATTGGATTCTCGTAAACGACATACAGTGCGAAGTGGTGGCAGCGCGTGCCCATTACATTTGGAGCTCGATCGATAGGCTTAAACTTTTCACGGGTCACACATCGCAAACCGCCGAGATGAAAGTCGACGGGCCCCGCAAGTGCACGAGTGTAGGCAACGTTCACGCTATGGGCTGGTGTACAAAGCTTGCTCCACTTGGAGTATTCGAGGTTCAATACACCCTCTCGATTGAACAAGTTGGGGAATGTTCGTTGCTCGCCACTGTATTTCGACGAACCGTGGACTTGAATGTGAATTTTATGACGCGCCGCCGAGTCCAACATGCGATCGACGTACGCGAGCATCTCTTGATCGTCGCGGTCAAGGAAATCGACCATCAATCCTTTGACTCCCCAAGACTCGTAGATTGACATCGCTTCTTCCAAGTGCATATCCAACGCTTTCCAATGCACCCACAGCCGAATGCCAACACCTCGTTGCTTCGCGTAGGCAAAGATCTCCGGCAAGCCCAACTCCGGACGAGCTACGCGACAGTCCGCATCCGGCGCCGCAGTGCCGTAGTCGATGCGTGACTGCTTGTACCACGCAAAACCATCACCAGAAATCGAATGGTAGGCAATGTTATTCTCGGCGCAAAAGTCGATGTACTTTTTATGCCTCGCGACGTAAGTCTCACGCTCGTTCGGCGACTCGTGGTCGTCTTCGAAATCTCCGTACCACCAGTGGAACGTCGACTTGCCAGGTTTTGCCCAGCTGTAGTCGTACTTCGGTGCATCATTTAGACATAGTAAGAGATTGCTTTCCAGAAGCTCTCCCGCTTTGTCAGACAAGAGCACAACGCGCCACGGACTTTCCACCGGCGTCTTACCGAAGACGCAGCCGTCATTCGTTTCTTCCCCCTCGGCTTGATGCAACGGCGAGAGTCGGACTTGGAGCGACTGATGCTTTTCCGACGATCGTTCTAAGTACATTCCGGCAAAGTCACGAACGCGTGCCTCGGTGATTGCTGCCGCGGGTCCGTTCGGCCATTGCAACAACAGCGGACAATCCATGAGTTGGCGAACGGGGATATCGGCACAATTCTTTTTTTCGTAAAGCGTCTCGTGCGACGTCGTGAAGCTCTCGAGTACATTGAACATGGCGGTCGGCGAACCCGTAGGCTTGAACTCAGTCAATTCACTTTTCACCGTGACCTCCGCGAGACCGCCGTCATGCTGTAAGACACGGTAACGAAAGGCAACTCCATCGTCGTAGGCACGAAGTTCCGCTTGCCATTGGACTCCACCCACGCCTTCCAATGTGACCGTCGAATTAGAACAACGATGGCGAACCTTCGTGGTCTTCCCCCAATACAACGGGAAAGACTCATCGATCTTACCTGGAGTTTGCTCGATGACGCGGATCGCTCCGCCAAACAGATTCGTTTCCGCGAGCTCCGGCCCGAGAGGTGACGCTTCGAACAGCGTCTTGCCATCTCGGACAACTTCAAATTCGACGGCCGCATCGCGAACACTTAATACGATCGCATTCCGACCGTCCGGTGACTCGTTGCGAATGTCTTCTCCAGAGCATGGAGTACTCACAGAGATCAAAGCGGCTGAAAAAACGAAACGACCGAGAAACTGTAGCGTTCTTATAGAAATCATAGGTGTCTTCGTGTTGTGCTCAACTGAGTCCCAATACTATACGCTTGCCGACGGCAACGCTGTTACACAGCATAGCGGAAATAAGACCACCCGAAGGTTCGAAGCACTCACTTGCAAGCTCAACGCAAGCGAGTGGAGCTGCGGAATTTGATGTTGAGCACGATCTCAGATACGAAGCAGCGACGGAATTTAGCGTGAGCGGCAAGAAAATCGTAGTCTTACTGCATTTTCAGACCAACGCGGTAACGACCGCGCTCCTTAGTTGGTCACCGGAAGCTTGATATCGATTCGCTCGCCTGCTCGCAATACTGTGATTTGAATCTCGTCGCCACGCTTCTTTTCTTGAGCAAAGTAGGCAATCAGATCTCCCTCCGACATGTACTTGTCCTTTCCATCGACGGCAACAATCACATCGTCGCGTCGAATTTCACCGGACGTTCTCGAAGCGCCGCGCGTCGCCTTTAGTGCGATCACGTTCTTGGAGACTCCCAGCGTTTCGCAATCTTCCGCCGAAACGTCACGGTACTCGATACCGCCCAACAAACTTCGCCTAAGTACACCTGTGGTCGTCCGCCATGAAATATCGACATAGCAACGCCAATCGCTGTCCAGGTGCATATCGATCTTCACAAGTTCGTCACCGCGAACGACGTCCGCGGACAGTCGTCCTCGACACCCGCGTTGTGCAATACCCACTGCACGTCAGCTTTTGACAGAATCGGGCCCAGCCCAACCTGATAAGCTATAACGCTTCTGCCGGTAAACCGGGCCAACTCTGCTCGCCCCACTCCTCAGTTACCTACGGTAGGCAGCTTTTCATCAACGTTGGAACCGGTTGCGACGATAGTTCGCGATATAGCGTTGATCTGGTTATAGGGGAGCAAAGATGTCCAAAACTCATTTGGTAGTCACCATGCTGGCCCTCACTTCAATCACATCGCTCGGTTGCACTACGACTGCGAAGCGGTGGTGGAACAACAACCTTAAGCTTGGCCCTAACTATCAAACACCTTCCGCTCGGCACGCTAGTTCCTGGCTCGATGCAAATGATGATGCGTTGATCGCAGACATTCCAATTCAAGAACAATGGTGGGGTGTATTTCAAGACCCTGTCTTAAGCGAACTGGTTTCTGCCGCCTACAAACAAAACCTCTCCGTTAAAGCCGCATTCCTTCGGATCGAAGCCGCTCACCTGCAACGTGATATCGCCGTTGGCAGTTTCTTCCCTCAATCACAATCGGTGAACGCTTCCTACTCTCGCCAACAAGCCAACAATAACTTTTTCGATAGTTGGAGCACCGGTGGGAGTTTGTCTTGGGAGCTGGACTTATGGGGAAGGCTCCGGCGAAACATTGCCGCTGCGGAAGCTAACGTCCAAGCCAACCAAGCCGACACCAATGCGATTATTGTTTCTTTGATTTCCGAAATCGCTACGACTTATATCCAGATTCGTTCATTCGACGAGCGAATCCAAATGGCACAGCGAAACGTCAAGATCCAACAGACGAGCTACGGGATCGCCAAAAAAAGAAACAAGATCCTCAAAACGAAGATCGATGAACGGCAGGCACTTTCCAATCTCGAAGACACACGGGCGCTGATCCCGGAATTGGAACGTCAACGGCGTAACTCGATCAACCAGCTGGCGGTTCTACTGGGGACCACGCCTGACAAAATGTTGTCGTGGGTCACAACCTCGGGTTCGCTTCCGGAGGTTCCCAGGAATCTGTTTGTTGGCGTGCCTTGCGATCTGATTCGCCAACGCCCTGACATTAAAGTTGCTGAGCGAACGCTCGCGATCCAGGCCGAGCAGATCGGAATTGCCGAAGCCGACTTGTACCCTCAATTGAGCGTGAGTGGATCCATTTCGGTTCAAGCCAATTCTGTTTCAGATTTGTTCACCCCTGAAAGTACCATTGGCTCCATTGGCCCGTCCTTTCAGTGGAACATCCTGAACTACGGACGCATCGCAAACAATGTTTTGTTACAAGACAATCTTTTTCAACAGGCGTTAGTTCAGTACCAAGAAACCGCTCTACTGGCTCAGCAAGAAGTTGAAAACGGAATCATCGACTTTTTGAAATTTAATGAACAGCTTCAGCACCAACAGATCAGTGCGGAAGCCTCGGCAGAAACGGTTGAGCTGGGGCAAAAGAGATACAAAGCTGGCAAGGAATCATTTTCGTCGGTATTTGTCTATGAATCCGACCTGGTCATCAAAACCGACGCGGTGATTCAGACAAAAGCCAATATCGCGTTAGCGTTGATTCGAACTTACACCGCGTTTGGCGGTGGTTGGCAAATCAGGGTAACCGAGGCTCTTGGTAGCGAAATTTATGTCCCTTCACCTCAGGGCAGTTATGTTAGTGCAGGTGATGAAAGCGACGCAGCGACAATAGAGTCCGCCAATACGTCAGCAGATGACCAACCGCCAACAGACGAGGCCTCTGAACGAAAGAACGATTTCACCGCGGACGAGACTTCTGCAGCGGAAGATGAAGTTTCCCGTCCAGCACTCGAGCGAGCAAACGATTGATCAGGCAAATCGAATCAAAATCCACCATCATAAAAAGAATCGGCCGAGCTCTCGGTCGATCACTGAAGGTGTTGCTGTTTATCCCGCCGGTGCTGCTGGGAGCATTGGCAATTTACTACGCGAGCCAAAACGCCAAAGCCCCAGAACGCATTCCCGAACAAGAACAAGTTCGAGTGCTGCGTGTTATCAAAGTGCCAACGCTTGACGTGACACCCCGCGCGGTCGGCTATGGCACAGCCCAACCTGCAAAGGAATGGGAAGCGATCGCCGAAGTCAGCGGACGGATCGTAAAGCTCCACCCACATTTGGAGGCGGGCACTTTCATCGAAGCCGGTGAACTGCTCGTGCAAATCGACACGACCGACACTCAATTGGCGATTGATCGACTCGAAGCGGAACTTGAAAGCTCACAAGCCACCGTCAACCAACTCGCTGCCCAGCAAAAGAACCTCACCGCTTCACTGGCCATTGCCAAGGAATCGCTCGCGATCACCGAAAGCGAACTGGCCAGAGACCTACGCCTTGTCAACGAAGGAGCTGGGTCACTTGATGACGTTGATTCTCAAAAACGAAGCGTCAACACCGAACGCAACGCGGTCCAAACGATCGTCAATGAACTGAATCTGTTGCCGACGCAAATTAAATCCGCCCAAGCAGACATTCGTGTTGCGAATTCTAACTTGGCCGAACAAAAACGAAACCTTGACCGATGTAAATTATCAGCGCCGTTCAAATGCCGACTTGGCCCGGTCAATCTGGAAGTCGGCGAATACGTTGCCAACGGCACAAGCTTGCTGACAGCCCAAAGCACTGACCGAATCGAAGTAGAAGCCCAGTTTACGTCTCGGAATCTACAGCGAGTGATTCAACCCAAGAAGCGTCGCGGTGCATTCGACGACGGTGGAAACTCGGTGTCGCGTGAGATACTCAAACGAATTTTTGATGTGCAGGCGACGGTACGCTATGGTGCGTCGGGAGTTCGAGCCACCCGCTCGGCTGAATTCCAGCGCATTCGCGAGGAACTGGATTCGCAAGCGCGAACCACGGGAATCGTCGTCTCGATCGACCAGCCTTATGCGGTCAATACTAATGCCAGCCAAAGAACTCCACCGCCAGTTAGCGGAACGTACTGTGAAGTCGAATTACAGGCTCCCGTTATTTCCGGCGCGATGGTCATTCCTCGATCGGCGCTAATTGGAGACACCGTCTATGTGCTGGATGACGACAACCGGCTCCAACAACGCAAAGTCAAGGTTCGGTTTCACCAAGACCAAGCGACGGTGATCGAATCGGGGCTTGAACCACAAGAGACGGTTATTATCTCCGACGCGACCCCCGCCATTCCCGGCATGTTGGTGGAACCCAATTTCGACGCAGCGGCACTCGCGCTGTTGAAAGAAGTCGTCAAGGGAACGTCACACTGATGGTTACGTTCTTTGCCAAACATCCAACCGCAGCCAATCTGATGATGGCTGTCTTGATCATCATGGGGATCGTCGTCTACCCGTCGGTTCGACGAGAAACGTTTCCCGATATCACGCCCGGACAGGTTAGCGTCACCGTTACGTATGCAGGTGCGACGGCCGAAGAGGTTGAAGAGGCGATTTGTCAGCGAATCGAAGACGCCGTTGACGGCATCGAGAACGTCAGAGAAGTCGTCTCGGACGCGCGAGAAGGGCTCGCCAGCGTGACGGTTGAAATGCAGGAAGGCGGTGACATCGATAAACTCACCAATGACGTTAAATCCGAAATCGAAGCGATCAACGATTTCCCCGACGATATTCAAGACCCCGTTATTTCGAAATTGGGACGCACCGATCAAGTGCTGGACATTCTTGTTTCGGGTGATCTGGATCCCGTCGCACTGAAAGCCTATTGCGAAGAACTCAAAGACAAATTGCAACGGTTGGGCCAAGTCTCTTTGGTGGAGCT